>CAZIHJ010000008.1:0-44971 GCA_964538485.1 uncultured Chitinophagales bacterium | reverse complement strand
GGCACGACCGTAACCTATATCGGGCCCGTTGAAGAGAGAGCGGAAAACCATACGGCATCATTCTCTTCCTTGATGAACGATATGCAAACCGGGAACATTGACGCGTTGGTTATTCTCGGTGCCAACCCGGTGTACACAAGCCCTGCAGGTCAGCGATTTGCCGAGTTGCTTGGCAAAGTGAAGTTCAGTGTTCATCTCGGAATGTACGACGACGAAACAGCAGCCGGTTGTGCATGGCATATTCCGGAGTCGCATTCACTCGAGTCGTGGGCCGATGCAAGGGCATTTGATGGTACAGCCACAATCATGCAGCCCCTCATTGCGCCTCTCTACAACACCAGATCGGTGTATGAGCTCACCGAGGAACTCCTCGGCAAGTCGGAACGCAAGGGCTACGATGTTGTTCGAGGGTTCTGGTCTGCCCAACGCCCCGGGCTTGATTTTGAGAAATTCTGGAATCGTTCGTTGAATGACGGCATTGTGGCAGGCTCGGCATCCCCGGCAAAACAAGTCTCATTACAACCCGTTGAGTGGAAGTTCAATCAGCCGGCGTCGGGAATTGAAATCAACTTCCGTCCTGATCCCTCTGTGTGGGACGGAAGATATGCGAACAACGGCTGGCTTCAGGAGCTTCCGAAGCCTCTCACCAAACTGACATGGGACAATGCCGCATATATCAGTCCTGCAACTGCTGCAAAACTGGGGATCGAAAACGAGGATATCGTTGAACTGAAATTGAACGGCAAAACCGTTGAGGCGCCGGTGTGGATATGGGTCGGCCATCCTGATGATGCCGTGACGTTGCATCTTGGTTATGGCCGTTGGCGTGCAGGGAAAGTCGGGACGGGTGTTGGGGTAGATGCAAATGCCCTTCGATCAGATTCCAATGACTGGCTTATATCTGGACTTGAGATTCGAAAGACAGGTAAGTCGTACACGCTCGCGTGCACGCAGGATCACAGCAGCATGGAGGGCCGGGCTATCATCAGGGCAGGAACCGTGTCGGAATTTAAGGACAACCCTGATTTTGCGAAGGAGATGGCTCACAGTCCCAAGCAGGAAGAGTCTCTCTATCCACCGTTTGAGTATAACGACAATGCCTGGGGTATGGTCATTGATCTTAATGCATGCACGGGGTGCAACGCTTGTGTCATAGGGTGTCAGTCGGAGAATAATATCCCCGTGGTTGGGAAGGAACAGGTTGCCAACGGACGCGAGATGCACTGGATTAGGATTGATAGATACTATGAAGGAGGTCTCGACAATCCAGAAGTCCGCACCCAGCCCGTAGCGTGCGTACATTGCGAGAATGCCCCGTGCGAAGTTGTGTGTCCGGTTGCTGCGACCTCACATGATTCCGAAGGTCTCAACGTCATGACCTACAATCGCTGCGTTGGAACGCGGTATTGTGCAAACAACTGCCCGTACAAAGTGCGACGTTTTAATTTCCTCCAATACTCCGACACGGAGACCGAAACCTACCAGATGATGCATAACCCGGACGTGACTGTACGGAACCGTGGTGTGATGGAGAAATGTACGTATTGCGTACAGCGAATCAGTACGGCAAGAATTGAAGCGAAGAAGGAAGATCGGGAAATCCGTGATGGTGAAGTGAAAACGGCCTGCCAGTCTGCTTGCCCTGCGGAGGCAATCACATTCGGCAATATCAACGACAAGAAGAGCCAGGTAGCACGGCTGAAAGCGGATCCACGAGACTACGGATTGCTCGCAGAGTTGAACACCAAACCCCGTACGTCGTACCTGGCGAAACTTACCAACCCCAATCCCGAACTCGCAAACCCGGAACAGGCAGGATAGCGTGGAGAAGAAACAGAAATGGGAAGGTATTGCCGTTCACGAGCCGCTTGTCGCTCCGGATCAGACGTATGCTTCCATTACGGATCATATCAGCGGAACAGTGCTGGAGCGGAAAACCCCGAAGGGGATGATGATCACGCTGGGAATCACCTCGGTGTTGATTGTGGTGTTTCTTGTGTCGGTTGGTTGGCTGCTTCTCAAGGGGGTTGGTGTTTGGGGGTTGAACAATCCGATCGGCTGGGCGTTCGACATCACCAATCTTGTCTGGTGGATTGGTATTGGTCATGCAGGAACCCTGATCTCGGCAGTGTTATTGCTTTTGCATCAACACTGGCGCAATGCAATCAACCGGTTTGCCGAAGCGATGACGCTCTTTGCCGTTATCTGCGCCGCGATGTTTCCGATCTTCCATCTCGGTCGTCCGTGGCTGGCATTCTGGCTCGCACCGTATCCCAACACCATGGCCATGTGGCCGAACTTCCGGAGTCCGCTTGTTTGGGACGTCTTTGCCATCTCGACATATCTCCTCGTGTCGTTCCTGTTCTGGTTTGTCGGCCTTGTCCCGGATCTTGCTTCGATGCGTGACAAGGCAAAGAAAAAATGGCAGCGGCAGATTTATGGCGTGTTGTCAATGGGATGGAGAGGATCAACACAGCATTGGCATCGCTATGAGACTGCATACTTGCTTCTTGCCGGACTCGCCACGCCACTTGTTATCTCCGTTCATAGCGTCGTGAGCTTTGACTTTGCCGCAAGCTTGTTGCCCGGCTGGCATGCGACGATCTTCCCACCGTACTTTGTTGCCGGAGCTATCTACTCGGGTTTTGCAATGGTATTGACGCTGATGATTCCTGCACGCAAGATGTATCATCTTGAAGCGTTCGTCACTGATCGTCACCTCGACTACATGGCAAAGATCATGCTTGCGACAGGATTGATTGTATTCTATGGCTACATGATGGAGTTGTTCTTTGCATACTACAGCGGAAGCGAGTACGAGGGATTCATGATGCACAATCGCATTACCGGTCCGTATTGGTGGGCATACGCCGCTCTCATTTTCTGCAACGGCCTGGTGCCGCAACTGCTCTGGTCAAAGAAGATACGTACAACCCCGATGGTCCTTCTTGTTATTGCCATCATTGTGAACATCGGCATGTGGCTGGAACGCTTTGTCATTATCGTGACAAGTCTGCACAGGGATTTTCTGCCGTCATCGTGGGATATGTATTCCCCGACGATTTGGGAAATCGGTTTGTACATCGGAACAATCGGGTTGTTCGTCTGGCTGATGTATTTCTTCATCCGGGTTATGCCCATGATATCGATCTTTGAGATCAAGCATCTCCTGCCGTGGAAGGGAAGAACGATCGACACGAGCGCGGATGCGGGATAGGATGAAGAAGCCGGACATATACGGGCTGATGGCAGAATTCGATTCTCCGGAAGAGATACTCGCCGCGGCAAGGAAGGCGGGCGAGACAGGGTTCCGCAAGATGGACGCATACACACCCTTCCCGATGGAAGAATTGACGGACGCATTGCGCATCAAACACACAAAGCTCTCCCTATTTGTCCTCTGCTGCGGCATTGCGGGTTGCCTGACCGGGTTCTTCATGCAGTATTACTCAATGGGATTTGACTATCCGTTGAATATCGGCGGCCGGCCGCTCAACAGCTGGCCTCAGTGGATTCCCATTACGTTTGAAATGACAATCTTGTTTGCTGCTCTCGGAACATTTGTTGGAGTGTTTTTTAGGAACGGCCTTCCGAGGCCGGTGCACCCGGTGTTTAATGTCGACCGCTTCGCTATGGCAAGCAGGGACAAGTTCTTTCTCTGTATTGAAGCGACGGATCCGAAATTCAATAATGAAGAAACACGACAATTTCTTGAGAGTTTGAAACCTGCAAACATATTTGTGGTTGATCTATGAACGGCCTGGCTGCCATAGCTGTTGTGAGTATGATTCTCTTGGTTGGCTGCAATGACATGGCAGATCGGGCTCGTGTGAAGCCGCTGGAAGAGAGTAAGTATTATGCCGACCGCCAGACATCGCGCATGCTTCCGGAAGGGACAATCGCCCGCGGCTTCCTTCGTGAGGATGAACTGCTGTTCACGGGAAAGGTGAACGGGCAATTTGCAGACCAGTTTCCTTTTCCCGTTACCGCCGATATAATGAACCGGGGCCAGAACAGGTACACGACCTTTTGCGCCCCGTGTCACGGGCGACTGGGAGATGGGAGGGGAATGATTGTCCTGCGGGGCTTTCCTCAGCCGAATTCATTCCACGCTGATAGTGTGAGAACAAAACCTGCGGGCTACTACGTTGACGTGATTTCCAACGGATTCGGGAGAATGTACAGCTATGCCGCCAGTGTGCCGGTCCACGATCGCTGGGCAATTGTTGCGTACATCCGGGCGCTGCAACTGAGCCGCAGAGTGGGATTCAATGATCTGTCACAAACGGAACAGCAGAGGATGACGGAGTCAATGAAATGAATGACGTAGACGCACTCCGTCCGAAGTTTAACAGTATTCAGCAGCGTGCCACTGTGGTGGGCGCTGTAGGCGCGTTGATGCTGGCGGCTGGAGCTCTCATGTCCACGCACCAGTTCTTCCAGTCGTACCTCTACGGTTGGTTGATGTGGTTCGGATTGAGTCTCGGCTGCCTGGGTATTCTGATTCTCCATCATCTTGTGTCCGGCCACTGGGGAAATGTCATTCAACGGATCGTCGAATCGGGATCCCGCACAATGGCGTTGATGGCGTTGCTCTTTATTCCCATTTTGATCGGCATGCAGGATATTTTTCCCTGGACGGATCATGAATACGTGGAATCGAGCCATGTTGTACACCACAAGGCAGGATATCTGAACGTTCCTTTCTTTATCGCACGCGCGGTGATCTATTTTGCTTTGTGGATTGGTATTGCGTTCTGGCTCAGCGGTATGTCCTTGAAGCAAGATCGTACTGCCGATTCGACAATCATGAGAAAGATGAAGATATTCAGTGGACCGGCGATGGTGTTGTTTGTGCTCACCGTATCATTTGCCTCGGTTGACTGGATGATGTCGCTTGAACCGGAATGGTACTCGACCATCTACGGAATGCAATTGATCGTCGGTTCGGTGCTCACAACGCTGGCGTTTTCCATCATGATGATTGCCATGCTGGGAAAACGCGAGCCCATTTCTGAAGTCCTGACGACGCGGCACATCCATCACCTCGGAAATTTAATGATGGCCTTTACCGTCCTCTGGGCGTATATGGCATTTTCTCAGTTCCTGATCATCTGGTCCGGCAACCTGCCGGAAGACAACTTCTGGTACATCCGTCGACTTGGCACCGGTTGGAATGTCATTGCACTGATTCTGCTTCTCGGACACTTCTTTGTGCCGTTCGCACTCCTTCTTTCACGAAGGACAAAACGGGCGCTTGGGACACTGGCTAAAATTGCCGGAGCCGTGTTTGTCATGCGCCTGGTCGATCTATTCTGGCTTATCATTCCAGCATTCAGCCACAACCATGTACGCATTCACTGGCTCGATATTATTGCGCCAATTGCCATCGGGGGCTTGTGGATTACCGTGTTTATCTGGCAACTGAAGGGAAAACCGCTTTTGCCATTGCATGACCCGCGTTTTGATGGAACGGAGGGACATTGAGCATGACTGATCAACTCCACGAACATTCTCCTGATGACTCGATTGCACGTCGCCACGAGACAAGCGATGCAAACTTCAAGAATTTGATGGTAACAGGGATTGCATTACTTGGTGTAATGGTAGCGGGGTTGGTCATTTCATTCATAGCGTTCAGGGTGTTTACAGAACAATCTGAGAATCCGGGTGCACATCCCGGAACATTCGCCGCTCCGGAAAGCATGACTCCACAACAGATTCCGCAACTCCAACCAAGTCCTCGCGATACACTCTTGATGATCCGACGAAGCGAAGATTCCGTGTTGACGAGCTATGCATGGGTAAACAAGGACTCCGGAATTGTCCGGGTGCCCATTGAGCAGGCAATGAAATTGGCGGTGGAACATGGTCTTCCGGCGAGAGAGGGATCAGGGCAATGAGTGTGAAGGTCTTGGGATATGCGTTCATGGTATGCTGTATTACAACAGCTTCCTTCGGGCAGGCCAATCCGTTGATCGGCCAGACAAATGGAGGGGCCCGGGCATTTAAGGAGGTCGGTATCGACCAGAGATTGAATGAGCAGATCCCTCTTGATTTGAAGTTCAGGAATGAGGAGGGGAAAACGGTCATCCTTTCGGAATATTTTGGTTCACGACCGGTTATTATTTCTCTCGTGTATTACAAGTGTCCCATGTTGTGTACCCAAGTATTGAATGGGATGGTCGAGACGTTTAAGACGATTAACTTCACAGCGGGAACGGAGTTTGATGTGCTCACGGTGAGCATTGATCCTCGTGAAGGTCACGAGCTGGCTGCGGAAAAAAAGGCCCAGTATATCGAGGCGTACGAACGTCCCGGGACCGAAAAAGGGTGGCATTTCCTCACGGGTGATCAGGAATCCATCACGCGCCTCGCCGAAGCGATCGGGTTTCGCTATATGTTTGACGAAGAAACAGGCCAGTTTGCCCACGCCAGTGGAATCATGGTCGCAACCCCTAAAGGCAAGCTCGCGCGGTATTTGTATGGGATTGAATACGCCGCAAAAGATTTGCGTTTCTCGTTGATGGAAGCCGCTGAAAACAAAATCGGGACACCGGTGGACAAGCTGCTGTTGCTCTGCTATCACTATGATCCGTTGACCGGGAAATATGGAGTGATGGTGTCGAATCTGCTGCGTGGTGGCGGAGTGCTTGCGATACTCCTTCTGGGCGGATATATGGTGGTGAATTTCCGGCGTGACCGGAAGAGGTCTCTCAAACCGGCACAACTTTAGGCCAAGAGTACGGATATGTGGAGTTTTCCCTTACTACCTGACAGAGCGTCTACCGTAGCCAACGATGTGGATGCGGTGTACTATACTCTTGTGATGATTAGTCTGTTTTTTAGTCTGCTGATTGTCGTTGGTCTTGTGTATTCAGCTATACGCTATCGCAAGGGGTCGAAGTCATCGCGCGAGGGTGCACAGCATGATAATCTTAAGCTGGAACTCGCTTGGTCTATTATCCCGCTGTTCATTAGTATCGGTATCTTCACTTGGACAGCGAAAGTGTATTTTGATATGCACGTTGCCCCGCCCGGAGCCATGGAGATTTACGTTGTGGGGAAGCAATGGATGTGGAAGATACAACACCCTGAAGGAAATCGGGAGATCAATGAACTCCATGTACCGGTTGGGAAGCCCGTGAAATTGATCATGACATCACAGGATGTAATTCACAGTTTCTATATCCCGGCGTTTCGCATCAAACAGGATGTACTACCGGGGCGGTACACGACACAATGGTTCGAAGCAACAAAGTCCGGCGAGTATCATCTGTTTTGTGCCGAGTACTGCGGGACTTCGCATTCGGGAATGATCGGGAAAGTGGTAGTGATGGAGCAATCGGACTATGAGCGGTGGCTCTCCGGAGCAGGGACAACGATGGCGATGTCCGGTGAACAGTTGTTCCAGCAGAATGGCTGCCAGACCTGTCACAAGTCCGGTCCGACGCAACGCGGTCCGGCCCTCACCGGGCTATTCGGTAAACAGGTGAAGCTTGCTTCAGGGGAAACAACTGTGGCCAGTGAAGAGTACATTCGGGAATCCATTCTCAATCCGAACGCAAAACTCGTCGAGGGCTACCAGCCAATGATGCCAACGTACAAGAACCAGATTAACCAGGAACAGCTTAATCAAATTGTTGAGTATGTGAAGTCGCTTGGAGTGGAACAGGTTGCAGCCACGGGGAAGACAGAATGAACAGTAATCCAATACATAGTCATGACGACTATATCCACGCGGGGTACGGCGTCCGCTCCTGGTTACTTACTGTGGACCATAAGCGTATTGCCCTTCTGTACCTCATCTCTATTACCTTCTTCTTTTTCATTGGTGGTTTCTTTGCTGTATTGTTGCGTCTTGAACTTATGACGCCGCAGGGGGATATTGTCACTGCGGAAACGTATAACCGCCTTTTTACGATGCACGGGATCTCGATGATCTTCTTTTTCCTGATCCCGTCGATTCCGGCCGTACTGGGAAATTTCCTTGTCCCGATGATGATCGGGGCACGGGACCTTGCCTTTCCGCGACTGAACCTTCTGAGTTGGTATGTCTACAATGTCGGCGGCATTATCACCCTTGTTGTCATGATAACGGGTGGGGTGGACACGGGATGGACGTTCTACACACCGTACAGCAGTTCGTACGCGCTCACGAATGTCGTCCCCGTGGTTGTCGGGTTGTTTATTACCGGATTCTCAACCATCCTCACAGCGATGAACTTTATCGCCACAATTCACAAGATGCGGGCTCCGGGACTCACGTGGTTCCGGTTGCCGTTATTCATCTGGTCGATGTATGCAACAAGCGTGATCACCATTCTCGGAACGCCGGTCATCGCCATCACACTCTTCCTTCTCGGTTTTGAAAGGGTGGCTGGAGCCGGGATTTTCGATCCGGCGCTCGGAGGCGATCCGATTCTCTTTCAACATCTGTTCTGGTTCTACTCCCATCCCGCTGTGTATATCATGGTGTTGCCATCAATGGGAGTGGTCAGCGAAGTAGTGACGTGTTTTGCCCGCAAACGAATATTCGGCTATAACTTCATGGCCTTTGCGGTGATGGCAATTGCGGTGTTCGGGTTTCTTGTGTGGGGCCATCATATGTTCGTGAGCGGTCAGTCTGTGTATGCTGCCATGGTCTTCTCTGCGTTGAGTTTCGTCGTTGCTATCCCATCCGCAATCAAGGTGTTCAATTGGACGGCGACATTGTATAAGGGGACAATCGAGTTCCGCACGCCGGTTCTGTACGCATTCGGCTTTATCGGACTGTTTACGATCGGTGGATTGACCGGACTGTTCCTTGCCTCCCTTGCAACCGATGTTCATCTCACCGACACATACTTTGTTGTTGCGCATTTCCATTATATCATGGTTGGTGGTGCCGTGATGGGATACCTTGCCGGAATACATTTCTGGTGGCCCAAGATCACTGGGAGAATGTATAACGAGGCGTGGGCAAAGTTCTCCGCGTTGATCTTGTTCGTCGGCTTCAACCTGACGTTCTTTCCACAGTTTATTCTGGGCCATCTCGGCATGCCTCGCCGGTATTACGTCTATCCGGATGAGTTTCAGGTCTTAAATGTCATGTCTACGGCAGGGGCTTCGATTCTTGGGCTTGGGTATCTGATCCCGATGATATATCTCCTCTGGTCCCTTCGAAAACCCAAGTACGTTGGTCCGAATCCCTGGAATGCAACAGGGCTGGAGTGGCAGACACTCTCGCCCCCGACAACACACAATTTTGACAAGGTTCCTATTGTCACTGAAGAACCGTATGCCTATCCGGAGGAGAGTGCCCCTCGTGCGTGATTCGCGTTCAAATGTAGCCCACCATTTTGAGGACATGCATCAGCAACGCGAAACCGCCACGCTCGGCATGTGGGCTTTCCTTGCCACCGAGGTGCTGTTCTTTGGCGGGTTGTTTATTTCCTATCTTGTCTATCGCTCTGCCAATCCTGAGATGTTTGCCGTTGCAAGTCAGAAGCTGAACGTGCTGCTCGGTGCAATCAACACCTTTGTGTTGCTCGGGAGCAGTCTCACAATGGCACTGGGTGTTCACGCCGCGCAAGAGGGAAAGAAATCAGAGACGGTGAGATTCATGGTTTTCACACTGTTGCTTGGAATTGTATTCCTTGGCATCAAAAGCTTTGAATACTCCCATAAATTTCATGAGGGGTTGTTTCCCGGACCGGCTTTTCAGTTCGAAGGCCCATACGCACAGAGCGCCCAAATTTACTTCACCCTGTACTTTGCAATGACGGGGATACATGCCTTGCACATGATCATCGGGATGGTGATTCTTGGAATCATGATAGTCCATGCCTCACGGGGAAGGTATACCGCAGAGTATTACCAACCGGTTGAGATTTTTGGCCTCTACTGGCACTTCGTGGATATTGTCTGGATATTCCTGTATCCGTTACTGTATCTCATTCACGTTCACGCATAAACCCATGATCATTCCCAAAAAAACATACTACAAAGTTGCTTCCGCTCTATTTGGCCTCTTCGTCCTCACCGTGGCTGCAGCGTATGTCGATTTGGGAAACTTGAATATCTTCGTTGCACTCACGATTGCTGTCGTGAAAGCAGTTCTTGTTGTTCTCTATTTCATGCATGTACGGTACAGTACACGATTAACGTGGGTGTTTGCGTGTGCCGGTTTCTTCTGGATCATCATCTTGTTTGCCCTGACGATGAGCGATTATGCGACCCGGTATTGATGTGATTGTTGAACCGTGGTCGGGTAAATGGTGGGTTGAGAGACAATCGGGTTGGAAACAGGGGCTAAAACATGAATGCCCTCCCCAGTTAAGAGGAAGGCATTCAAAAATTGTGCGTGCTAGGTCAGATATCGGTCTTCAGATAGAAAGGCAAACTGCGACGCATCTTTTCCCGTTGTTGCTTGTACTGAATCTCTTTCTTCCTGCAATCGGGGCAACGATATGAACCGGTTTGACCTCGAAACTGATTTCCGCAATCCCTGCACACATTGACTGCGATTTTCTTCATGTGTAACGTTCCCTTTGCATCTGATTACAATTCAATATACACAATACATCAACCAAAACCAAGCCAAAAATGTTCCCCACGTGATGGTAGATCGTACGCAAGAATTTGCGATGGAATTTCCAACACAGTAAGCTGCTTGCGCCCTCGCTTTTGCTTCTGCACACACGAATCCATACATTTTTCAACAGTTTGTACCATCTCCGCCAACGGTAAGGATCATTTGTCATGATTGTCATGAAGTTCGGCGGGACCTCGAATGAGGATGCGAAAGCCATGTCGAATGTTATTCGCATCGTGAAGGCCCACCTTGAGCACCAACCGATTGTTGTTATATCCGCTATTGCAAAAGCCACTAATGAGCTTGAACTCGCTGCGAACACCGCCGCGGCAGGCCGAGAGACAGATGCCGTTTCCGTAGTCACACGCCTTTTTGAAAGGCATACGAGGATTATTGACAACCTGATCAACTCTCGTGAAACTGCCAGTCATTTGGAACAGATCCTTTTTGATCACTTGAATCAAATCAAGGATATTATCAAAGGCATCTCCATTCTCCGTGAGCTAACCCCCCGGTCAAAAGATGCCATATGTTCACATGGTGAGCGGCTCTCATCGCGGATAGTCGCTGCAGCCCTTCGTGAAGCGGGAGTCGATGCCGTGTGGACAGACGCCCGTGAGTTCATGGTGACAGACGCGCATTTCGGACAGGCGGAGCCGATTATGGTAGAGGTTCAAAAGCACCTGCATGACATTGTGGTTCCAATGGTCAAGAATGGTCAGGTACCAGTCACACAGGGTTTTATTGGTGTCACCCATGAAGGCGCATACACGACGATGGGTCGGGAGAGCTCAGACTATTCCGCTTCGATCATCGGAGCAGCAATCCACGCTGAACGTGTCCAGATTTGGACGGATGTCGATGGGATTCTGACTGCCGATCCAAGAGTTGTAGGTTCTCCTCGTAAGGTAAATAGGATGAGTTTTTCTGAAGCTTTTGAATTGTCGTACTTTGGAGCAAAGGTATTGCATCCGAACACAATGCTGCCCGTGCTTGAGAAAGGCATTCCCGTCCAGATCCTGAACTCAAAGCGAGAGGGAAGTACAGGAACATGGGTTGGTTCCCAATCTGATTCCGCTTCGGCAGTTCTTAAGTCTATTGCATACAAAAGCAAAATCGCGGTCATGAATATTATTCCACGGAAAAGACTCAATCAATACATGTTTTGGGAGGGTATATTTAATGTTCTCAACCGACATAATATCCCGGCGGGCCTGATTGTTACTTCTGAGTATAGCATTTCGATTGCCTTTGAACAGAATCTCAGTGGTGAGAATGTTCTCCATGACCTTCAGGACTTGGGAGAGGTAACCGTATTCAACAACAAGGGAAGCCTCTGTCTCGTCGGGACCGGGTTACGGAATCAAAGGGGGATTGTCGACCGGGTGTTTCGTCCCCTTGCTTCAATCAATATCACGATGATTTCATTCGGAGGATCCGACTCCAACATCACTCTTGTGATGGACGACAGTCAGATTCCTGAAGCACTCAATCGCCTCCATGCAGAGTTTTTCGAGTCCACTGAACTACAGGGGATCTTTGAAACAATTTCCCATGGTTCGTAGCGAGGCATCTGTCCTTCGCTCCAGGGTTGCAAGGGCTGCCCTCGTCTTGGAACGCCACCTTGGAGTACCCCGCCAACCTGCACAACTGCCAACGCCTCTCGAGATGCTGATTGCAACCATTCTTTCACAGAACACCAACGACAAAAACAGCCATCGGGCATATCATGGTCTTCGGGCGAGGTTTCGTACCTGGGAGTCTCTTGCCGTCGCGCGCCTGCCCCAAATACGGGCAGCCATCCGTGTTGGTGGAATGGCGAATCAGAAGTCTGCCCGAATCAAACAGACACTTCTGAGGGTGAAGGAGAGATTCGGGAAGTATGATCTCTCCGACTTGCACGCGTCGGATGACGATCAGGTGATCAAGGAACTGACTTCAATGCCAGGTGTGGGAGTGAAGACGGCCTCGTGCGTCCTTCTGTTTTCCATGGGGAGAGATATCTTTCCGGTGGATACGCATGTCCACCGAATCTGTAATCGGCTCGGTTTTGTCCGGACGAGTTCTCCGGATAAGACGTTCGATCAAATGCGGTCGTTGTTCCCACGGAACAAGGGGTACACCTTCCATACAAACCTCATAAGGTTTGGGCGATCAGTATGCAGGTCGAACAATCCCGCCTGCGACACTTGCCCGCTCTTTGCTTCCTGTTCCTTCGAAGGGAAAACAGTCACGTCGAAAAGAAAGCGATCTGATTCCAAAGCGAACCACGACTTCATGCTTCTTGATAATATCATGGCAAAGGTGTGATTGATTCTCAATTCATCAGGAAGATACTTGTAATAAAGCTAAGAGCAATCGGAGATGTTCTCCTTTCGACGATTGTGCTCAGGAACCTTCGTCTCTCCTTTCCGGATGCTGGGTTGGAATTCCTGACAGAGCCTCCCAGTCTGGATATCGTCAAACACAACCCGGATGTCAATAACGTCCTTGTGTTCGATCGTGGGACAATGAGTGGTATACAACTCATCCGGTTCGTGCGAAGCCGGCGATATGATCTTGTCATTGATCTGTTTGGGAATCCGCGAACAGCGATGGTCACACGACTCAGCGGCGCACGGTACAGGGTAGGGTATAGATTCAAAGGAAGAACGTATGCCTACAACATTGTGGTTGAGCCAAGAGGTGGGGAAGTACACAACACGCAGTTTAATCTCGACGCGTTGGAACGTATTGGTATTGCTATTCAAGACCGTAATCTCTACTTTCCCATCGCTCATGAACATGAATCATACATCCGCGCATATGTTGAAAGCATAGCGCGTAAAGGAATCCCGCTGGTTGCTTTGAACACTGGCGGCGGGTGGTACACAAAACGGTGGTCACTGGAGCACTTTGCACAACTTGCGGATCGCATTGCCGGGACAATGAATGTTGCTATCCTCCTCACATGGGGTCCCGGCCAACTCGCAGAAGTGCAGCAAGTGCAGTCAATGGCTAAACATCATTTGCATATTCCGCCCGAAACAACGCTGCAACAACTCGGGGCGTTGCTCAAGCGATGTGCTTTTGTTGTCAGTAATGATTCCGGCCCGATGCACATAGCTGCTGCTGTTGGTACTCCGGTGCTGGGTATCTTTGGCCCGACGAATCCTCTGTTGCAGGGACCCTATGGGAATTCCCACCTTACGGTGCGAAATGAGTCTGTGAAGTGCCTTGGCTGTAACCTGACAGCCTGCCCGATAGCTCATCCCTGTATGCGTGAACTCTCGGTTGATGAGGTGTACGCAGCCGTTCAAAAGCTCGTGAAGAAAAACAATATCCGCCTGGAATGAAAAAACGATTACAAGCTGTTGCACTCCGGATTCCTGAATGTAAACACTTCACCGGCTATAAGCCCTGCTTTCCTGATACTCGCTGTTACCGGGAATGTGTTGACAATGAGCCCATAGGGACAAGGATACTTATTGTGAACCTTGATGCTATGGGTAATGTACTGGTGACCGCCAGTATTCTCGCCCCCTTGAAAAGAAAGTACCCGAAAAGTCGCATCTACTGGATCACACTCAAGAATGCCGCGCCACTCCTCGCTCACAATCCGCTCATTGACCGTGTATATTCCTGGGAACCGGAAAGCTGGCTTGTGCTACAGCAAATGAAATTCGACGTTGTGTTGAATGTCGACAAATCCCAGCGTTCATGTGCTTTCACCAACACCCTGAAATCGAAGATGAAACTCGGTTTTGGGTTGAACAAGAACGGGGCCATAGTTCCTTTGAACAAGGAATCCCAGGAAAATTATATTCTCGGACTCGATGACCGCCTGAAATTCCGTGTTAATCAGAAAACCGTCCCGCAACTTCAGTGTGAACAGTTCAAGCTCAAGTACCAGCGTGATCGATATTCTGTATATTTGTCTGGCCCAGAAAAATCCTATTGCGAAGAATACCGGCAAATTGCTGGCATACATGAGGATACCATTGTTGTAGGTTTCAACACGGGATGCTCCGAACTATATCCGAACAAGAAGATGACCATTGAACAGCATGTTCAACTCATTCGGAGGTTGTCATTGCAGCCCGGGTTGCGGCTTATGCTCGTTGGCGGCCCTGAGGATACACTCAGAAACGCAGAGATAAGCCGACAGGCGGGTGATGCTGTCATCAACACTCCAACGACAGAAGGGGTACGTCGGGGACTTTGTTACATCAATCTCTGCGACATTGTTGTCTCTGGAGATTCCTTCGGTATGCATGCCGCAATTGCGTTGCAGAAACATGTGATCGTTTGGTTTGGCGTAAGTTGCTGGACGGAGATCGACCTCTTTGACAACGGGGTGAAACTCATTCCTGATGGTCTGGCGTGCTCTCCGTGCTGGAAGAAAGAGTGCCCGTATAATCTTGAATGCATACAGATGGTAGACCTGGATGCTATCGTCGGTCATGTGATGGAATTCCAAAAGGTTCACGGGGAACGCACTATAAAGAAGCATGCATAGAATCCTCGTTCCACTCCTATTCCTGGTCCAGATAGCTCAGTCTCAGGATTTTTCGCTCACGACGTTTCCTGACAGGAAGATTTTTCACACCTTCCGTGCGGATGCTCTTGCTCATCAGCTTTCACTTTCCCGCGTCACCAACAATAGAGATTGGATTGGTGCCATTGGTGGCTCGCTGCCACTTGTACAGGCACACGTGCCATCGGTAATTCAGTTGAGTGTGGGAGCGACGGTGTTCAATCGCATTATCAAGACACCGGGACACATCAGTGTGCACACCGTGGATTATCGCATTGACTTTCCGGTTGACTTGCGCATAGACTCCTTTGCTGTTCGCGCCGCATACGGTCATATCAGTTCGCATTACGCCGATGATGGCATTGAACAGCTTGGGAAGACCTCGATTTCCTCTGTGAAGGACTATGTGCTTGCCGGACTATGGTGGTACACGCCGGTGGAAGCAGTGAAAACGTACGCGTCCATAATTTTCAATTACCATAACGAGCCGGTGATTGACAAGAGATGGTTGGTCCAGTGCGGTGTCGAGAGTACAGGCTGGCAAGTAACGAACTTTGCATCTGTCTACGGCGCTGTTGACATCAAACTTAAACAAGAAGTAGGGTGGGGGAGCACGCAAAGTTATCAGGTAGGTGTCTCTCTATTTTCGAGAGGCCCATCCTCATTGCGCATTGCGTACACCCATCGCAGAGGGTTTGACGACCGCGGACAGCTCTTTGATCAGAAGGAAACCGCTGATCTCATTTCACTCTATATCGACCTCTAGCAAACCTGATGAAGAAGATTACATTCTGGCTTCTTGTAGTTGTTGCTCCGTACCGGGGTTTTGCGATGGATTCACTGTGCGTCAGGGATGGTGTTGAGCAGACACAAGAACTATCCGGACGCAAAGTCGTTTCCAATGTCCTTGTCGGTGGCCTGCTTGTCGGTTCACTTGTGGATTCGTATTACGCATGGTGGAAGGATGCATCGAAGCCGTTTACGTTTCACGCCGAGGGCTGGCTCGGCGGATCTTCTCTTGGCATCGACAAAGCCGGCCACCTGTTCACGTCTTACTTCTATTTTCACACCTTCCGCAATATCATGGTGTGGGGCGGACACGATGAATCAACCGCGTTGTGGTGGGCAGCCGGGACTTCTACGTTCTTTGCTCTTTCAATTGAGATCGGGGATGGGGTCAGCGAATTTGGCTTTGACTATCAAGACTTGCTCTTTAACTTGAGCGGCGTTGGTTATGGAATCCTGCAAACGAAGTTTCCTGTTCTCAAAGATTTCAACCTCAAGTGGAGTTATGTCCCACGGGATGGGTACAGGTTTCCACCGCGGTTCACCGAACACTACGATGCGCACACATACTGGCTTGCGGTGAATATCGATAACTTATTACCTGAGGCGTTACAAACGTACTGGCCGGATTTTCTCCAGATTGCGGTAGGATACAGTGTTGACGATCGGGGGAGCAGGCGTGAAGCAGTTATTGGTTTTGACATTAACCTCGAGTCATTTACAACTGGTAATCAAGACCTGTTGCTTGTGCAGAAAACCTTGAACATGTTTCACTATCCCGGCCCTGCAATAAAATTCACTCAAAGAAAAACTCCAAGGTATTATCTGCTGCACAGAGACTGACAGTCCCCTCGCGGCTACAAATTCAGTACAAGGGCAATAGTATGGCTGCTGCCAAGATCATAAGTGAGCGGGGCGAATGCATAGTCGAGCGTAAACACCCCGTAGGTAATTCCCCCTCCTGTTGAGAACCCCCGCGCCTCGTAGCCGAGTTGATACCCGGTGCGTATCGCAACCATTTCCTGGAACACGATCTCTCCGCCGAAACCCACCAACGATAGACCGTCAGGAAATATATGAATCACATCAGAGGCAAAAAGGAGCTTCGACGAGATGTCAGGCAAGTCGATTCTGAATGACGGACCAATTCTCATATATGATGGCAAGGAGGACTTCTCGGAACGGAGTTCACTGACGCTGCCGATGTTTGCGATTGTCACACCGAGCGCAAGCCCTTCTATCGGTGTCTGAAATTGCGAGCCGAAATCCAGCGCAAACCCGGAAGCTTCATCCACTAACAGCTTCTCATAAAGGAATTTTCCTGTGATGCCAACCGTGAGGTCGTCGTTGAGCCGTTGTGCATATGACAAACCCAGAGAGAAATTACGTGACGTAAACGTCCCTTCAGAGGGACCGGGTCTGGTGCGTATCTCAATGTCTGATACAGTCGTATTGTTCAGCGAAATACCCAGAGAGCTTTCATCCCCGATCGGTACACTGGCGCCGAGGAATTGTGTACGGGAGTCCTGGATCCACTCTTTGTGCATGAATAACAGTTGGGTGCCCGGGTGTGCAGTTCCATCGTGAACGAGCCCGGCCGGATTGTAGAACGTGGCTGCTGCTCCTGAGGTGTGTGCTCCAACCGCATCAGCCATGGCAACACCCTGTCCGGAAATTCCAAGTGTAAGGAACGAAAATCCCGATCCCCCCGCACCCGCTTTGGAATGTTGGATGCCCAAAAATAGCAAACAGACCAATATCGCGTTTGTTTTTGTCATTACAATACCACTGATAGTGAAATCAAATGTATTCCTGATGAGGAGAACGGCTCTATAACATAGACATAACTGAGTGCTGGAATCCAATCACCCATCCCCTTGCGCACCGTGAATCCAAACGACGGCTTTACACCATTTCCCTTGTCCCTGATGTCCATCCGGTCGATACCCGCGCGCAAAGTCAACTCAGGAAGCAGGGGAGCCTCAATGCCGGCGCGGACGATGAGCGTGCTTTGATTGCTTGCCTCAACATCAGCGGCAAGCAGCCCGATGCTATCCGGAAGGTTGTATGATGCGCCGAAAGAGTAAAGAAGTGGAAACTTGTCATTAGTTGTGTTGCCGGACTGTCCATAGAGCTCGGAGGTATCCCATTTATATTGGGAATTGACATCCCGAACACACGCTCCGATCGTGAGAGCATCTGTGAGCTTAAGCATGGCTCCGAAATCCACCCCGACTGTGGTTGAGGTGACATCTGTGTACAATCGGTGATAGTACAATTTGATGTTGATGCCAATACTCAACCCGCCCTTGAATTGATTGGCGAATGCGAGGAATATCTGGTTCTCTGATGTGTTCAGCATTCCGGTAGGCTCTCCATCGGAGTCTCTACCGTCAATGTCACTTACTCCGGAGTTGATGATGCCGAATGCAAGCCCTGCGGAAGGGCGCAACGGTTGAGTAAAACTGAGGAAATTGAGTCTTCTGTCGAGTGAGAGGATGCCAAATGTGGCAGCGACGTTCCTCTCCGGCGCAAATGGCAGTGCAGCAGGATTATAGTAGCCAACGACATCACCGGAAGAAACTGCGGTCATGGCGTTTCCCAGGCCGATACCCCTTGCCCCAAAGCCCATGCGACTGAACGCTCCTGCTTTCCCGCCAATTTGCGCGTTGGCGTCAGTGGCCTGAAACACAGTCATCAAAAATAGTAACAATCCGATATTTCTTGACGGTCTCATCTACTGCAACACCATCACTTTCCCCCAGACAGGCTCCCCATTGTCGATAACTACGCGATAGAAATACACGCCATTCGCAACTTGGACATTGTTCTCGTCGCGCCCGTTCCAGAGTTCGTCGTATTCAGCAAATCCTGATCTGAGTGCGTCCCGTATCACGGTGCGAACCCTGTGCATCCCAAAATCGAACACTTCGACCGTGACCGATGCCGAAGGAAGTTGCGTTGCGTAGTGTAACCGGACACTTTCATCGTCAGGCGAAAAAGGATTGGGATAGGCGTATGTTGTTCCGGAAGTTCCGACGGCCTGATATGTGCGGAGAATTTCCCAGGTCTCTCCAAACGACTGGCTCTCACTGTCAATAGTCTTGACCATTCCACCGCCGGTGCCCGCAAGAACCGTGTCCCCCATAACGCCGACAGAAAAGAAAGTACGAGTGGTTAATCGTTGATGCGAGTTGGCATCGATTATTGTCCCGGAACCACTCCAGGAAAGTCCGCCATCAGAGGATCGATAGAGCCCGTCATCTGTCGCCACGTACACAATTGAATCCTTGAATGCAAAAGAATATGCCCGGATGCCATGCAGTGCATTCTTCCAGATGCGTCCGCCATCATCACTGTAGCTGATACCGAACTCTTCGTTCGGATCAAGGTCAGCCTGCCAGTTGGTTACCCAAACACGATAGCCAGTGGTGAGCTGCTGTCCTGCGATAGCGATGACCCAGTTGCCGAGAATGGAAGAAACCTGGTTGAGGGTTGAGAACTTTACCCAACTCCTGCCGCCATCGGTTGACTTGTTAACACCCCCTGCAGAACCAGCCCAGAGAGTAGTATCGTCCTGAGCAAAAACCGAAAACACGAGAAAGTTGTTATTCAGCCGGGGGTCAATGACATACCGACCCAGCGAATCATCCGGAGATATTGCGCTTCTGTTATCTGACGGGAGGACAATACGTTCCCACGTAGCTCCGAGATTGCTGGATTTGCGCAACCCGCTGGACCAGCTTGCTATCCATACGAACGAGTCAGTGAGGGCGACATCGAACGTAACATTTTGCTCAGGTACAACAATCGGAAGGAAGCGAACTGTATTTGCGCCGTATGACACGAGACTGTCGCTTCGTCCGTCAAGTGTTTGCGGAACAAAGTTCCAACTCGCGCCCCCATTTGAGGAGAATGTGTAGCCGGCACCCGTTTGGACATTTTGGCCGTTGACATCCTTGGTGAATCCACCAGATGTAAAAATGAGGCTGTCCTGCAACGCGACGGAGAAAATCCCAAGTGTCGGAAACTCAGAAACCCCTCGAAACGAATCCCAACTTCGTCCGCCATTTGACGACCGGGCGAGCCCCTTACTGCTGCCAATCCAGATATCGTTTGCTTGTATGGAAAGGTGGGCAACTGAATTGCTCGGTGGCAGGTTGGCAATGGATGTGTTGCTATGTAATTTTGGCGATGATAGCCCTGGAAGTTGAGCAAGAGTGGAAGAAAAGGAAAGAACTACACACAGGAAATACGAGATGGTTCTCATCACTGTTGTATCGTAAGTGAGTATGCAATACCGGCACTTGTGTCGCCATATGAATCCACCGCTTGCAGAGCGAAAGGATATATCCCCGGAGGGACTGTAGAAGGCAACTGCAGAGTGATGGAAAAGATCCCATCTCCCGCCAAAACATCTCCACTGCTTATGCCATTCGATTGTGTGGCCCCGCCGTCATCGAAGAGATTGTCCCTGTTCAAAGTATTCAGGTTTTGTAGATAGACTTCATTGATGTCAGCCAGTCCGTCGGAATCCGCGGCAGCAATGCTAACAAAGAAAAAGGATGTCCCCGATGAAGGAACAGTCAGAGTGTCAGGCGCAACCAGTGATTGTGCAATGAGGTATGGGTGAGAGTTGTTCCGGGTTATGAGCAACGTACACTCGGTACGGGTGCTTCTCAGGTTGTTTATATCCCTGGCTTCTATTCTCAGGCGGTACAGCCCCGTCTGTGCCCTCGTTGTGGCGAATGAGATGCTACCTGCGAACGTGCCATCACCAGGAGTAGAATCCGGCAACGTCCCGGTATCATGAAGGAACTGCGTAAGAAATGGAGAACCACCTGATGGTCGGAAGATTTGGGCCTCGACTGTGTGAATATTCTCTCGCCCGTCAGGATCAGTAACGCGAACCCGTACATCCACCACAATCTGGTATTCACTTCCTGTCTGTACGATGCTATCGATGTTAATCGTGTAGATGGAGGGTATTGGGTATCCCGCAACTGGCGGACCGCCAATGAGATTGGATGTAGTGACATCGCTCTCTTCACAAGAAGCAAGAAGGAAGAGCATTGTCGTTGAGAAGAATATTCGTCTACGCATATGGTAATTATTTCAGACTAAAACAAAAAACCGAACCCCATATATCTCATGGTTGGTCCGGTCTTGGAATTTCTGCAAGCAATGGTCTCAATGAATGTTGGTCCTTGATTGAATACGGTGACTACAAGTTGTCCCAACAAGCCATTGAACCTCGCTACTTTCTGATTGATACGTGAATGAAACTACGAAAAGGGATATACAAAAGCAAGGAGTCTAAGGTACAATGAACCTGAATGGTGTCAGCGAGAAACACCCAAAGAAAATAAGGATGCATATCCAACCGATGAGTGTGCGGGATGGATCAAGCGGGGTTTCATCCGCAATGGGGGGTCGATTCAGTTTCATAACTCGGATCGACAAAATTAGCAGGAGCGCCCAGAATAGCCAACCAGTGTATCCGTAAGAAAAGGGAATACCAAATTCCGGTAATAATCCTGCCAGACCCAGCACGATGAGCAAAACAATGGAGACCCGGGCAATTGTGTGGTATCGGTTGCCAAACATTGCGTACGAGATATGCCCGCCATCAAGTTGTCCCACCGGTATCAGGTTGATCCCGGTAACGAGGAGCCCAAACCATCCCACACACAACAAGGGGTAGTGGTAAATCTCATTCATTGGAGGCATAAACGAATTACCGGGCGCGGCGATGCTTTCGACAAGTGAAAAAACGAGTGACTGTCCAAAGACCCACCCCCCTTCGGGTATTCTGTCCATCTGCGCGTACTCGGGATGAATTGAATAGAGATACTCTTTTGGAGGCAACGTGCCGAACCCGATTGCCAGTATGATGAAGCTTGCGATAAACCCGCTGATCGGTCCTGCCGCACCTATATCAAAGAGCGCCTTTCGGGTACCTATTGGTGCGCGAAGTCGAATCACCGCGCCAAGGGTCCCGAAGGGGTTAACCACGGCAAGTACGCCGATGGAAGGAAAGGGAATAAAGAGTGGCGGCGCTACATCAAGGGAGTGAATTCTCGCGGCAAAGTAATGTCCGAATTCATGGCATGCAAGGACAAGAACCAAAAGTACCGAGTAACTTAAACCATACTGAAAATTCCCAAGTTCAAAAGGGTCCTTGTTGAGCCATTGAACACCGGCAAGAGTTGTTGTCAAGAAAGCTAGGAGAAAAGAAATTGGGTATATGATTTTTACTGTTGATGCTTGCATGCGGATTTTCCGGGATCTATCAAAGTGGCTTTAACACCTATTATATAATAGCATATTGGATCATAAAAAAAAGGGACTACTTACGTTCGCAAGTAGTCCCTTTAAACAATCAAGCTCTGCGCTCAGGGCCTTGGCATATCCGGTAGAACAGGAATGCCACTTTTTGGCCTCGGTACATCCGGCAGAACAGGAATGCCGCTCTTTGGCTTCGGCATATCTGGCAGAATAGGAATACCACTCTTGGAGCCGTCAGTATATGAGATAGCCATGTTCGTCAAAATGATCACCAAAATTGTCATCAAAAGGGATCTAAACCGACTTCTATGCTGCATGTATCCTCCTAGGTTGTGTTGTATGATGAGAATTGTTTCAATCGCAATAAATCACGTAACTGATATGAAAAATAGCGGAACAAGAAACTTATTCGCAAATAATCTAATCGATTCGCAGAATTCTGTCAAGGTCCCTTCCGTCGTTGGCTTATTATGTAGCAATTACTCGTTCTACGTGATGCAACACACAAAAGCTGCGGAATATTGAAGAATACTGCGCAACGTTATTGACTTAGGATTGTACGTAACCTATATTGATATCGATAATTCTAACGGAGAGGGCATGCTGAAGAAAATCAAGCCAAGTTTGGGGAAGAAGATCGTATTAACTTGGTTTTTGATGTTGATTGCATCGGCAGTATCGTTGCTTTTCACTTCTCAAGAAGTGACAATCGCGTCATTTTTGACATGCGTGTCTCAGTTATTGCTTTTTCTTCTTTCTCTTTACATCGTAAAACGAGAGCCAACGCAAAAGAATCGTTTGATATTCGTCAACTTCAGTTTGTTTTTTAGCACTTCTATTGTTTTCCATCTCGCCAATTTTGTTGATTCCCCCATGGTAAGATTCCATTTCATACAGTATTCTTTTGGCGTGTACTATACTTTGCTTTCGTTTTGCGTTGTATACTTGACAATTGATGCAGTATTCAGAGAGTTTAAGACAATACAAAAATACGTTTTGTCCATCCTAATCGTTGGGATATTCTCGGGCTACTACTATGCTCCATTCTTGGTGGATGCCAAGTATGCGTATAAGACTGAGGTTGTTCTCAATTGGAAGGAACTCACTTCGGTCAGGGAAGAGTACGTCAAGAAGAACAGCGTTGAACCGTCACGCGAACAGCTTGCACAGCTTACTGATCTACACATGTACAAGGATGGCATATCTATTGGGACGGTGACACAAGAAGAGAAACAAAAAAGGGTCAATGAACTATACCCGTATCTTTTTGGTTCTAATTACGTTGTCCTTGTATCCGCCCCTATGTATAGAAACGTCATCTATATGAACATCCTATGCGTTGGGTTTATTATTTTTTTCTTCGGGTATCAATACAAGAAGGACCCACCGCAAGGGGCGTATATTGAAAAGATCATGTTTCTCTTTTTGGTGTTCTGCACGATGGAGATTGTGCACGCATGGAGTTTTATCAACAGTTTGCAGTGGGAGACTCTTTTTGAACTGACGAGTATGGGACATTACATATCTTCAGGGATACTCTTTCTTATTGCTTTCTTTTTTGGCTTAAGACTGCGGTTTATCACTTCAGCAAATGGTGAATACTACGAACAGGAAATTATCGAGAGACCTGCCGGTGTAACCCGGTGGCGGGATTTGATCGACGATTTCGTTATCGCTCATTTTTTTGATCGCAAGGCGATTCTCGGACGGATGTTTGTAAAAGAAGACGAAAAATAAGTTGGTCAGGACACAGCGGCTTGTGCTGAATTTATAGTCCATCAGATAATGGTATCGCAAAGATGCAGAGTTTTATTGACAGAATAAGATCGAAGAATGTAACGGAACCTGGTGCGAGCGACATGCAGCCGAATCAAGAAAGGACTGCCTCGCTCGAATATCCGATTGTCGGCAAGAGTGCATCCGTTGAACAGCTGCGAAACGATATCGCCCGGCTCGCCAAGTCTCGCAAGGATATTGTGATAATTGGGGAAGAAGGGGTTGGCAAAGGCGCAGTTGCAAAGAACATTTATCATGTCGGTAAGCCCTTATCCGGTGATGGTCCCTTCATGTCGATCAATCTTTCGGTGCTTGATGACAGGGAATTGGAAGCCGTATTATTCGGTTTTGATCGAGGAGTTGAAGGACTTCCATCAACATCGAAGCGCGGTTTGTTTGAGATTGCTAATGGCGGGACAGTTTTGATTGAAGAAATTGAAGAGGCCAGCTTTAGAAATCAAATGAAGATACTCAACTTCATTAATGAACGGACCACGCGCCGGATAGGAAGTGACACATCTGCGAACGTTGATATTCGTCTCATCATGACGATGAAAGCGAATCCGCTGGAATTGCGTGATCGTCGCAAGCTTCTTGATGACCTCTATGCAAAACTGAGTGACTGTGAAAGAGTAGAGATTCTCCCCCTTCGTGACAGGCCGGAGGATGTACCGTTGCTAGTCCGGCATTTTTCGAATGAGATTTCAGCAGAACTTGGGCTCGGTGATCTCGTTATTGATATCAATGCAATAGAGGTTCTCGTCAGACAGAACTGGCGCGAGAACATCCGAGAACTCAAGGCCGTGGTGGATCGTTCCGTCCTTTTCTCAAATGAAGGCAGATTTGTCCTTCCTCCTGAACTAGTTGACGAGAAAACCGAAGTCGTCAAGATGATCAACAACATCATGGCAGGCCAGGAGTTTGTGCTTGATAAGTCTCTGGATGTCATCGAGAAGGGAATTATCGAGAGGTCATTGGAGCGATTCGGGTTCAACCAATCAAAAGCCGCACAGTTTCTTGGCATGACGGAACAAACATTCCGATACAAGCTCAAACGCCTCGGAATTGCAAGCGCCAGGGCCAGGGTTTGATACCTCATTTCAGAATCAGAAAAACAAAACAACCCTCCGCAATGGAGGGTTGTTTATTTCTCCAAGTTCCGGGCCTTCCATACAATTGTCCTCGAAGTTAATGCCGAGAGGGGAAACACGAGGATGGAGATGGTGGAATAGAATTGGTAGGCAAGATATCCTTTGAGAAGATGCCAGGAAGATAGTGTCCCGAGAGATGGACTGAGCAAGATTAAGTCGACAATTGCTTTCAAACCCAAGACAATCAATCCTGTCCGCCATTCTTTAGAAAAAAAAGAGACAATGATTAACGCGTTCATCAAAGCAATTCCCCAAACCACCAGTGTGTGTCTTCGCTTCATGTCCAGCGCGCCAAGAAACCATCGTTTCTTCTGTGAGTAAAGTTGTTGCCATGTTGAGCAGGGTTGGCTCTCGACAACAACTGAGCTATCCAAAGGAAACACAATCCGGTACGGTGTATAATTGACGATGGAATGCACAAGCATGAAATCTTCGGTGACACTGAACGGCATCCGATGATATCCACCAACACTGTTGTACGCTTCAAGCCGGAACGATAAGTTGTTCCCTATGGCTGTGACCGGTGAACCCATCCGTGTTGTAGCAGCGGCTACTGAAAGCAGGGCGAGCCAATCCAGGGCTTGGGCATGATCAAACATGGAGTTCCCCTGCAATGTTGTAAACCCTGCCACAATTCCCACTCTGTCGTCAACATAGTATCGAACCGTATTCTCAACCCATTCCCTTGGGACCTTGCAATCTGCATCAGTAAGCATGACGATCTCGCTCACAACGTGATCAATGCCCTGCGCGAGTGCATTTGCTTTTCCTCGAAGATGATCATCGGGGGGCAGGGCATGCACCAAAGTAATCCAGGAAAAAGTCGTGGTGTAATCCTGTACAATCTCTGATGTCCGGTCGGTGGATTGATCGTCCACGACGATGACCTGGAGAAGGTGTTTGGGGTACGACAGTTGAATGATCGAATCCAGACATGCGGTGATGTTGTGTTCTTCGTTGCGCGCCGCAACCACAATGGTCACGGTTGGCCTATATCCCGGTAACGACGGGAGGTACTTGGCCCGTGCAACAAAAAATGCAAACGTGAGAATTGTACTGCTGTACAAAAAAGAAAAGATAGTGAGGATTTCAACCATGGGTGACTGTTTGTTGGTGGTGGATTGGTTTCAACCTACCGAAAAACTGAAATCCACGCAACTCCGGTTTCCTTATCGGTGCAGAACATCGTATATTGAGTTACAGACGTAATCAAGAATATCGTTTTCATTTGGTCCATGAAACACCAAACCCTTGTTATTGGTATTGCCGGTGGATCCAGCTCCGGTAAAACCACCGTTACCCGGGAAATTGCGGAGGCGCTTGGCGCCGCGTCGGTCGCCCTGCTTCAACACGACGCATACTACAAAGACCTTGCAGACTTTGACGGCCTTCCACCCGATCAAATCAACTTTGATCACCCCGATGCATATGATACACAACTGTTTATTCATCATGTGCGTCAACTCAAGATCAGTCAGCCTGTCCATCAGCCGGTGTACAGTTACACAAGCTACCGACGAACCGGGGAAATTCGTATCGTCGAACCCCGCCCGATTGTTATGGCGGAAGGCATCTTAATCTTCGAAGATCAGACGGTTCGTGACCTTCTCGACATCAAGGTCTACGTGGATACTGATGATGATGAACGCATTGTTCGTCGCATCAGACGCGATGTGCTTGAACGCGGAAGATCCGTGGAGTCTGTGGTGACGCAATACCTCCGGACGGTCAAGCCGATGCATCTTGAATTTGTTGAGCCCTCCAAGAGATGGGCAGATATCATAATTCCGCGCGGCGGAGAAAACAAGGTGGCCATCGATATGGTCGTTGCAAAGCTTCGTACCATGCTCTTATCACGCTAGTGTGCAGGCGTTGGTTTCCTTGACTCTCTAGACCGAATTGGATATATTTTTTTGTAATTCTCCACAGTATGTTCACAAGTAGACCGGACGCATGCTCAAAACCTCACACGTTGCTCAAAAACTCCCGGCATCCGAGCAAGCTCTTTACCGTAAGTCGACTCTGGAAAACGGGGTTCGAGTGGTCACGGAAACGCTCCCATACGTGCGTTCGATTTCCATAGGGATCTGGACGAATGTTGGTTCACGGGATGAATCACCCGGACAGAATGGGATCAGTCATTTTCTTGAACACATGGTGTTCAAGGGAACCCGTAACCGTTCTGTCCTCGAAATAGCCCGCAGTCTTGAGTCACTTGGTGGGTACTTGAATGCGTTTACGACCAAGGAGCAAACGTGCTTCTATGCCCGTGTGCTGGACGAGTATCTTACGCAGTCAATGGATGTGTTGACAGACTTGGTTCTGCATGCAACATTCAAGCGAGAAGAGTTGGAAAAGGAAAAACTGGTTGTTATTGAAGAGCTGAAGAATTCCGAAGACAATCCAGAAGATATCATTCATGACTATTTTGAGAAAGCCCTTTTTCCAACACACTCGCTCGGCTTTCCCATCATTGGGACAGAAAAAAACCTGCGTCGCTTTCGTCGGGAGGACTTACAGATCCATCTGGACGGCTTCTATCGCCCTGATCAGATTATTGTTGCAGCAGCGGGAAACGTGGACCACGATCGCCTTGTCCGCTTGACGGAGAAAATGTTTCGGAACGTCCGTCCGTCAGGCAGGGGGACGAAGAGAAGTCCCGGACCCACGCGACAGGTCAAGCCAACAGTGGTCGAATATACCCGCGCAATAAATCAGGCACACGTATGCCTGGGAACCGTTGCATACGGTATCAAGCATAAGGATCGTTACCCTTTGC
Source organism: uncultured Chitinophagales bacterium (assembly GCA_964538485.1). Classification (GTDB taxonomy): domain Bacteria; phylum Bacteroidota; class Ignavibacteria; order UBA10030; family UBA6906; genus JBJXHC01. The sequence goes on along the minus strand of CAZIHJ010000008.1, from coordinate 17,099 downwards.
TTGTGATGAACGCGCTTCTCGGTGAAGGAATGAGTTCCCGGTTGTATCAGAACATTCGCGAGAAACACGGACTTGCATATAGCATCTATTCGTATGTGAATATGATGAGCGACACCGGCGTGTTCGGGGCATACATCGGAACGGACAAGAAGCATGTGGCCAACTCCATTGAATTGATACTCAAGGAGTTTCTGAAGCTGAGGACCCGTGAAATCTCGCGGGCGGAATTGGAGCGAACAAAATCGCAGATCAAAGGGACCATGATGTTGAGTCTTGAGAATATGTCAAGCCGGATGATGAGACTGGGAAGCGGTGAGATGTACTTTGAATCGTTCGCGACCCTTGACTCGATACTCAAGAAGATCGAAGCTGTGACTCCGGAGGCAATCCACCGTGTTGCAAATGATATTCTAAAGGAAAACGATCTTTCCCAGGTGGTTATCCGGCCATCGTGATCGTTTACCGACTGAAGTTCAATTCAGTTCACCCCTCGTCCATTTTCCAAAGAGAACACGTATGGTCATAGGCGTACCGAAGGAAATCAAATCCAATGAAAATAGAGTTGCCCTTGTTCCCGTGGGCGCTGAAACTCTACGAAAGCACGGACACAAAGTCCTTGTTGAAATGGGGGCAGGAATCGGAAGCGGCTTTTCAGACGATACATACAAGGCCGCGGGCGCGGAGATCATCAAGACCGCCGCGGAAGTGTTTGAGCGGTCAGATATGATCATGAAGGTGAAGGAGCCACTGCCACCCGAGTACGGCCTCATCAGGCAAAATCAGATCGTATTTACCTACTTTCATTTTGCCTCCGGTCGCGAGTTGACCGAAGCGATGATGAAATCACGCTGTGTTGCCATCGCGTATGAGACTGTTCAGCGATCGGATGGATCCTTGCCGCTGCTTATTCCGATGAGCGAGGTAGCCGGACGAATGGCACCCCAGGAAGGAGCCAAGTACCTCGAAAAAGCGATGGGAGGCCGTGGAGTATTGCTGGCCGGCGTTCCCGGCACTGAACCTGCCGATGTTGTCGTTATTGGCGGGGGAATAGTAGGAAGTAATGCGGCGAAGATTGCTGCCGGGCTTGGAGCGAGAGTGACAATTCTCGATAATAATCTCTATCGCTTGCGGTATCTGGATGATGTGATGCCAAAGAACGTTGTCACAATGATGTCCAACCCCTACAATATACGGAAGACCACGACCCAGGCGGATATCACCATCGGAGCGGTTCTGATACCCGGGGCAAAAGCACCGCACCTCGTCACACGCGATATGCTGAAGGATATGAAAGATGGATCGGTGATTATTGACGTCTCTGTGGATCAGGGTGGATGCGTTGAAACCTGCAAACCGACAACTCACGACAATCCCACCTATGTCATTGACGGTGTGGTACATTACTGCGTCGCAAATATGCCGGGAGCTGTCCCGTTTACCTCGACTGTGGCGCTGACAAACGCGACACTCTCGTATGCAGTGGAGATTGCCAATAAAGGTTACAAGGAGGCGATCCGCACGAATCCGGAAATCAGACTCGGACTGAATATGATCGATGGGAAGATCACATATAAAGGTGTTGCGGACGCGTTTGGATTTTCATTTACCCCTGTCGAAAACGTGCTTGCCTGACGAGCGAAAAGGAAACTGAAGAACACCCATGGCGAAACTGACAATCGACGGAAACCAGTATGATGTAGACCCGAAGCTCTCCATCATTGAGGCTGCGCGTGAAAACGGTATTGAGGTTCCGCACTTTTGCTGGCACCCCAAGCTCAGCGTTTCCGGGAACTGTCGCATGTGTCTTGTTGAAGTCGAAAAACTTCCGAAACTGGTGATCGCCTGTGCGACGCAAGTGGCGGACGGCATGGTTGTGCATACACGTACTCCGCGTGTTGTAAATGCGCGTGAATCGGTCATGGAGTTCCTGCTGATCAACCACCCGCTCGACTGTCCAATCTGCGACGAGGCGGGAGAGTGCAAGTTGCAGGACTATGCCTATAAACACAGCGTCGGGTACAGCAGATTTGAAGAGAATAAAGTGCACAAACCCAAGCGCGTCGAGCTTGGCCCCAATGTGTTACTCGATACCGAACGTTGTATCATGTGTTCGCGCTGCGTGAGGTTCTGCGAAGAAGTGGCCCATAAACCACAGTTGACGTTCACCGAACGGGGAACGCATGTGGAACTGACAACATTTCCCGGTGAGCAACTCGACAATCCCTATGCAATGAACACGATCGACATTTGTCCCGTCGGTGCGTTGACGAGTCGTGACTTTCGATTCAAGGCACGCGTGTGGGAAATGTCGTCAACCGAGACTGTGTGTCCGGGCTGTTCCCGCGGGTGCAGTATGTACAGTTGGGTCCGGAATAACGAAATACTCCGACAGACTCCCCGGTATAATCCGGCAGTCAATGAATACTGGATGTGCGATGCCGGGAGACTCAATACATTCAAGCCGGTCAACTCCGAACTGCGCATCAAATCCCCTCTGATGAAAAAGGATCAAGGGATTCTTGAGGAAGTGGGTTGGGACGAGGCCATTGCTCGTGTTGCATCCGAACTGAAGACGTTCCGGAAGTCGGAAATTGCCGTAATAGGTTCGGCGTATGCCACGAACGAGGATAATTACCTGTTCCAGAAATTCGCACGGGATATTCTTGGGACAAGGAATATCGACTTCGCGAGGCATGTGGTCGAAGGAGAAGAAGATACCATTCTCCTGAAAGCGGACAAAACCCCGAATAGCCGTGGGGCAATTGAAGTTGGTGTTAGTCCAAAGGACGGCGGTCTGGATCTCAAAGGCATTCTGAAAGGCATTGCCGATGGAACCATCAAGGCCCTCTACGTTCTCGAAGACGATATTGCGGAGGATCCGGCCGTGGCACAAGCATTGTCCAAACTGGAATTTCTTGTTGTACACTCCTCAATTGAAAATGAAACGACAAAACTCGCCGATGTCGTGTTGTCCGCCTCGACCTTCGCAGAAAGGAACGGCACGTTCACCAATTTCCAGGGGAGAGTGCAGAGAATCCGTCCGTCAGTTGCAACACTCGAACAGGATAGAGCCAATGATGGCTTTGCAATGAGCCGGCTGGACAAATTCGGTTCGCAGTTTGATCGATGGTCAAAGGGTGTTCGCCGCGACGCCCGGCCAACGTGGCGCATTATTGCCGGCATAGCATCGCTTATGGGAGTGAAATACAAATACAATTCAGCAGAGGACGTCTTTGCTGAGATCGCCTCGACGGTTGGACCCTACAAGGGAATGACGTATATGAAACTGGGGAACAGAGGAATGAACCTCAAGGCGCAGCATTCAGCAACATCATCCGTGGTGGCCTGACCAATGGAATTTCTCATCATCTCCACAATCAAGATCATTATCATTCTGTTGGTCATTCTTACGGTTGTGGCAAACCTCGTGTATGTCGAACGGCGTGTCAGCGCGTTCATTCAAAATCGCATTGGCCCGAACCGGGTTGGCCCTTTTGGACTGTTGCAGTCCCCTGCCGATGTTCTGAAGCTCTTCATCAAGGAGGATATCGTTCCGGCCCAGGCGAACAGGTTTTTGCACACGCTTGCGCCGGTAATCTCGATTGCGGTAGCACTTGTGACGTTTGCGGTAATCCCCTTTGGCAGCACCCTTTCCCTGTTCGGCGAAGAGATCAAGATGATGATTGCCGACGTCAATATTGGCGTTCTCTATATTCTTGCGTTTACATCACTTGGCGTGTATGGTGTCACGCTCAGCGGTTGGTCATCCAACAACAAGTATTCATTACTTGGAAGCCTTCGTTCTGCTGCCCAGCTCATCAGTTATGAACTTTCCATGGGCTTGTCGATTATTGGTGTGATAATGGTTGCGGGGACTCTTCAGCTTGATACCATTGTTGAGCTACAATCCGGATTCGCTTGGAACGCTCTTCTTACTCCCATTGGGTTTGTCACATTCGTTGTGGCATCATTTGCCGAGACGAATCGATTGCCGTTCGATCTTCCTGAAGCAGAACCGGAATTGGTGGGGGGGTATCACACGGAATACAGCGGAATGAAATTCGGCACCTTCTTCCTCGCCGAGTATGCGAACATGATTACATCCAGTGCGTTGATTGTCACACTGTTCCTTGGCGGGTGGCAATTCCCGTTCCTCGAAACGTTCGGACTTTCTCCGATGTGGCAGAGTGTGATTCATATTCTCACATTCACGGCGAAGGTCTCTCTGATGCTCTTGTTTTACATTTGGATACGGTGGACGATCCCGAGGTTTCGGTACGACCAACTGATGGACTTGGGATGGAAGGTCATGTTACCCCTTTCCTTATTGAACCTGGTTGTTACAGGTGTTGGAATCCTGTTCCTTGGCTGAACAATGACTAACAGAGAGCGGTCCCAATATTAGGTGAAAACCCATTGAAGCAAATCAGAAGCAAAGATCTCTCCCTTTGGCAGAAAACGTATATCCCTGAGATAGTGAAGGGGATGGCCCTCACGATGAAACAGGTATTCCGGCCAAAGTTCACCCGACAGTATCCTGAAGAACGATGGAATCCCCCACCATCGTTCCGGGGAAGACCAGTGCTGGTGGAGGAACAGGGTGTGGAGCGGTGTGTTGCCTGCGGTCTCTGTGCACGTGTGTGTCCGGCGCTCGCAATAGAAGTCCAGGCGGCAGAGACTGAGCTTGAAAAAGAACGTTATCCGGAAAAATTCGAGATCAATATGTTGCGTTGCATCTTCTGCGGCTTTTGTGAAGAGGCATGCCCGGAAGAAGCAATCATCATGAGCGATGAATACGAACTTGTGTTTACCAAAACGGAAGATGCAATCTACGGCAAAGACAAGCTCCTGATGTCTACCGACCGTCTCAAGACACGGCTGGAGTTCTTGCGCAAAGCTCGATGAGATTATTGCGGGCGGAGATTGACCGCCGGATGTACCGTTGAACCTTTCGAGAGCTGCCATTACTACCCCCGATCCCGTCGATCCGTTGATCAGCCCCTCTTCCGAGGCCGCCTTCAGATTTCTCCGGTTGTAATTCAAACCAAAATTCGGTTAATTCATTATAGAAACTCTGTTTGTCCCATATCCAAGGCAGTCCGGCTGAATGGGTCCATTGTGGATCGAGTTCGCAGGTATTCTCTTTCTGATCGCCCTGGTAGGGTTCTTTTCCGCTTGTGAAGTGGCTGTCCTTTCGACCCGCAAGAGCCGGATGCAGGAACTTGCTGAAAACGGGAACAAGAAAGCCGCCACCATCCTGAATTTCCAAAACAATCCTGAACGATTTCTTGCCACCATCCACGTGGGCGTTGTCTTTTCCTTGACCCTTGCATCGGGTCTGGGTGGAATCATTGCCCTGCAATATCTTGTGCCAGCCCTTGAAGCCAATGAAGCATTGTGGGTGAAGGAAGGAAGTAATTGGATTTCTCTCGGTGTCATTGTCATAGGTGTGGGATTTATGGTGGTGGTGTTTGGGGAACTCGTGCCGAAGTCGATTGCACTCCGGTACTCCGAGACTATTGCACTCCGTGTTGCAGCGCCCGTACAGATCTTTGCCACAGTGTTCCGTCTTCCCGTCAAGCTTCTGACACTTGCCAGCAATGTGTTTCTTGCGCCTCTCAAAGATCGGACAACGTTTACCGAATCAAGGATCTCCGAGGAAGAATTCAAGCTGATGCTCGAAGAAGGAACCAAGACCGGGGTGATCGACAAAACCGAGCATGAACTGATCGAGAGTATTTTTGAGTTTACAGACACCACGGCGAAGGAAGTCATGATCCCCCGACCGGATGTGGTGGCATTGAATATCGACCTGGCACGTGAAGACATTGTCAAGATTGTTCTGGAAGAGGGCTATTCGCGTATGCCGGTGTATAAGGGAACAGTGGACAATATTATTGGCGTCGTATACACAAAAGATCTCCTTGGGCTATTGGAATACCGGAATTTGATTGTCATTCAGGATATCATCAGACCTGCGTATTTTATTCCCGAGACAAAGAAAATCAGTCAGTTGATGAGGGAACTACAACAGCGCAAACTGCACATGGCAGTCGTGATGGACGAATACGGAGGAACAGAGGGTATAGTGACAATGGAGGACATCCTTGAAGAGATCGTTGGGGAAATCCATGATGAATACGATGAAGACATCAAGGACGTTGAGGCATCTGCTGACGGCTCCTATTTGTTTAATGCACGAGTCTCTGTAAAGGAATTTAACGAACGCTTTCATGCCGAGATCCCCCAGGCGGACGAGTATGAGACAATGAGCGGCTTTCTTAACCAGCGCGCTGGCCGTATTCCCGAACTCAACGAAGAAATCCAGTTCGGATCCCTTACCTTCACCATTGTCAAGAAGAGCCAGCGGCGTATCCGTCTTGTGAAGATAAAGAAACATGATACACCGGTACCCGCGCCGCCCGCAGAATCACCCGGGCTGGAAGGGCAATAATGGCATCCGTGCGTACTGTGTGTATGAACGGGGCCCGGGGGATGCCATGCGGATCTACCTGATCGCGTCTACGCCGTATAACTACCTCCATCACCGATTTCAGAAACTCGCTGACGAGTTTCGGGCAATGTCGGTTCCCGTAACCTACGTGGAACAAACGTACGGTTGGCGCGCATACCTCAGTGGTAAAAGAAAAGGGTTGAGACCCGCTGTGGCCTCTTCCCTGCGATACCATGTTGATGCCTTGAAGGGATCTCATGCAGAGAAATCCACCTCGCACACTGGTAAGGACTTTGAGATCATTGAACTGCCTCTCGTCATCCCAACCAACCGGATCAATTCTGCAACTATTGAACGCATGAATGCCGCCGTGTATCGTCAGGTTCTGCGGAGTGAAGTGACATCCCGACTGCACTCTGAATCAGAATCGGTCGCCATCGTGGATAATCCGATGTTCGGGGCTGTCATCAGAAAGGGAGACTTTACCAGAATCTATTATGATTGTATCGACGATGTAACATTGTACTCGGGACGGGCCTCTCTTGATCGCTTTTTGGAATATGAGCGTCAGCTTGTGGAAAGTTCTGATGCGCTCTTCGCCACCGCGTTGAAGTTGGAAGAACACCTTCAGTCACTTGGATCATCCAAGCCGATTCACAGACTTCCCAATGGTGTTGATTTCGAGTGGTTTCAGAAACGTGTCTCCAGGGCTTCCGTTCCGGATGATCTGAAGTCGATCAAACGTCCTATCGTCGGGTATGTTGGAACAATAGCCGACTGGTTGGATTATGCAATGGTTGCCGAAATGGCAAAGCGATTTCCTCTTGTGTCATTCGTGTTTGTCGGACCGGTCGACTTCGAAAGTCGCCTCACGGAATTGGAAAAGCTCCCGAACTTCTTCTGGCTGGGGAAGAAGGAGTACGTTGATGTTCCTGCATATATCGCAGCATTCGATGTCTGTTGGATTCCGTTTGCTCCCGGCCGTATCGTTGAACACACCAATCCAATCAAACTCTTCGAGTACTTTGCCCTTGGCAAACCGGTTGTTACAACTCCGCTTGTTGAAGCAGAACCATACGAGAAAGAGAAGCTGGTGTACTTTGGTGGCACCGCGGATGCACTTGCCGAAGCCCTACGACAGGCTCTCGCAGACAAACGGGAATCAACATTGCTCCAGCGTATGGGTGTCGCACGTGAACACTCGTGGAAACGAATTGTCGCGCGGATGAAGGCCATTGTCTCTGAATCTCATGGATGACAAGCCACTCCGTGCGGGGTTCCTCCCTGGCGTGAAATCCTTCATTAGGAGAGGCAGGAACTCTCCTACAGCGCAAAATACCTTCTGGCTGGGCTCATCCTCAGTGATGAACGGCCTCCTTGGGGCTCTTGCATCAGCCATTCTTGCCCGCTCACTTGGGATTGAAGAGTTTGGCACATTGACTTTGCTCGTAACGATCATGAACCTCATGACCGATCTTGGCGATCTTGGAATAACAAGCACGTTCGTTCGCTTTGGGTCTGAAAGTCTTGCTTCCAATAATAGCCGTCGTTTCGGACAAATACTCGCCGTCATGCTCAGGATGAAGCTGCTCTTATGCCTGTTGGTGGTTGCGGTTATGCTGTTATTCCTCAGACCCATTATCGGTTGGCTGTTCACTCACGTCGACTCGGATATCACTTCACTCCTTCTGGCGGCAGTACTTGCCGGTGCTTTGAGCATAGTCGCCGGCATGTTCTATCCGATCTTTCAATCGTTTGGTAACTTCCGGACATATTCCTTGCTTTCCGTGATGAAAACGGTGCTGAAGGTCATACTGGTTTTCGTGGTATTGGTGCTACTCGGAATCACCTCGGTTTCGGCGGCTCTCTGGGTTGAAATAGCAAGCGTTGTGATCTTCATCGTTGTTGCATACAAGTTCTCGCCGGTCAGGTCATTCTCCCTGAGAGAATATGATCGAACGGTACAAACACAAATCTTCTCGTTTGGAAAATGGCTGTTACTCTATCAACTTGTAACCATCATTGGGGGCAAGCTCGATGTCTTTTTCATCGGGGGGTTGGGTACCGCACAGGCGCTTGGAACGTACGGAGCCGCAACGAAAATCACCGGGAATGTCATCGCTATAACAAACTCGTATTATGCTGTCCTTGTTGCTCAAATCTCTGCAGCGGTAGGTTCGTTGGAGAATATGAAACGTCTGCAGCATCGCGCGCTGGTTGTTGTCTGTGGCATTGCCGTGGCCATTGCGCTTCTTGCTGTTATTGCTCCCATAGTCGTGAGCATACTCTTCGGAGAAGAGTATGCGGCCACCACCCCTGTACTCCAGGTTATGTGTCTGGGGCTGATTGCCACCGTTGCTGCATATCCAATCAATGCGGTGCTGTTTGCTCGGGGGAAAACGGCGGCTTTCCCGATTATGGCGATTGTCTCAACAGTTAGCCTTATTGCAGGCAACCTGTATCTTGTTCCGAGGTTTGAAGCGATGGGTGCAGCAATTGCCTTCTCGTTGAGTGCGGGGCTTTCTCTCTTTAGCGTGGGAGTGTATTACCTTGCAGTGGGGAGACACGAAGTCCATGCCTGAAATCCACGGTCATACATCAGGATGGTTGTTATGGAATCGGTGAATTGCCCGGTATGCGATGCCATTCAGGGCGTTGACCTATGGGAAAAGGATGGAGCAAAGTATGTCCGCTGCACCGAATGCTCTCTCGTGTACGAGAATCCCAGATTGACTCAGTCAGAGCTGAAGGAGTTCTATTCCAGGCAATCGTATTTCGAGCAAGCCGATCCGCATGCCCCAACTGTGGGATATCAAAACTATGCGAACCAGTGCACACCGCAGCTTCAGCGGGAGTATTTTGAGCTGGTTGAACGGTTTTCCTCCAAACAACCCGGCCGTTATCTCGATATCGGTTGCGGAACAGGACGGGTGGTACAGGTGGCGACATCCCGGGGCTGGGATGCAACCGGACAGGAAATCTCCGATTGGGCCGCTCAACAAGCTATTAATGATGGAATCAAAGTCGTCAACGATGATCTGTTGAACGCCTCTTTTCCGGCTGATCACTTTGACGCCATCTCAATGTTCGATGTTCTTGAACATCTCCCGATGCCGAAGCCGTATCTCCGGGAAATCCACAGAATCATGAAGCCCGGCGGCGTCCTGATTATCGAGACACCCAATAGTAATGGCTTTTTTGCAAAGTTCCTCTATCGGGAACGGTCGGATATAGTAAAACCGCGGGCGCATATCTGTCTCTACGGACCAAAGAGTATCCGCCGGTTGTTGTCGGAAGTGAAATTCTCAAAGGTCTCGATCAGTACATTTCCCTATTGCCGCACATTCTCGTATGAATACTTCAAGGCGCTCATTGCAACCAGAGTTCTTCCGGATAGGGCGTTGGTGCAATTCACGATTAACGAATCGCTGCGAGTAGTGTGTTGGAAATGACCATGCACAATCAAGCGCGTAGACCAGCGAACCTCATGCTCGTGACACATACGATGGATCGAGGCGGAATGGAGGAGATGGTTCTGACCCATGCCCGTTGTGTTGACAGAAGCAAGTTCAATGTACACGTCGTATTCTTTGTAGGCGGAAAACTGGCGGATGAATTGCTGGGTGTGGCGGGCATCTCTGTTCTCCACATTAAAGAGACAAGCAAGTGGCGCAGATTGACTCTCCTCCGGAACGCAATGGCGGATCGACATATTGATATCGTAAGCAATCACTTTTGCTGGTATGGACTGTTGGCTGCTTTTCTTGCCGGCGTGAAGAGAGTCGAGACCATCCACAACACCTATCGATGGTTTACTATGGTGGAACGCATTGCATACTCGGTCCAGTGCCTGCTGGCAAATCGGGTGATAGCCGTTTCAGAAGCGGTGAGGGATTTTGCTGTTCGATATTTTGAGTTCCTGGATGGCAAGATACAGGTGATCCATAACGGTATTGAACAGGGCGCCGTTAAATCACACAAGAGAGAAGTCCGATCCCTGCTCGGCATTGATGAGAAAGCTCTGGTAGTTGGATTTGTCGGGCGATTGGAAATGGAGAAAGGAGTAGACGTTCTCCTTGCCGCTGCCGCTCGATTGAATCGCTTGCATCACAATCTCGTCTTTCTCATCGTTGGAAGCGGTAGTCTCGAACATCAGCTCCATGCCGAAGCGAAACAACTCGGGCTTCCCAATGTTCGATTCCTTGGGTTTCGCAGTGATGCAAACGTTTTGTATGAAGGAATGGATATCCTCGTTCTGCCGTCGTTTTATGAGGGATTACCAATGTCAATACTCCATGCAATGGCCGCGGGATGTGCTGTCGTCGCAACCGGAGTTGGAGGGCTTCCGGAGGTTATCGAGCACAAGGTATCGGGGATGCTGGTGAAGTCGGGTGATGGTGAAGGGCTGACCCGCGCGATTGACCACCTGATTGCCAATCCCGCTCAACGGGATGCAATGACCCTGAATGCACGACAACGAGTGGAAGAAAAGTTCTCTGCCCGCAGGATGGTGTTGGAAACCGAGCAGGTATATGAACAGCTTCTGTAACAGGTGTTGACCTTGAATCCGCTCATCAGTGTCATCATCGTCAATTACAATGGGGCAGGGGTGCTTCGACAATGTTTGCGCAGCGTGTACAGGCAAACATACCGCCCGATCGAGGTCATTGTTGTTGACAATAACTCCTCCGACGAGAGTGTGCAAATCGTGGAGCAGGAGTTCACGGAGGCCCGACTCGTTCAATCACGCCGGAATCTCGGGTTTGCTGAAGGAAACAACCGTGGTGTTGATGAGTCAAAAGGTGAATACATACTTCTATTGAATAATGACACCGAAGTGGAAGACAATTGGATCGAGGGCTTACTGCAGATGATGCAGGACAACCGGGTCGCCGTTGTGACATCCAGAGTAATCACTGACGGGGTGCCGGAAAAATTCTACGAGCAGAACGGCACAATCAATTACCTTGGCTATAATATCATGAGGCATTTTCCGGATCTTTCTGAGATATTCTTTGCCGGAGGTGCCTCTCTTATGTTCAGAAAGAGCGTGGTCGGCCTGCCGTTCCTGGATGAGTTCTTCCTGTATCACGAAGATGTGTATCTTTCCTGGAGAATGAAACTGAAGGGATATTCAGTGAAGATGGCTCAATCCTCTGTTGTCAGGCATCGGGGGAGTGTTACGACAAAACAACAGAAGAATGAACTGGTGACGTTCTATCAGGAGCGTAACCGAATCCTCAACACGTTGTTGTTCTTTGAGACAACAACACTGATGGTGCTGATGCCATACATGGTCGTGGACGCAATGGCGAAACTCTTCCTGAGCTTGGTGGGAGGTCGCAAATCGTTTACGGGGATTGTCCGTGCATACCTCTGGCCGGTAGTGAACATGCGTTGGGTGGGTGCAGAACGCGCACGCGTACAGGGCGAACGTCTCGTTCCTGACAGTGAGATTCTTCGTTGCATGAGCTTCAAGGTAATTGATTCCGACCGCTCCTTTGCACGGATATTGAATGCGGCGTCACATAGATATGCACGGATCACCGGCCTGGCAAGATGACAGATATTGCCATCATCATAGTGTCATGGAACTGCCGGGAATTCCTCAGCCAATGTCTCGACTCGATTGAGAAGGAGAGACCGCGGTGTACAATTGAGGTCATCGTTGTGGATAATGCCTCCACTGATGGTACGGTGGACTTTTTGCGAAAGCGTGCTTCAACTCTCCGACTTATAGAGAACAAAGATAATCGTGGTTTTGCTGCGGCAAACAATCAAGGGATCACGGCTTCGGATAGCAGATACATCCTGTTACTCAACCCGGACACGTTGGTGATTGGCGGAGCCCTTGATACGCTGAAAGATTTCATGGATGCAACCCCAAGTGCATCTGCTGTCGGGCCAACGATTCTGGATGGTGATCGACACATTCAATGGGCCGGGGTTCGATTTCCGTCCAACTGGAACATCCTTGTTGAGGCGCTGTTTCTTGATCGGCTTTTTCCGCACAATAGGATATTCGGACGACACAAGGAAATGTACTCTCCTTCTGATGCGGTTCGAGAGGTGGACTATGTCCAGGGTTCGTGCTTGATGGTACGGCGCGAAATCATTAACACAGTCGGCCTGCTTGACGAATCGTTCTTTATGTACTTTGAAGAAACTGACTGGTGTTACCGGATAAAGGGAACCGGGGGCGTCGTGTATGTTGTCGGCCCTGCGGCGATTGTTCACTTTGGGAGCGTTGCCCCGGGACACTACGATGAGCGCAGACTCGTTCACTATCACCGAAGCCTGTTTCTCTTCTACCGGAAACACTATTCAATTGGTCGCCGCGTTCTCCTACGTCCGATTATCATGCTGCGATGTATTCTGAAATTATTTCTCTGGATCGGCGTTGGCATTGTTGTGTCTAGACTCAGGAAGGCGGCCCGTTCGAGCATCTTTGGGTATGGCAGGGTTTTCCTTATGACATTTCAAGAGAGAGTGTAAATGATTACACCACTCTTCTCGGTGATCATCCCGACGTTCAATCGTAGCACACTACTCAGGGAATGTCTCAAATCTTTGGAGACGCAGACATTTCCTCTGAATGAATTTGAGGTGATTGTTGTCGATGATGGTTCAACCGACAACACCCGGGAAATGCTGGCTGGCATGGTTACTCCGTTTCGTCTCAGATCTTTGCATCTGGAGAACGGTGGCCCGTCGTTTGCGAGAAATGCAGGGGCGGGCCTTGCCCAAGGAGAGTATCTTGCCTTCACAGAAGATGACGTCATTGTCGCTTCTGATTGGCTTTCTCGAGCAAAGGAGGGTCTTCATCGGCATGGCCTTGACCTTCTCGAAGGGCGCACTGTGTATCAGGACACCGGAGAGGATGTGCGACGGTTCGAACCAACACAACGTCCTTCGTTCATTCCCTGCAATCTCTTTGTCCGCAAGGACGTGTTCAAGAGACTCGGAGGATATGATAGGGAATTTTATGACAAGTCTCTTGGACTGTATTTTCGTGAGGATGCAGACTTTGGATTTCGTGTTGCGGAAGGCGGATATCGCACCGGCATTGTACGGGATGTAGTTGTGCGACACCCTCAGCAGTTTGGATCGCTGGCGTCATGTTTCCGTCATCTCCGCCGCTACGTTTTTGATCCGCTGCTGTACAGAAAGCATCCTGTCAAGTTCCGACAACTTATTGAAGTAAAGACAATCGCAGGTCTCACAGTTCATCGACCTCAACATTATCTTTCACTCGTCTACATCTTCATGCCCTTTCTCCTCATCGTGGGAGTGATTGAGATGCGACCGGCAATAAGTGCCGCTGCATTCGCCTGCATTCTTGGATTCTCCACACTCTTCCGGTTTAAGTACCAGGGGTTGAATGCACTGAAACTGCATCGTCTGCATGAGACCATTGGCTTCATGGCTGCACCAATTGTGTATATGGTGGCATTCCTCAAGGGGTGCGTTAGGCATAAATCGTTTGGTGCCTTGTGGTAATACCATGACAAAACAGAATCCCATTGTAATGTTTTTCTGCCCACCGCCATCCCAAGGGGGATTGATTGCGAGCGATCAACAGGAGTACATGGAGGTTCTTGGGCGGGCAATGATCGTTGATCTCGCGGAGAGAATTGCGGTAAGCAGTGCATGTGAGGTCCGCCTGTACGAAACCGAGAGCGATGCGCTTGACATTGTCGCACCGCCGTCGACAATTACCCGAATCAGGCAGCGTCCTGCGGAGTTATCAGCCCGGATTATGGCCGCATCAAAGGCAGTCTACTCGGTCAAAGAGGAATCCCCGGTGGCTATTTTTGTCGGGAGAAACCCGTTGTACTCGCCTGCAGAGTTCGGAAATGCAATGGAACTGCTTCATCAGGAGGACGATGTTGTCGTTATCGCACAGCACGGAAGAGGGCTGATGTGGTTTGCGACGAAATCATTCCATCCAGCTCTCTGCGAAGTGGCTGGAACAACAGGAGAGACGTATCAACACGCTCTCATGGATATTCCGGCGATCGTCATGCCTGTTCACTCCCTCCCGGATATTGATGGGATGGCAATGATTCCGTATCTTGCGCACGAGGTGGAACGCAGGATCCTCCTGCGGCAGTGGTTTCCTCCACGAACTCATGAGTGTCTCGAGCGCATGCGAAGGGCTCACATTTTTCCTATCTGACAAATGAACATCGGCATATTCGGCGGTTCATTTAATCCGCCACATACGGGACATCTTCTGGTTGCTGAACACGCGCGGGAACAGCTCAACCTCGCAAAAGTGTTATTCGTTCCTGCAGCAACTTCACCGCACAAACAGGGTGTCGATATCGTCGAGGCGCATCACCGTCTGGAGATGCTGGAGTGCGCAGTTTCCGGGAACCGCCATTTTGAGGTGTCCGATATTGAGGTTCAGCGGGGCGGCGTTTCATTTACGGTCGAGACGCTGGAGGAATTGAGCAAGAAGTACGTTGACGACAAGCTGGTGTTTCTCATCGGAGCGGACAATCTATTGGAGTTCCATACCTGGCGTGAGCCCGAGCGCATACTTGATCTGGTGGAAGTTGTTGCGCTGACACGGCCGGGGTTCAGAGTCGATGCACTGGAATCGCGGTACAGGAAACGGATCACGCTGTGCAATGTTCCTGAAATCGGTCTCGAATCAAGGCAGATACGGAAAAGGGTGAAGGAAGGGAAGTCAATCCGCTATATGGTTCCGATCAGCGTGGAATCCTACATCGTGAGCCATGAGTTGTACACGGAGTGATAAAGTGCCGCGGATGTATGTTCCGGCCGCTCTTGATCGTGAGACGTGCGGGGCGTTGTGAACTAGCCACCCCGCATTCGTTTCGTCAATCGTTAGAAGATCAGGAAGCCGACTGTTGCCTGCAGGCCTTCAATGCGTGTTACGGCATCCTGAGATAGCCGGTTGTCACCGAAGCTCGCCTCGGTATAGAAGAAACGCACACCGACATCTATTACCCGATCGAATACAACACCAGCACCTACCGAAGCCCCGAATGAGAGATCACTGCCACCGCTAAATGATGCGTTGTTGAGCGTGACATCAGGACTTTTTGCATATATGGCGCCAATCTGGCCGTGACCATAGACTGATATTGGAGTGATTGAAGAAAGTGCCATCTCGAAGCGCGGCCCGGCCAAAAGCGAGACAGTAAGATACCGATTGGCACTTGCACCGCCCGGTAACATGGAAACACTGTACGTGTTCAGAAGTGCTGACGCCGTCAATCCGATACCACCATTCAACGGCAGGGCTGTGTATTCCAGTCCTCCCATCATCGACATGTTCGCATAGCCGGCATTCGGATCCAATGTACTTTTTTGCACGAATGCGCCGAGGGGAACAGAGGCACCTGTCATTACGGTAAAGCGTTGTTCGATGCTTCTATCGAAATATTTTGCCAGTTGTGCGGTGCCTTCAGCGACGAGGATGAAGTTCACAGCAAATACGAGCAAGAGTATATTGAGCTTTTTCATGGCTCGTGTCTCCTTGTGAGGGATGTTGTGTGGTTGTGAGTTATTTCAATTTTCTTCTACGGGCCAATTTCGGGCTCTGCATTCCGGTAGCGCGTCAACAAAAGTTCAAGCGATGTCTTGAGGAAGTGAGGAACAGACAACTGGAGTTGACGTTGACTTACACGCACAATATGAGGAAGAGCCCGTGGGGTTGTTGTTAGTTAGCGCACGTTATGAGACGGCAATCATCGTTTGACGGAGCGTTTTACGTGTTTGCACGTCCAAGCTGCCCAAAGGAGTTCTTGCTTCCTAAGCTTTTGCGAAGTAGATTGAGTGGGAATGTAATGTTCTCAAGCAAATCGGGGGGAAACACATGAATAAAGCCGCTATACTTCTCTGCTCACTGCTGCTCCTTACCTTGGATGGCTGCGGGCTGTTGAACAGTCGATATGTGAACAGAAACTTTGAGATTGGAGAGGTGAGGGAAACATCTGTCGGATCAACGATGATCCGTGCAGAGAGCGGTTACAAAAATGATGTGTACCAGAGTGTGGTAATAGGACAACAGTGTGATCTTGTGTATGGAGGCACTGTACGCGGAGTTGTTCGGATTACCTACCGGGAATTTGACCTTGACAATGGCCGGCCACTTGCGACCCCGGTCTTTACGCAGGACCTTCAATATGACCTTGGTGCATCCCGCATCATCTCATTCCGTAAGACGTTGATCGAAGTTCTTCACGCCGCAAACGACAAGATCGTGTACAAAGTTCTCGAAGACCCCGATCCCGAAGAAGGATCGTAGTGCCTGCGCTTCATTCTTCCAATAGCTGGCCGCAGAATCTTGAATACCGCGGCCAGTTTTTGTATCTTCCATTCCAATCGGACTTAGCGTTTCCCAGCTAAGTGCGTAATTGGAATGAGAATCCCGCCGGAGGCGGGATCTGTTTGTGTAGTGCCATCGTGTTTCCATTCCAATCGGACTTAACACTCAATGGATGTTTGCCCTCGTAGCTCAGTATGGATAGAGCGACGGTTTCCTAAACCGCAGGTCGGCAGTTCGACTCTGCCCGAGGGCACAGAATCTCCCTACCGTTTCCGATGACCCTCCCAACCCTCCCCTTGCTAAGTGTATGGACTGGAGACATGGTTAACACTTGTTCGGAGA
>CAZIHJ010000007.1:52566-55969 GCA_964538485.1 uncultured Chitinophagales bacterium | reverse complement strand
ACCAAGCTCGACCGGATCGTAGCGTTGAAGTTTCTTCCACCACGGCTATCTGCTTCCGAACAAGACAAGTCCCGCTTCATGCAGGAAGCAAAAGCCGCGGCGATGCTGAACCATCCCAATATCTGCACGATTCACGCGATTGAAGAATCAGACGGGCAGCAGTTTATTGTGATGGAGTATGTGGATGGGAGCACTTTGCGCGACGTTGTAGGGGCGCCTCGCCATACGCCCCCACAGGTTGACGAAGCAATCGCCTACGCCATCCAGATCGGCGAGGCACTTCAGGAAGCCCATAGCAAGGGGATCGTTCACCGTGATATCAAGTCCGAAAACATCATGGTGAACTCGAAGAAGCAAATCAAGGTGATGGACTTTGGTCTTGCCAGACTCAAAGGCTCGATGAAACTCACGCGCACATCGAGTACGCTGGGGACACTTGCGTATATGGCGCCGGAACAACTCCAGGGCGCCGAAGTGGACGCCCGATCCGATATCTTTGCGTTTGGCGTGGTACTCTTCGAAACATTGACGGGAAAACTCCCGTTTCGTGGCGAACACGAAGCGGCAATCATGTACTCCATTGTGAATGAGGAATGCGACACGGTTCAGAAGCATAGGAACGACGTATCTCCCGAGCTGGACAGAATCATACACCGGGCACTGGAGAAAGACCCTAATGATCGGTACCAGCATATTGATGACATGACGAGCGAGCTGCGAAAATTCTTGAAGCAGTCCTCGAGAATTACACGACCAGTGCCCACCGATGCACCTCGTGTCACTCAAGAGATATCTGTCAAATCCGATCCTCCCGCGCCGCAGAGCTCGAAACCATCACGGGCCCTGTATATCATTCTTGTGGCAGTCGCGGTACTTCTCATTGGTATTGCGGCTTACATGTTTCTTCTTCCACGCACCGAAGCGATTGATTCGCTGGCGGTACTCCCCTTTGTGAACGTGAGTGGCGATCCCAACACGGAGTACCTGAGCGACGGGATGACAGAGAGCATTATCAACAGCCTCACCCGGATTCCCGAGCTCCGGGTAATTCCACGCAGCACGGTATTTCGATTCAAGGGAAAGGATATTGACCCGCAGGAAATTGGCTCGAAGCTGAATGTGCGGGCCGTGCTTATGGGACGCATCGTCCAGCGCGATGACAACCTCAACCTTCAACTGGATCTGATTGATGTTGACCGGCAGTCGCAGGTGTACGGCAATCAATACCAGCACAAGGCCAGTGAGATCCTTACAATGCAAGAAGAGATTGTCGGCGATCTCTTGAGTCAACTTGGTGTAACGCTGAGCAAGAAGTCTCAGCTGACGGTCACGAAGCGATACACCGAAAATGTTGACGCCTACAAGTTGTATCTCCAGGGTCGTTACTTCTGGAACAAACGACGGGCATTGGAGATTCAAAAAGCCATCGAGTGTTTTAATCAGGCGCTCGCGCTGGACGCAAGCTACGCGTTGGCATACGTTGGCCTGGCTGATTGCTATGCACTTCTCGAACAGTATGCCGGTATGCCCGGGAAAGAAACGTATCCCAAAGCGGTTGCTGCTGCATCCCGTGCACTGGAGATCGACAACTCCCTTGCAGAGGCTCACACTACCCTGGCTTTTGCGAGTTGCGCAATGCGGAATTGGGACAAGGGCGAGCAGGAATTCAAACTCTCGATCTCTCTCAATCCAAACTATCCCACAACCTATCACTGGTATTCCATTTTGCTTCATTCTGTTGGTCGCCATGAGGAGGCGTTCAAAACAATCAAGCGGGCGCAAGAACTCGATCCTCTCTCCCCTGTCATCGGTATCAATGTGGGACTCGCGTACTACATGGAAGGAAAGTACGAACGGGCTCTCCAGGAGATGGATGCAGTGTTGGCGATTGACTCATTGTTCGGTCCGGCGTTCTCCAGAAAATCACAGGTCAACGCCAAGCTTGGAAGCCTTAACGAGGCATTTGCCATGGCGTCGAGAGCCGTGGAGGTTTCCGGACGTTCATCCGAGGCGGTATCATTCCTGGGTTATTGTTATGGGCTAATGGGAAGACGTGATGAAGCATTGAAGATTGCGAAGGAACTCGAGGAACGTTTTACCAACAAGACATCCACCGGCTATTACATTGCGAGGGTGTATGTCGGTCTTGACGACAGGGATAATTTGTTCAAATGGCTGAACGTTGATTTGGAAAACCATGCAGGCACGATGATGTGGCTTAACCAAGACCGGGAATTGGAACCTTACTGGTCTGACCCAAGGTTTGTTGACCTTCTGGAAAAAACCGGACTGAAGAAACAATGATGAGGATCGGCTGTGAAATCTAATATTGAGCAGGGATATCTGGTTCTTGTAGACATCTCCGGGTTTACACCCTTCGTTGCCGAAAGCGAACTGGACCATTCGCAGGCAATTCTGAGTGAAATCCTCAATCTCATTATTCGGAATCTCACACCTACTCTCTCTATCGCCGAAATCGAAGGAGATGCAGTCTTTGCGTATGTGCCCCGCAAGAACCTCCCTCGCGGCGAGACTCTGCTGGAGATTGTTGAGGCAACGTATGTGGCTTTTCGAGACAAACGCGAGTCCTCCCGACGCATGGCAACATGCAGATGTAAAGCGTGCCAGATGATCCCCGGTCTCGATCTGAAATTCATCGCTCACTATGGCGAGTACATACAACAGAACATTGAAGGCAAACAAAAACCATTGGGCTCATGCGTGAACTTGATTCATCGGCTACTGAAGAACAAGGTCAACGAGGCCACAGGATGGCGGGGGTATGCCCTGTTCACCGAACAGAGTCTGACCAGCATGGATGTCCACCCGATGAATGTTCATACACAGATCGAGACCTACGAACATCTTGGAGATGTTACCACCTTCAGTATTAATCTGGATGATCGTTACAAAGAACTCACTGACGAGCGACGTGTGTTTTTGCAACCGGAGGAAGCAGATGTGGTGATCACGACGAGTTTTCCGGTTTCACCATCCGATTTGTGGGTATGGCTTAACGACCCCGAGAAGCGCACAAGTTGGAGAATTGGGTCGGCTTGGCACTCAGGCGAGCGGCCGGGCGGTCGAACCGAGCGTGGATCGAGCAACCATTGCTCCAACAGCGATGCTGTGGAACTCATACTCGATTGGCGTCCATTTAACTACTACACTGTAAATCTTCTCAAGCCACCCATGAATTTGATTTCGACCATGTCGCTTGAATCCCTTCCCGATGGTACGCGGCTTACAAGTACCTTTCGATTTAATCGCCCGCTACCGAGATGGGCGCGACGCGTTCTATGTAAGTTTGTTGTTGGCAAAGGGATGAAAATGGAACAAAGCCTGGAAGTATTACGCCGGCACCTCGCTGAGAAAGAGAAACCATGATTGGCACTGCAATCTC
>CAZIHJ010000007.1:0-52466 GCA_964538485.1 uncultured Chitinophagales bacterium | reverse complement strand
GATAACATCATGCTGACCTCAAAAGGACAGGTGAAGGTGATGGACTTCGGCCTTGCAAAGCTGAAAGGGTCCATGAAATTGACGAGGACCTCCTCGACTGTCGGAACGCTCGGCTACATGGCACCGGAACAAATCGGTGGCGGGGATGTTGATGCCCGATCTGATCTCTTCTCTTTCGGCGTGTTGATCTTCGAAATGTTGACCGGCCGGCTTCCGTTCAAGGGTGAACATGAGGCAGCAATCATCTATTCCATCATGAATGAGGATCCCGAGCCGCTTACAAAGTATCTCCCCGATGCTCCGCCCGAGTTGGTCCTTCTCGTTTCGAAATCACTTGAAAAAGATCCGGCTGAGAGATACCAATCGGTTTCGGAAATGCTAGTGGACCTCAGGAGACTCCGAAAGAGCGCACCACGCGTCACTCGGCAGTATTCCGTTCAGCAGAGTTCAGCGCATGTACTGGTTCCGTCTTCGGCCGGCGCGCAGACTTCAGACACTGCGTTTCAGACCGGAACTACTTCAAGAATATCTCCAAAAACCGGAATACTGGCGAAAATACCAAAGGTGGGACTGGTCGCCGTCTTGTTGGCTTCTGCAATTGCTATCATTCTACTTCTGACGTTGAAGAATGATCATGTCCTCCCTTCCATCAGCAATGTACGTATGAGCAGACTGACATCAGCAGGAAACGCCGGTTACGCAACAATTTCGCCGGACGGAAAATATGTTGTCTATGCGAAAGGCGAACGGGGTGAAGTAAGTCTCTGGATCCGGCAGGTCGCTTCTGCAACGGATGTGATGGTGATTCCGCCTTCCGACGTTCTGATCGAAGGAACGACGTTCTCGAATGACGGCAACTACCTCTACTACACTGCAACTCTTCCGGGTTCCCCTGTGCCAACGGTTTACAGAATGCCGGTACTTGGTGGAGCCCCACCGCGCAAAATTATTGAGGATGTGGTTGGCTCCGTAACACTCTCACCAGACGACGGTCGCATCGCATTCTTCCGCACGTTCCCGGCCACAGGGGTAGAGGCGTTGTTTGTTGCAAATGCCGACGGCTCCGGCGAAAGGAACTTGATTCAGAGGGACGGAAAGAACCTCTTCTATATCTCTCAAGGAGGCGCCCCGGCCTGGAGCCCCGACGGTTCAGTCATTGCTTGTCCTGCAGGATTAACAACAGATGGATTCAAAGTAAGTATCGTTACCGTTCCACTCGAGAATCCACGTGACATACCAATCACGGAAACATTCTGGCAGGATGTCGGCAGAATTGTATGGTATCCGGACGGAAGCGGACTTCTCGTCTGTTCGGTGACCGAAGGTGAACAGTCGCAGATTTCATATGTATCCTACCCCGGAGGCGAAGTTTCCAAAATCACCAACGACCTGCTTGCCTACGGTCCGACCAGTCTGAGCATCACCCGGGACGCGTCGGCAATCGTCAGTGCGCAAACAAGTTCAAGCTCAACTGTTATGGTGGCTCCGGCGGGAAACGGTGCCCGTACAAGGGAGATCACACGTGGTGCGACTCGCCAGGATGGAGGAGGGGGAATCACATGGCTGTCCAATCAACAGATTGTGTATTCTTCTCTCAGTGGCAAGACAATAAATCTTTGGGTTTCAGATCTTGAAGGAGAGACCGCCAGGCAACTCTCCTTCAGCACATCGGTATCGGTCACGCCGGCAGCGAACACGGGCGGTGGAGAGATTTTCTATGTCTCCAGAGATGAAAAACTCCCGCACATCTGGAAGATGAAACTTGATGGAAGCAATCCGGTAAGGATAACAGAATCAGAAGATTATAACCCGGAAGTCTCGCACGATGGCAAGTGGCTCCTCTTCGATAGCTGGAAGTCAGGAACGCGATCTCTGTGGCGACTACAGATCGACGGAAAGGACACCGCCACATTGTTTTGTGCCAGTGCGACACGACCAAAGATTTCACCCGACGGGCGGTTTGTCCTGTGCCGTTATTACGATGAGGCAGAAAAGAGGGACAGGATGGGGCTCCTCTCCTTCCCGGACGGAAAGCTCCTCTCCTTATTCGACCTCCCTCTTACCGCAAGTGCCAATGCTTTCCAATGGGCCCCCGACGGCAAATCGGTTCACTACGTGGATACGCGCAAAGGTATCTCCAATGTCTGGGCGTTCGACTATGCAAAGAACTCGACAAGGCAGGTCTCCACGTTTACATCGGGACGTATCTTCGCATTCGCCTGGTCGCCGGATGGAAGGAATCTCGCAGTTGCACACGGCCAAACGACAAGTGACGTTGTTCTCCTCACGATGACAAAATGAAGCAATGAATCGGGCCGGACACCCCCGGGTGAATGTCATGGATGAGGTTTGATTCTCTCCCCCATTCTCTCTATACTTTTATCATAATCCAACCACGCTAACATCTTCCTTCTTTCATGATCAACATAATCGGTATTATTGGCGCCGGTACAATGGGGAGCGGCATTGCACAGGTATCAGCGATGGCGGGCCTTGATGTTGTTCTTCACGACGTGTCTGCCGATGTCCTCCAGATTGCAATGGGGAAGATCAAAGAAAGTCTCCGCGGTGGAGTGGAAAAGGGAAAGTTCACGCCGGAACAGTCCACCAAAGCTCTTGCAGCAATTCATCCGCGCCGGCATTTCGCCGAATTGGCCCACGCTGACTTTATCATCGAAGCTGCGATTGAAGATCTGAATACAAAAAAAGAGATCATCGGAAACCTCGACGCGGTTGTTCGCCCTGATGTTATTCTTGCAACGAACACCTCCTCCCTCTCCGTTACATCAATCGGGGCGTTTGCCAGAACACCGGGAAATGTAGTGGGGATGCACTTCTTCAATCCGCCCCCACTCATGAAGCTCGTCGAAGTTGTCCGGGGTAACTACACCAGCGATGCCGCGGTCAAGACAACGGTTGATCTCGCCGTCCGGATGAGGAAGACTCCAGTAGTGTGCAAGGATACACCGGGGTTTATTGTAAATCGTGTAGCACGACCGTTCTATGGCGAGGCATTGCGACTCCTTGGTGAAGGGGTGGCTTCGGTCGAGGAGATTGACAACATCGTAAAGCGATCAGGTGGATTTAAGATGGGCCCCTTTGAGTTGATGGATTTGATCGGAATAGATATTAACTATTCGGTGACACAATCAGTCTATGAACAGTTCTTTCACGAGCCGCGCTTCCGCCCACATCCCATCCAACGGCAAATGGTGGAAGCCGGTACTCTCGGACGCAAGACAAAGAAGGGATTCTATTCATATTGATGAGCGCAATCTGCATTCTCGGTGAGTTGTCCCTTGTTGAAGAGTATGCGTCACTTGCACTCGCCAAAGGCCTCGGCGTTTCCGCACGGGTGAATTCCGGTTCCTCACCGCGTTTACCCAGGGGAGTGAAGAAACTCGTCCGTCCGATGAAAACGGTTGCGATTGCATTCGAACTCACCAACACGTCTTCGGACGTCAAGAAGAAGAATATCATTGAGTTGGATAAGACCTTGCCATCACGTACTCCAATCCTCTCATCGTCGGTAACGGTGACACTGGCTGAACAGTCCGGCTGGGTGAAACACCCGCACCGCCTTATCGGTATTGGCGCACTTCCCTCATTGCTTGACGGCCAACTTGTTGAATTGGCCGCCCCTGTTGCAGGAGGAGAAAGTGCATTGGATCACGCGAAGGAGTTTCTCCGGAACCTTGACAAGGAAACCTCGGTTGTTAAGGATAGCATCGGGATGGTGATGCCGAGGATTCTCTGTTCGCTTGCAAACGAAGCCCATTTTGCAATGATGGAGAGTATCGCATCAGGAGACGACATCGATACGGCAATGAAGCTTGGGACAAATTATCCTTTCGGCCTCGTGGAATGGACGAGCCGCATAGGAATTGATCAGGTTCATGCAGTAGTCTCGGCGTTGTATCGAGCATTTGGTGAGGACCGATATCGGCCTGCTCCGCTCCTGCAAGAACTCTATTTTCGCAGCATTCAGACGGGTTGAAAAGAGGGCGTTGCATATTCGCCTTTCTTCTGATTATATTGTCAACAGTACGGTTCCAATAACAACAGGGGTAACTCAAGTATGAAGCGAATGCTCAGCGCTGTGGTAGTGCTTGTTCTCGGCAGTGTGGTGGTCTTCAGCCAGCCCAGAATGGAAATCGTTGAAGGTATGAAATTCGACTTTGGTACTATCAGCCGGGGCAACAAGGTCGAGCGAAAGTTGACTCTCAAGAACATCGGTACTGCGACTCTGGAGGTAAGTAAAGTGGACGTGTCCTGTGGCTGTACCGGAACGATTATCTCAGAACGCAACATCGAACCCGGCAAGACCGGAACCGTCCTTATCACGTTCGACTCAAAGAACTTCACCGGGCTCGTACACAAAACCGTTACAATTCACTCCAACGCTGAAGATGCGAAAGCAACGGTTGTGGAGTTCTCAGCGACTGTAATTGAGGAAATCTCGCTTACGCCTGCTCATATATGGTTTCAGGATGCACAAGTAGGCACCACAAGCACGGCCACCCTGACTGTCAAGAACCAGGGAAAAGCGCCGGTGACGCTTACCGGGACAAAGACCCAGCTTGAGGGGTTCACTTTGAAGTTGCCCGAAGGCCCGATCCAACCCGGAGCATCGGCGGAGTTGGTTGCGGAGTTTAAGCCGAAGGCAAAACGTCCGGTACTTAGCGACGGTGTCTTTCTGAACACAAGCAGCAACTCGCAACCACAAATCTACATTCAGATCTATGGAGCAGTAAAAGAATTCAAGTTTGAATAATCCGCAAGGATACCTCCACCGATAAAGGGGACAAGATGCTTGTCCCTTTTGTTTTTCCGGCATCTTCTCCCCAGAAGAATCAGAACAAATGCAACAGCGAAACGTCGTCATCGTCAGTGCCCTTCGTACTCCCATCGGAAAATATGGGGGCGTTCTCCGCGATGTTCGTCCGGATGATCTCGGTGCAGTTGTCATCAAAGCACTCGTGGAGCAATCCGGAATCGATCCGGTTTCGATCGACGATGTAATGTGGGGATGTGCAAATCAAGCCGGGGAAGACAATCGCAATGTTGGAAGGATGAGCGCCCTGCTCGCCGGACTTCCATACTCCGTTCCCGCCAACACAATCAACCGTCTCTGTGGTTCAAGTCTCGATTGTATCATTCAAGGCGCACGGGCAATCTGGTCAGGTGACGCCGATGTAGTGGTGGCAGGAGGTGTGGAAAGCATGAGCCGGGCACCCTATTCTATTGCGAAGAACCACTCGGGTGCTTTCGGCAATGTCACTGCTTACGATACCGCACTCGGCTGGCGCTATCCGAACCCCAGAATGAAAGAGATGTTTCCCCTTGAGAGCATGGGAGAGACCGCAGAAAATGTTGCTGAGAAATATGGTATTGGGAGACGCGAACAGGATGAATTCGCTCTCGCAAGCCATCAAAAAGCGGCTGCGTCGCAAACGTCTGGAAAGTTCACCCAAGAAATTGTCGCAGTCCAAGTCACGGGGAAAAAAGGGCAGGTCACCATCATCGATAAGGACGAGGGGCCACGGGGTGACACGTCACTGGAGAAACTCTCCCAGCTCGAACCGGTATTCCGCAAAGGAGGGTCGGTGACGGCCGGAAATTCATCTTCCCTGAACGATGGAGCCGCAGGAGTTCTTCTTATGGAAGAATCGAAGGCAAATTCTCTGGGACGAAAACCGCTGGCGAGGATTCTCTCCACTGGCATCGCTGGAGTCGACCCGCGTTTCATGGGAATTGGCCCCGTCACTGCATCCCAAAAGGCCCTTGCCAAGGGCGGGCTGTCGATGGAGAAAATCGATATTATTGAGCTCAACGAGGCATTTGCCGCGCAATCTATTGCTGTTGCGCGAGACCTTCACATTCAACTATCGAAGCTGAATCCAAACGGCGGGGCAATAGCCCTCGGTCATCCCCTTGGATGCAGCGGCGCACGAATCGTGACGACACTTGTCCACGAACTCACACGACAACACGGCCGCTACGGTTTGGCGACGATGTGCATCGGGGTGGGCCAGGGAGTCGCCGTGGTCGTCGAGGCAATGCCCTAACAGGTGACACCAGTCACCGAAACAGTTTTCGTGCGGGTCGTCTAGTTGACCTGAATCAGACTCAAGATTATTTTTTTTCTCCCTGCATTTTTTTCTCTTTGAAACATATGCGACGTATGTGTATATTTACACCGTACGTTCTGGCAATATGGCTTTTCCCCGGAGCCACGTCTTGATTGCCTACACTTCTTAGAATCAACTTCAGAACTGAATCGTAGCCTTAGGGGGCACGGCGTACGCATCTCTTCGTCAAAAGAAATCTAACATTGTTCATTTCCCGCAATCAACTGCGGGATCAAAGTACTCCTCAATTTCAGTCATAAACATGGCAATGGCAATTCACGTAACTCACACAATCCACAATATAGGGGGTAAGTATATGTTAGCGCTACCAACACTCGGACGGCTGCGTATCGTAGCACTCGTCTGTCTGAGCGTGCTATTCGCAAACGTTGCTCTTGCGGATGGCACCGAGACACTCGGTGCAACCACGGTTGCAACCGGCTCCGGTTTCTCTGCAGCAGGTGTAGGACTCACACTGGGTCAACCCGGCATCATCAACATCAACGTACCGGCAGGTGCGTCTGTTGAACAAGTACTCATTTACTGGGAAGGACAGAACTTCTCAGCAACAGGAGACGAAACAATTGAGGTCAATGGAACCGAAGTGACGGGCACATTGATCGGCGGGCCCACACTGTTTTTCCTCACGAACGGAGTTACTCCGACATACAGCACCACATTCCGCGCGGACATCACTGCATTGAATGTTGTGAGTCCGGGTGCTAATGCCGTTTCTGTTGGAGGTCTTGTGTATGACCGTGCTGCAAACGGTGCGGGTTTGTATGTCGTTTATGATGATGGTTCCGGCGCGAGCATTCAGATGCGTGATGGAAACGACTGCGTATACAAGTTCTTCGCTCCACCTCTGGATGGCTCGGTTGCCCAGACGTATACATTCCCGGCCTCCTCAACGGCACGTGTAGCGTCTCTGGCAATGTTCTTCTCAAGCGTCGAAGGAACTGTTTCCACCGGCGGCTCACAGCGTCCAAACAGAGTGAGCGTTACCGTCGATGGCATCACGACAGATTATGACGATGTTCTGAACAGCAATGACGGCGAGGAGTGGGACACGTACAGTCTCAGCGTCAACATTCCTGCCGGAGTTACAGAAATCACCGTACAAGCAACCTCCGGTCCTGCCGGTGATGAAGATCCAGACAATGACATTCCCCGTCCGGCATCATTTACGTGGATTGCGTCTTCACTCTCAATGCCCTGCACGGGACTGATTGGCGACTTCGTATGGAAAGATCTTGATTGCGATGGCGTTCAGGATGGCGGAGAACCCGGCATACCAAATGTCACAGTGAACCTGCTTGATGCGGGCAACAACGTCATTGCAACAACGACTACAGATGCCAACGGATATTATGAGTTTACAGGACTGTGCGCCGCTTGCTACACAGTTGTCGTCGATGCGAGCACAATTCCGGCCGGTTACACACCGACAACGTGCAGCAACGATGCAAATATCGGCAACAACAGCAATTGCAGCCCGGCACCTGTGTGCTTGACCACAGACGCCAGCGAAGATCGTACCATCGACTTCGGCTATTGTGCACCACCGGAATGTTCCGGCAAAATCGGTGACAAGGTCTGGAAGGATGTGGATTGTGACGGCTACCAGGATAGCGGAGAACCTGGTATTGCTGGTGTTAAGATCTATTTGCTGGACGGTAATACGAATGCAATTCTCGACTCAACCGTGACGGATGCAGACGGATATTACTACTTCAATAACCTCTGTGCAGGCTGCTACAAGATCAAGGTCAACACCTCTACTCTGCCTGCCGGCTACACTGCTACAACTTGCAGCAATAGCTCCACAAGCGGAACGAATAGTAACTGCAGTCCGGCAACAGTTGTGTTAAGCACAAACTCAAGCACAAATCTGACCATTGACTTCGGTTATTGCCCGCCGCCACAGTGTTCGGGTAAAATTGGAGACAAGGTATGGAAGGACAAGGATTGCGATGGCTGCCAGGACAGCGATGAACCCGGTATTGCTGGCGTCAAGGTATATCTGCTCAATGGCAATACCAACGCAATTCTAGATTCAACTGTGACTGACGCATACGGGAAATACTATTTCACCAACCTTTGCGCCGGTTGCTATAAGATAAAGGTTGATACTTCAACATTGCCCACCGGATACAAGGCAACCACTTGCAGCAACAGTTCAACAAGCGGTACCAACAGTAATTGCAGTCCTGCGACGGTTGTGCTCAGCTCGAATTCGAGCACAAATCTGACGATCGACTTCGGTTATTGTCCGCCACCGCCGTGTGTTCCGGTGACATTCACGTTCTGCGGCAGTACATCAACCTGTGGAACAGCGGGTAACATCCGCACCTTCACAGTCAACGGCATCTCAGTCAAGGTGAGTGCATTCAGCCGACTGAAGACTTCAGCGACATGGGACAAAGCGTACCTTGGCCTTTACAGCTATGGCTTCGGCGTTACGGATAAGTACGAGGGTTCTGGTGGTTCCAACAAACACCGCGTGGACAACATTGACAAGAACAATTACGTTCTGTTCGAGTTCTCCACTCCTGTCACAATCACCAGGGCATATCTTGATGCAGTGTTGACTGACAGCGATATCTCGGTGTGGTACGGAACATTTGCTTCGCCATACACGAACCACCTGAATCTGAGTGATGCTGTGCTTGCCAGCATGGTGACCGAGCAGAATACAACGACAAGCAGCAGCGCTCGTTGGGCATCATTCAACGGTGGTCAGGTCACGGCCAATGTTCTGGTTATCGCGGCCGATGTTATGGACACGAATCCGGAAGACTGGTTCAAGATCAGGAAGATCGAAGTCATCTGCCCGACAGGCCCATCAGGAGCAGCAAACCCTGAGATTCCTGGCGACGAGACCGAAGATCCGACAACTGAGAGCACGCCAACAACATATCAGTTGATGCAGAACTACCCGAATCCGTTCAATCCGGAAACGGAAATTGCATTCCTCATTCCTGAGGCAGGCGATGTCACTCTGCGCATCTACAACACGCTCGGTCAGGAAGTAAAAACCCTGGTCGAAGGCAATCTCGAGGCAGGTTCCTACTCGATGCGTTGGGATGCAACAGACAATCAAGGGAACAAGCTCAGCAGCGGTATGTACATGTACGTGTTGCGGGCAAAGGACTTCACTTCCGTCAAGAAGATGAGTCTCTTGAAGTAAAGTGAACCCTGAGGGTACACTCCTCAGGTTCTCTGGTGGTTTATTGAAAAAGCGCCGTTTCCATTCGAAAGAGTGGGAACGGCGCTTCTTCTTGTTCCTGTAATCAAGTAAATCATGTCTATCCGATAAACGATCGGATTTGTGCGCGACGGTACACTGCGAGTCATCCCCTTTCATTATTCTACACACGTCTTCCATTAGAACCGGAAGGCAATTCCCCTCCCCTGCTCTCATATTCCAAAGTGTTCAATTGTCCGCCGGATTAGTGCTTTCATTCAGCTAATCGTGGCTGTTTCTTTCGCATGCAATCAATCATCTAACTCATCATCACTAACAAATCATAATAAAGGGGAAACATGAATAACTTCGTCTCCAATTCCTGGAGGTGTGGGGTTGCTGTTCTGCTATTGATGCTGTCGAGCATCTCTCCACTGCTCGCAGATGGAACAGAGACTCTTGGCGCACCTTCAATCGCAATCGCCGGAGGATCGGGTATTGCAGCTGCAGGAGTCGGGCTCCTGACTCAGCCGGGTATCATCAATATCAACGTCCCGGCCGGAGCAACCGTACAGCAGGTACTACTGTACTGGGAGGGCCAGAATTTCAGTGCCACTGGCGATGAGGACATTGTGGTCAATGGCAACGCCGTGACGGGCACCCTTATCGGTGGTCCGACAAATTTCTTCCTCACGGGCGGTACGACACCCACGTACAGCACAACGTATCGTGCAGATATTACATCCCTGAATGTGATAACTGACGGAGCAAATGCTGTTTCAGTAGAGGGACTTATCTATGATCGCGCAGCAAACGGAGCCGGCATCCTCGTTATCTATGACGATGGCAACGATGTGGACCTTCAATTGAGTGATGGAAATGACTGTTTGTATAGATTCTTTGCCAGCCCGCTTGATGCATCGGTTGCTCAAACCTTCACGTTTGCACCTTCAACTTCGGCCCGAATAGCACCACTCAATATGTTCTTTTCGAGTGTTCAGGGAACAGCATCAACAGGCGGGATTCTTCGTCCGAGCCGGATCAGTGTGACTGTCGGTGGGATCACAACGAACTACGATGACGTTTTGAACAGCAACGAAGGAGAGGAATGGGATACCTACTCATTGAACGTCAATATCCCCGCAGGAGAAACTGAAGTCACTGTTCAGGCAATCTCCGGTCCGGGTGGCGATGAAGATGAGAATACGCCCGAGGAGCGGCCTGCATCATTTACATGGGTTGCTTCCGCGTTGTCAGTACCGATTTCTTGTGAAGGCCTGATCGGTGATTTTGTTTGGAAGGATCTCGATTGTGACGGTATTCAAGACGCCGGTGAACCGGGGATTGCCGGTGTTACGGTGAAGCTTCTTGATGGCAACGATAACGTCCTTGCAACTACAACAACAAACGCAAACGGATACTATGAGTTTGCCGGTTTGTGCGCCGAATGTTATACTATCGTTGTCGATGTAACGACCCTTCCTGCAGGTTATACACCAACCACATGTACTAACGCTCCGAACGTTGCTAATAATAGTAATTGTAGCCCTGCACCTGTTTGTCTTGAGACAAACACCAGCGAGGATCGCACTATTGATTTTGGCTATTGCGAACCACCGCCATGCGTGTCCGGCATATTCTCTTTTACTGGGAACACGTCAACATCCGGGACATATGGCAACATCCGCACCTTTACGGTCAACGGCATCTCAGTAAAGGTGAGCGCGTTCAGTCGGTTCAAGAATGCTGCCACCTGGGAGACCGGTTACCTCGGATTGTATAGTTCGGGTCTCGGCGTCACCGATAGATACGAGGGCAGCGGCGGAAACGGTTCTCATCGGGTGGACAACATCGACAAGAACAACTACGTGTTGTTCGAGTTTTCCACACCGGTCGTGCTGACCCGTGCCTTCCTCGATGCGATCGTAACGGATAGCGATATCTCCATATGGTTCGGAACCCTGGCTGACCCATTCAACAACCATACCACCCTCAGTGATGCCGTACTATCCGGCATGCTCACCGAGCAAAACGAAACAGGCAGCAGTAGTGCCCGATGGGCGAGCTTCAACGGCGGGCAGATTTTTGCGAACGTTTTGGTGATCGCGGCCGATATCGCGGACACGACTCCGGAAGACCAGTTCAAGATCAGAAAGCTGGAGTTCGGTTGCGTTCCACCGCCACAGTGTTCAGGGAAGATCGGTGACCGTGTCTGGAAAGACACTGACTGCGATGGATACCAGGACACCGGTGAACCGGGCATTGCGGGTGTGACAGTAAAATTATACGGTCCTGACAACCAGATCAAAACCACAGTAACCGATGCAAATGGTTACTATGAATTTGCAGGCTTGTGCGCAGGATGCTATTCGGTAAAAGTCGAAACAAGCACATTGCCGCCCGGGTATACCGCAACGACATGCAGCAACGTAGCCAGCAACGGCTCCAACAGCAACTGCAGTCCGTCGAGTGTGGTTCTTTCGACAGACACCAAGGTCGACCTCACGATTGATTTTGGATACTGCGAGCAAAGCGGTGGAGACGGCTGTACACCTGGTTACTGGAAACAGTGCCAGCACTACGATTCATGGCCTTATCCGTATAAGCCGTGGACAAAATTCAAGGATGTGTTTGACAACGCATTCGGCAGCAAGACCTTGTTGCAGGTACTGCAGCTAAACGGTGGCGGCCTCAATGCTCTCGGACGTCATACTGTGGCAGCCCTCCTGAACGCGAAGTCAGACGGTATCGACTATAATCTGACTACGCAACAAGTGATCACCATGTTCAACAATGTGTATCCTGGAAACAGCTCGAACTACGAAACCCTGAAGAATATCTTCGAGGACTTCAACGAGCAGGGATGTCCGCTGAACAGAAGTGGTATTGCCGGTCAGGAAGAGATTCCGACCACGGCCCAGTTGATGCAGAACTATCCTAATCCGTTCAATCCGGAAACTGCAATCTATTTCGTGGTTCCCGAGGCGAGCCAGGTTACGTTGAAAATCTACAATACACTTGGCCAGGAAGTCCGCACATTGATGGATGGCATGATCGAAGCCGGCATGCATGAAGTTACCTGGGATGGCCGCGACGCTAACGGTATGCAGGTTGGTAGTGGTATCTATTTCTACCAGATGCGGTCCGGCGATGTTGTGGAAATGAAGAAAATGAGCCTCCTGCGGTAAAAAGACAAGGTTGTTCTTTTCTGCCTCCATTGTGCCGTCCGGTTGTTCACCGGGCGGCACGGTGTTTTTAACATGGCTCCCTTCCGTATCTTTTGACCCCTCCAAACGTAGTTATATCTCAAAACATCCTCCTTCATATGTCAACCGATTGCCTCCCTGTCTTGTCTAAACATCACCAAACACATGAACAGGTTCTCCACATGGGCGTTGCCGATGAACGGCAACTCATCATTGCAGCACAGGAGGGAAACCATGAGGCATTCCGCCAGCTCGTTGAGCGCTACATGAAGCAGGCGTACAACATCTCACATGGATTTCTCCGTAACCACGAACAGGCCGAAGACGTGGCACAGGAGGCGTTCGTCCGTGTGTATCAAGGTTTACCATCCTTTCGCGGAGATGCCGAGTTTTCCACGTGGCTGTATCGCATCGTCACCAACATGGCACTCAACCGTGTAAAAAAAGAGAAGGCACATGGGGCACGTTTCGCCCTCAATGAAGAGCGAGAACACCATACTCCCTATGCCGCACAGGAGACACCGGAGAACGGGGAACTACGAACACACATTGAAAAGGCATTACACGAACTGCCCACACTCCAAAGAGCGGTAGTGCTGCTCCGCCATATCGAAGGGCTCTCAACAAAACAGGTAAGTGGAATACTTGCATGCTCGGAAGGAACGGTAAAAACCCATCTGTTTCGTGGATTGAAGAAAATGCGAACACGTCTGGAGTATTTCAGAACGGAAATGGCATTATGACACACAAAGCCGTTAGACAACAATTGTATGACTATCTCCACGACGGACTCTCCCCTACACTGCACAACGAAGTTGAACACCATCTCGCATCTTGCATTGAGTGCGCCAAGGAATTACAAGGGCTACGGTCAACTCTTGCAGAGGTATTACCACCTTCCTTGTCTCCGGCAGATGAACGGCAAACTGCCTTCTGGGATGCATTTGCAGGAAGCGTGGAGAGACGCATCGCAAAATCATCACCGCCACCCATGAAGTGGTGGGAGACTCCCTTCTCATATCTTCACGATACTATTGTTCCACAACGACGCTTTATGGTTGCTACGGGAGGTGCGGTGGCAGTTTTAGGGCTGTTATGGTTCGGATCAAACGAATGGATGCGTCGGCAGACGGCGCACCCGGAACCTCCTCTGAACACTGTGCAACATGTTGAGAACACGGTAGACCCGATGGGACAATATTTGCGCCGCTCCAAGGTGTTGTTGGTCGGACTCTCAAATCTGAAAACAGCTGATGGTAGTCCTGTTGACCTTTCAGTTGAACGAACAGTGTCACGGGAATTGATTCGGGAGGCCAGAAACCTCGGCGAGGAACACCTCGATCCCCGTTCCGTTCTCTTGTTAAGAGATCTCCAGAAAATTCTTATTGAACTGGCAAACATGGAACAACAATCAGATCTTCCCAACGTCGAAATCATCCGCAGTGGCATCGAACAGGAAAACCTCCTTTTTAAGATCCGGATGGCCGAAGCAACAAGAGACTCGGTACGATTGATTCATGCAAAATACTCCAGGAGTGTATTATGAACAGGATATCTCTCTATCACCTCGCGTTCGTGCTGCTCGCGGCTGTTTCCATTCATGCACAGACCACGACATCACGAGCGCGTGCAGCAACATCACCTCCACCGGATCGCCCGCCTGCAGCGGCTCTCTCTTTGCTTCCGCTCGCCCAGGAACAATCCGATGACCCGGCGTACAACACCTATCGAGAGGGATACACATTGATTCTTGACGAGCAATGGAACGAAGCACGCAAGAAATTTACCGAAGTCATCAGCAAGTACTCCAAGAGCGAGTACGTTGATGATGCACGGTACTGGTCGGCTTACGCATTGCGACACCAGGATAGGAAAAAGGCAACAGCTGCATACGAGCAATTCATCGAGCAGTATCCGAAGAGCAGTTACTACGACGATGCCATCTCTGATCTTGCTCAACTTGAATCTGATGTGTATGTCATCGCTCCGGGGACATCAGCCGGTGCAGTGAGTATTACCAAAGCACCCGGCGGCGGATATGCATACTCAATGGCTCCACACATGCGCGATGTCGAGCGCCAACTTAAAAGACAAAGCAGATCCATGGTACGCTGGCGGTACCCAAGGGGAATCAGCATGACTCCCCTGGCAATGAATGTTGATGAAGACCTCGATCCCGAAACACGCCTCAAGATGGAGGCGCTGTATGCACTCGGCGAAGCAAAGGAGGACGACAAATCCTTTGCAACACTCCGTGACATTGCGGTTGACATCAAACAGCCCCTTCCCTTGCGTGAGGCATCGTTGGATGTCCTCGTTGATTTCAAAAAGCATGATGTCCTTCCCGTGCTCATGGAAATTGTTCTTAAGGACACCAACGAACAACTCCAGGCGTATGCCATTGATTTCATAGGTAACGAAACACCGGATAAAAACCGTTCCGTGGGACTATTGATTGATCTCTTCAATAGCATACCGCACCAACGTCGCGAACCGGTTGAAACAATTTTCTATGCGATTGCCGAAGTGGGGAATGACAAGGCGGTGGATTTTCTCAGAACAGTGGCCCTTTCACACAATAACTACGGATTTCGGCGCGATGCCATATACTATCTTGGAAATATCGGAGGAGAAAAGGCCCGGGGGGCACTCTACGAAGTCTTGAAAGGAAAGTAACGAAACAATGCAACAGGAATATCGTCCGTATTGAAAAGCCGCAAACAACGAAGGAATGACAAATGAAGATATTCATACTCGGCTGTATCGTCTGCCTGGCCACACTGTTTACTGGGAGTATTAGTCCGCAGCTTGCAGCACCTCCCGATGTCATAGTAGTCAAAGACAAATCGAGGGATCGCGGATGGCTGGGAGTATTTACGCAGGACATGACATCGCGACTTGCCCGTTCAATCAACAGCAAGACCACCAAAGGAGCTCTTGTCAATGATGTTGTGGATGATAGTCCGGCGGAAAAGGCAGGCATTAGGAATGAAGACATCATCGTTGAATTTCAAGGAATAACAATTAATGATGCCTCGGACCTTTCGGACGCAGTACGAGCTACCAAACCAGAGACCGCGGCAAACCTCGTTGTCGTCAGAGGAGACGAACGGATGTCGCTGGAAGTAACCCTGGGCGCAATTCCACGCCGGCGGGCGGTTGCTGTCGCCCCTCCGATCCCACCTGCAATGCACATGCTCGAGAGATCGGGCGTAAAGGGACTTGAACTGCGGGAACTCAACGAGCAACTGGGGGCGTATTTTCAGGCACCGAACAAACGTGGGGTACTCGTTGAAGAGGTCGAAGAAGAAAGCGCGGCAGAGAAAGCAGGCTTCAAAGCCGGCGATGTGATTACAAAAATCGGCAAAGACGTCATTGAAGATGTTCGCGACATTCGAAGGGCGCTGAACAACTACGACAACGACGAAAAGGTGGACGTCGAGATTCTTCGCAAAGGCGGCTCCATGAAGCTTACAATGGATGTAGGCGACCTCAATTCACCAAGGGGATACCAATATTATTTTCGTGGGGACCTTCATGAGAGACTGGACGATTGGGATGACTTTGGCTTCGAAATGGAAGAATTGGACCCACTGCTGGAGGAGCTTCGGCTTGAGCTCGACCATTTGAGGGATGATCTTCGTTTTGAAATGGAGGACTTGCACCATTCATTTAGGGAGAGTCTCTCAAAAACGAGTGGAGGAACACGTCAATTGTCCATCCACTGCTGACAATGCCGACAATTTGGGCCGGATTCTGCAATTGTGTTCATTCGGCCCCCCTTTTCCCTCCTGCGACTACAACCTTTTTCCTGCGTCACAAGTCTAATGCACAGAACACCATCACCAGGCCTGCATGCAATACTCAGAGAATGAATTAATCCTACGCGCCCAGGCCGGTAATACAGAGGCATTTGAGCAACTTGTTCTTCGTTACGACCGACAAGTGCTTGCCATTGCCACCCGTTACGTGTCAAATGCCGACGATGCCAAAGATATTTATCAGGAAGTGTTTATCAGAGTATTCCGAGGAATCAAGAAATTTCAGTTCCGGAGTGAGTTTAGTACCTGGCTTTACAGAATTACCACGAATGTATGCCTGACTCATCGGACAAGGAGACAGCAACAAACGGAATCGCCAATGCGTGGGGCGTTCACTGATGAAGATGGAGAGCCACATACACAAGCGATCACGGCTGACACGGCCGCCCCTGATCAAGCACGCATCACCACCGAAATTGCAGAAAGAATCGAAGCGGCACTCGATTGTCTGGCACCAAAACAGAAGATGGTATTCACCCTGAGGCATTATCAGGGATACAAACTCCGGGAAATTGCAACAATGATGGACTGCACCGAAGGAACGGTAAAACGGTATCTCTTTCTTGCTACACATGCGATGCGCGAGCTGCTGCGGGAATACCACGAGAAGGATTGAAGGAGAAATGATGGAACATACGAACGCCATGCGACTCCTCCCCCGGTTTATGTATGATGAGTTGAGTGAGACAGAATACCAACGACTTCAGGCTCATCTGGTAGACTGTGAGACATGTGGACGTGAACTCGAAGAGCTGAAACAGCTTCACGGTGTGCTTGCTCACCGGCACACAATTCAAGTAAATGAGCAGCTTCTGAATGAAGCAAGAGCACAACTGCGTCAGGCACTAGCGCAGGAGGAATCAGAACGAACAGTGGGACAGCGTTTTCTTGAGCTTTTGGATTCGATATTTCCTTCGTACCGCATTGTCCTGGGCGGCGTTGGGATGCTCGCCGCAGGACTGCTCGGTGGGTACTTCTGGTTTTCATCCTCCCACCTCTCTCCTGATTCCCCGAATGATTCAACCAATGCCGCTTTACTGACATCAACAAATCAGGGCTCAACGCACATTACGGGTCTTCGTTTTATTGATTCGGATGCGAGCGACGGCGAGATTGAATTTACATTCGATGCAGTAACACCAGTGCGAATCAGGGGAAGTGTCAACGACGATCGGGTGCAACAGGCACTCGCACATGCCATGGTGAATGACCACAACCCTGGTATACGACTGCGATCGGTCAATGCTGTTGGAGCACGGAGTTTGAAGCTCCCTGATCGCGAACTGAAAGCCGGCCTGGTTTCCGCATTGAAAGCAGATACAAATCCAGGTGTACGCCGTGAGGCCTTGCGCGTATTACGGGGATTCCAGTTCGACGAAGAAATCAAAGATGCTTTTTTATATGCACTCATGCACGATAAGAATTCCGGTGTCCGCATTGCTGCCATTAACGCGCTCGACTCGGCACGAGTTGTTGGAACCGGAACTGATCAGGAGTTGAAGCGCGTATTACATGACCGAATGCAAACCGACAATAATAACTACGTACGCATCCGTTCCAAAGCAGTACTTCAGGAGGTAGAGAACCAATGAAGGAGACTATTCACACTATTCTCACTGTCATTTTACTTTGTACAGCAGTTGTTGCTGCCCAAAAGGATGATGATGGTCGATTCAAGGAGAAAACATTTACAGTCACAAAAGGTGGGCTGCTGGACGTCGCACTCGATGGAGGCGATGTTCGGTTGAGTACATGGGACCGGAACGAAATTGCCGTGAAGATTGAATATGTTGATGAAGAAGAGATTGATGACCTGAAGATGACACAGTCAGGAAATACAGTCCGCATTGTCAATCGTCACGGTTGGGGGTATGAAGGGACACGGTTGATGGTTACGATTCCAACACAGTTTGATGTCACGATTGAGACCACGCACGGTGACATCACCTTGCGGGACAAACTGATCGGTACCCTTGACGTGGAAACATCCGCGGGAAACATCAGGATGGATGATATAGAGGGTGAAGTGAGAGTCCGAACCTCCGGCGGCGACATCAGAACCGGCAAGATCACCGGGAACGCCTCGCTGAACACCTCGGGTGGTGATATTGACCTTCGGAGCATCACCGGTGAACTTGCCCTTCACACTTCAGGCGGCAATATTACGCTGGGTGACGTGGGAAAGTCGTTGAAGGCCTCCACTTCTGGCGGCGATATCATGATCGGTGATGTGGGAAGCGAAGCAGTGGTCTCAACTTCGGGCGGAAACATCGTCGTAGGAAAGGTCTCCGGAAGAGTGGACATGAAAACATCGGGGGGCGATATTCAACTGAAAGGCGGAAGCGGTTCCATTCGCGCAGCAACAAGCGGTGGCGACGTTCTCCTTGAGCGAATTTCCGGGTCGGTGGAAGCGCGTACAGCAGGTGGCGAGATTCGCGCTGAATTGACCCCGTCCGGGAATGGGAGAAGCCGGCTTTCTTCGGCCGCGGGTGAAATTACTCTCATACTTCCGGAAAACGCAAAGGCAACCATTGAAGCCCGTATCCGTATTCAGGGACGGTGGCGGGACCATGACGAAACGTACGAGATCAGGTCGGACTTTCCATCGCAAACCAAATCAGGTAACCGCGAGGAAAAAGAAATCAGGTCAACATACGTCATAAATGGTGGAGGAGAAACCATCGTGCTCGAAACAGTCAATTCTGATATCAATATTAGAAAACGATAGTGCGGGTTTGTCGGACCTCTCATTATCAACACACCATCAGTGCTGAAGCTGGACCCTTGGAATACCCGCAGGGGCAACGACAATCACTGTTAGACAAACAATGAAAAAGGACTGATCGCCATGTTTCGATTTGGTTTTTCGGTGACGATCGCCATGATGGTGTGCGTACAATTGTTGCTCGCCCAAACCCCTGGTGTGTCAGTAACTGCCGTAAGAACTGGTACACCAATTATCATCGATGGAGTTCTCTCCGAGCCGGCCTGGCACCAGCAGGGATTCTCCCAATTCACCCAGCGTGAACCGATGGAAGGTGGCACACCGAGTCAGAAAACGGAAATCTGGATCGCGTACGATGATGCCGCACTGTATGTGGCAACGCAGATGCACGACACCGCACCTGAGTCCATCGCAGTACGCCTCGGCAGACGTGACTCCTGGGGAGACGGAGACGCAATCATGTTCTTTGTTGACCCATACCATGATAAACGCAGTGGTTTCTATTTCGGACTTGACGCAGCGGGCACACTCTACGATGGAATTCTGGAGAATGATGATTGGGACGATAACAGTTGGGATGGAATATGGGAAGGCAAGGTCACGATAAACACAAATGGCTGGTGCGCCGAAATGCGCATCCCCTTCTCTCAACTCCGATTTCATGAACAAGTGAACAATGTCTGGGGGATCAACTTCCGTCGCGATCTCACTCGTACCAACGAACGGGACTACATCGTCTACACACCCAAGAATGGCACAGGATTCGTTTCCCGCTTCGTTGACCTGGTTGGCATACAAGGTATCGCGCCGGTCCGTCAATTCGAGGTTCTTCCCTACCTCACCACCAAAGCAGAGTTTACACGTCACGCTGCTGGTGATCCGTTCAACGACGGCTCTACATACGGATCTCGCGTTGGCGCTGATTTTAAGCTTGGCTTGGGAAGCAACCTTACCCTCGACGGCACTGTCAACCCTGACTTTGGGCAGGTCGAGGTCGATCCGGCAGTGGTCAACTTGAGTGATGTAGAAACGTTCTTCCAAGAGAAAAGACCTTTTTTTATTGAAGGATCCAGTACTCTCCGGTTTGGCCAGGGAGGAGCGACAAACAACTGGAGTTTCAATTGGAGCACACCCACATTCTTCTACAGCCGCCGTATCGGTCGCACACCCCAGGGCGGACTTCCCGATGCCGATTTTGCCGAGATTCCATCAGGAACGGACATTATCGGTGCAGCGAAGCTGACGGGCAAAGTCGCAGACAATTGGAATATCGGCACAATACACGCCGTCACTGCCCGCGAACACGCAAATCTGGAAATGGCGGGGACTCGTTTCTCTTCCGAGGTTGAACCGCTCACATACTATGGCATTGCCCGCGCACTGAAGGAGATCGACAATGGACACTATGGCATCGGCATGCTCGCAACCCAGACTTCGCGCGGGTTCAAGGACGACAGGCTGCGAGATCAGATGAACGCTTCGGGCACACTTGTAGGACTTGACGGATGGACATTCCTCGATTCATCGCGTACCTGGGTGATTACTGCATACGGCGCTCTCTCCCATGTTGCCGGAACTCCCGAGCGCATGATCGCCCTGCAACGAAGCTCTGCGCGCTATTATCAGCGGCCTGATGCCGGCCATGTAAGCGTTGATAGTAGCGCCAGATCACTGACCGGATATATCAGTCGCCTCTTTTTCACAAAATCCAAGGGGAGTTCCTTTCTCAACGGTTCACTGGGCCTGGTGAGTCCGGGATTTGAGATGAATGATCTCGGTTTTCAATCGCGCACGGATGTCATCAACTCGCATGTTGCGGGAGGATACAAGTGGTCCGAACCAACGGATGTGTATCGCTGGCTTGAGCTGGGCGCAGCCCTGTTCCGCAGTTACGATTTCGACGGAAATATAACCTGGCAGGGCATTTGGAATTATTTCTACATGCAATTCCCAAACTACTACAGCGCTGAATTGAAGTTCGCATATAATCCCGAAACAATCAGCATCCGTCGGACGAGGGGTGGCCCATCAACAATCACACCGCCGGGCCGGGAGTATTTTGTCGGGTTTGAATCGGATGTGCGGCGGGATTTCTTTGTGGACCTTGAATGGTACTCGTATTGGTCCGACTACACAGATAACTGGGAACTTTGGACGCAGTTCCGCTGGAGGCCTGCGCCCAGCGTAACCCTCAGTCTCTCACCCGCACTTTCGCGCAACTTCCAGGCATCGCAATGGGTCGGGGCTTTCACGGATCCCATCGCCACAGCCACTTATGGACGGCGATACGTGTTCGGGGAAATGCAACAGACAACATTCTCAACGAGTATTCGGTTGGACTGGACCTTTACGCCGGAACTCAGCCTGCAAGTGTACATCCAGCCGCTGATCTCAGCCGGCGCGTTTACGAATTTCAAATCTCTTGCCCGCGGACGTTCCTATGATTTCGATATCTTCGGTCAAGCGAATGGCTCGACACTGGTCGAGCGAACAGATGACAATGGCAATATCAGCTATGTCGCTGATCCGGACGGGGCTGGACCGGCCGCACCGATTGAGTTCTCAAACCCCGATTTCAATTTCAAATCACTACGGGGGAACGCCGTCTTGCGTTGGGAATTCCTTCCCGGTTCAACAATGTACTTTGTCTGGACACAAAGTCGCGTCGATGAAGAAGAAATCGGCAATTTCAGGTTCGGCCGGTCATTTCAACGGCTGATCAAAGCGGAGGCAGACAATATTCTTATGGTGAAACTGGCATACTGGTGGAGCCAATAACTCATGAAGATTACAATGGAGAATCATATGAAACGATTCTGTATACTCTCAATCGGATTCTTGTTTCTTGGTGCCCAGGTATTGAGTGGAGAAAAACTTGAGCGGGAATTACCAACGAAGAGCGGCGATCGACTCACCGTGGATATAGAAACGGGAGGTTCAATCGAAATCTCCGCATGGGACAAGGAGTCCGTGAAGGTGGAGGTGGACAAACGCGGACGTGATGCCGACCGCACTGATGTGAGAATCGAAGAAGATGTGGATGGCATTTCAATCACAGCGCGGTTTGACGGCCGGAGAAAGAACACAAGCTCGGATTTACGATTCAGAATTCAAGTCCCGAAGAAATATGATCTCGATATCGAGTCCATGGGAGGAGCGGTAAAGATCGACGGCGTAGAGGGAACCATGGAGGGAAGAACGATGGGTGGTGAACTGGATTTCAGTAATCTTCGCGGACGCCTTGATTTTGTCACGATGGGTGGAGAGATCACGCTCAGGCAATCTGATGTCGATGGTAGTGTAAAGACGATGGGAGGGAGAGTTCTGGTGGAGGATGTCACCGGTGGCGTGAAGGCGACTTCACAAGGTGGGGAGATAACACAGAGAAATGTGAAGAGACGTTCCGGAGAAGCCAAAGGAACGGATGTCAACATCAACACTATGGGTGGCGACATCAATGTCGATGATGCGCCGGATGGCGCGAATGTGCATACGATGGGTGGAGATATTCGAATCCGCTCCGCTGCAAAGTTTGCAAAGGCAAAGACCATGGGAGGCAATATAGAAATCTCTGCGGTGGATGGTTCCGTACAAGCTACGACCATGGGAGGCGATATTACGGTTACCATGGTGGGGAATGCAAGCGACGGCAAACGTGACGTGGAAATTTCCTCCATGGGGGGCGAGGTGACATTGACGGTACCTGCCGATCTTTCAATGGAACTTGAGGTCACACTGGCGTATACCCGGGATAGCGACGGTGACTATCAAATTCTGAGCGACTTCCCGTTACAACAAGAACATACCAAGGAATGGAAAAGAGACGATGGATCACCAAGAAAGTACATTTATGGGACTGGCTCCGTCGGTGGCGGCAAGAACAAAGTCCGTATCAAGACTATCAACGGCGATATTCGGTTGAAAAAGGGGTAACAACGAACAGGAGTTCGACTCTCAGCAACGAAAGATCGACAAGCATTTGCCATGAATCTTGATTCTTCTCCTCCAAATGTGAATATTCTCTCTGAAAAGTTCTTAAAGGACTACAACAATCGTTCATAGTTGACATCCCCTGTTTCCATATCAGTACTCACAGACCGCGGTGACAAGCGCGGGAGCAGTTTCTCAGTTGACCGCAGATGGAGCGACTTCCTCCCTTCCGCTGTCGATCTCCACCTTACCACGCTTCATCCGGGAGCCATTCGCGGCAATCATTTCCACAAAGTCCGGAAGGAAGTTATCGTCATTCTCCACAGAGATGAATGGACACTGTACTGGGACTTGGGAATCGGGACACCTATCACGCAACGCAAGTTCAGTGGAGGTGGCGCCGTACTCCTGACCGTCGAGCCCCTATCATCGCACGCCATCGTCAACAGCGGGGAACAAGACTTATATACCATTGCGTTAACCGATGCGATATTCGATCCACAACGACCGGACACCTACCCGAGAGCTCTTGTGTAGTCGGCGGGGTTGAAAGTCTGCGTTTCCTCAGTTCATACACCCTTTCTGTGAATTTCTCCAAATTGAATGGTACTCTGAACCGGTACCGGGTTGAGGAATTCCACTTTTTTGCCTATCTTGCCCCGTCCAAAGTTCATACCTTTCCAATTCAATTTTCGACTGAACTCCATTGCGCTCATACAAGCTCTATATCAACAGTGAATTTGTTGATTCTACTGAACGTCAGAGTTTTACCTCCATTAACCCGTTCAATCAAGAAGTAATTGCCACCTTCGCACGTGCAGGTGTGCGTGATGCGCAAAAGGCCATTGCCGCTGCACGGGCTGCATTTGATGATGGCCCGTGGCCCCGAATGTCCCGGGAGGAGCGGGCTGCCTATATCAAGGCCATCTCAGATAAGATTAACGAAAACTCTGCTTTGCTTACAGAACTCGAGGTGGCTGACTCCGGCTCCACTCTTCGAAAGGCAAAAGAAGACGTTTACCTGAGTGCGCGGAACATGAACAGCTTCTCCAAACTCGCACTGATGAACCTTGACGAACCTCTCGATGCGGTTTCCAAACCCGGCTTCAGCAAGAACTGGTTGTTACGAGAGCCGATTGGGGTAGTCTCAGCAATCATCCCGTGGAACTTCCCGCTGAAGATGGCAATCTGGAAACTCGGGCCAGCACTTGCGGCCGGGAATACCGTCATCCTCAAGCCCTCACAGGAAACTCCGGTAACCGCAATGGAACTTGCACGACTGATCCATGAATGCGGTCTGCCGAAGGGAGTGGTGAACATCATTACCGGTTTTGGCAGTGATGCCGGGCTCGAGATGACGACAAACCCCAT
Organism: uncultured Chitinophagales bacterium; assembly: GCA_964538485.1. GTDB lineage: Bacteria > Bacteroidota > Ignavibacteria > UBA10030 > UBA6906 > JBJXHC01. The sequence goes on along the minus strand of CAZIHJ010000007.1, from coordinate 28,095 downwards.
GGTGGATAAGGTGGCGTTCACGGGATCGACACCTGTCGGTCAGGCAATCATGAGGGCCGCTGCCGGAACACTCAAGAAAATTACGCTGGAATGCGGCGGCAAGTCGGCAAACATCATTCTTGATGATGCGGACATGGAGATCGCCGTTGATGGTGCATTGTATGCAATCTTTTATCATCAAGGGCAATGCTGCGAAGCAGGGACACGTCTTTTCCTCCCGGAGAGCAAGGCGGACGAATTTGTGAATCGCTTGGTGGAAAAGACCCGAAAGATGAAGGTGGGTGATCCCACCCAGATGAGCACAGACATTGGTCCGCTCGTTTCCAAGAAGCAACAGGAAACCGTTCTCGCGTATATTGCAAAAGGAAAACGGGAGGGCGCCGATGTGGTCACGGGAGGCGGAATACCTGAAAACCCGGAATGTGCGCGCGGCTTCTTCGTTGAGCCCACGATCTTCGACCATGTAAACAACTCCTCGACAATTGCACAAGAGGAGATCTTTGGCCCGGTGTTGTCGGTGATCCGTTACAAGTCTGTAGATGATGCGGTGCGTATGGCAAACGATTCGAGTTTTGGTCTTGCCGGCGGCGTATGGTCAAGAGATCCCGAGAAAGCGCTGTCGGTTGCGCGCAAACTCAGGACAGGAACAGTCTGGATAAACGAATGGCACCTGTTGAGCGAGCGAGCGCCATTCGGCGGCTATAAGCAAAGCGGCATTGGTCGTGAATTTGGTGTTGATGGGCTGAAGGAATACACAGAAGCAAAGCATGTCCATATTGATGAAGTTGGAGTACGGGCAAAAAAAACGTGGTATGACACAGTTGTTCCCAAGGATTAACGAACCTTTTTGAGAGGCCCCACAATGCAAGCAAAACAATACATCTTCCTGGTTACCGCGTTGACGGTTGCCGCGGTAATGGTCACCGGGTGCGCCGGAGAAAAGAAAACAGAACCGGTTCCAGTCGGTGAAATGACAGTATACAACGATCCTGGTATTGGCTTCAGTATCAGTTACCCGAAGGCATGGGTTGCCAACACACAGGTTGGTCAGGCTCTATTTTACAGCGCGGAAGGAGTGGAGGGAAAATTTCGCGTCCCCACGGATCCAGGACCAACAGGCGCCGAGATCGCTGTTCGTGTTACAAAAACAGCTGATGTTGCCGGTGCAATCAATCAACTAAAAGCCGACTGGGGCCAGTCTGGAGTTCAACTTGGACAGGAACAATCAGTAACTGTCGGTGGAGTTCAGGGAACAAAAATTCCCTATTCAGCAAACTACGGCGAGGGAAACCTTATTAACAGCCATCATATTCTGCTCGCAGTAGATTCGGCGATGTATGACCTCGGGTTCTCAGGATTCGGTGAACACTACCTTGCTCACGCTGCGGTGTTCGAGGCCGTGTTGAATTCCTTCCAGGCCCCCAAACCGAAAGAGGCAGGACGAGACGAAACACTTCCGTCGGAGACGTTTGCCAGTTCCACTACAGCCATGTTTACATTTGACTACCCGGAGAACTTCAATTTCATCAATCCCCCAAAAGGCAAGAACGAACTCGTCGTCGGATTGCGCGGTGTGCGGCTTGATTGCGGCATCCAATTCGATGTATTCGAGGCGCAGGGATTGACTGTAGACAAAGTATTTGATCAGAACAAAGGCAAGTTCAAAGGTGCGACATTTGGCGAAGGGAAATTGGGGGGTGAGCCGGCGAAGTTTCTTACGTACTCTGCGACCCGAGACGTTGAACGTCGCATTTATTTCACCGTGAAGAATGACAAGGTCGTTCGCGCAACACTTGACTGGTACAAGCCGCAGCGCGACGTGTACATGCCCATTTATGAAAAGGTCGTCAACTCAATCAAGTTCAAGTAATCAAGGATTCACGTTCATGAAATATTTTGTTATTCTCTGCCATACATTGCTATTCTGCATCGCAACTCCCGGAGTGTCGCAGGAGAAATTGAGTCCGCGTGATTCGGTTTCGCTTACCCTGGACACCAACGTCGTTTCTGTGAATTATGGCCGCCCTTCGATGCGAGGACGGAAAATCATGGGCGATCTGGTTCCGTGGAATGCAGTCTGGCGGACCGGCGCCAACGAAGCAACACATTTCAAGACGAATTTTGATATGATCATCGGGGGAGTTCCGGTACCGCGCGGAACCTACACGTTGTGGACAATCCCTGCTCCGGATAGCTGGACGATTATTTTGAATAAACAGACCAAGCAATGGGGAACAAAATACGACGAGACACAGGATCTGGCACGATTCAAAGCGGTTGTATCAACAACCGAAAAGCCAGTCGAGCAATTTACGATTGCCCTCGAACCGAGACAGGGCGTTTCGGGATCGCTCAAAATGATGTGGGAAAACACACTCGTCTCCACGACCTTCGAAAGAAACGATAAGATTCGTCCTCTCAGTCCTCTGGATTCGGTGGAAACAACTCTCGGGGATGGAAAGGTCTTTTTGAAGTTCAGCAAGCCATACAAGCGTGGGCGACAAATCTGGGGAGTTGTTGTACCAATGGACTCCATATGGCGGACAGGCGCAAACCAGGCCACCGTATTCTCCACCGAAAAAGAGCTTACAATCGGCGGCAAACTCGTTCCGGCTGGAACGTACACGCTGTATTCTCTGCCAAAGAAGGATGGCTTTGAATTGATCATCAGTAAGAAAGCCCCCGGATCAGCGCAATACGATCAGTCATTGGACCTCGTACGCATTCCCATGACGATGGAGAAATCACGTGAGACGATTGACCCATTCATGATGGAGTTTGAAAGCAATGCCAACAACTCAGCCCTGATGAAACTTGGCTGGGATGACAGGATCTATTCTGTGACCATTCAAGCAAAGTAGCGGAGTCCAGCAACCAGGCGGGTTTCCCCGCCTGGTTTTCTTCGGGCAGGTCTCGGTTCCATATCTTCCATCCAAAAACTACCTTCCGGAAGCAAAATTGCCTTCCGGCCGCCTCACCCCTCCTTCATTCAGCTAAAAACACCTCGAAAAACCAGCACCCTCTGTGGCACGGGAGTTGACCGTATGTGGTGGTTATCCCCTAAATCACAGGGACAAAAGGCAAGTTCATGGACAGTATTTCTATCAGGCTTAAACTGGTCGTTCTTTTTACGCTGTTCATCGCTGCAAACTCTCTGTTCATCTATCTCTACTTCCCTTCGCGTCTCGAAGAAGAGGCATTGAAGGCAAGCATGGAGAAAGGGAACAGTATAGCGGCGATGACGGCGTTTGTTATTGCCCCGGCCCTTGCACACAGTGAACCAGAAACCGCAAATGAAGCACTCGAAAGCGTGCGGCAGAACCCTGAAATCGTATACCTCCTCGCGTTCGACCACTCCGGAAAGATCTTTGTTGCCAAGGACAAGGTCAAGGCGGATATTCTCAAGTATCGGACAATCGACGATAGCCAGCATGCAGCGAACATAGGTGACGTGTACCGGACATTTGCAACAATCTCACACCGTGGTAGAAACATCGGAAGTGTGTACATCGGACTCTCATTGAAGCAGATGCGCGAAGAAATCCGTCGGACACAACGGACCATCGCCCTCACCAGTCTCGCCATCTTCGTCATTGGGGTATTCGCAGTATATGGCATTAGCTTGATGGCGACAGGGCCACTGCGTCACATGGTACAAACGGCCGAACGCATCGCCAAAGGAGATCTGAAACGACGGGCAACGGTGTATTCCAAAGACGAAGTGGGTTATCTCGCCAGATCCTTCAATCAGATGGTGGATAGACTGGAATCCGCGAGACGTGAACTGGAGAATCTGAATCGTAGTCTCGAAACACGCGTCAGGGATCGTACAAAGGAGCTGCTACAGGAAATTGCAGAGCGAAGGCAAGCGGAGGAGAAAATCCGCGAACAGGCAGCACTCCTCAATATTTCTCAGGATGCCATCATTGTGCGTAATTTTGATGACACGATCTTGTTCTGGAATACCGGGGCAGAGCAGCTCTATGGATGGACTGCACAGGAGGTCACCGGAAACAGCTTTACAGACCTGCTTCATAACCCGGCTTCTCCCTCAAATGATCGGGCCATGGAAATACTCTTTCAAAAAGGAGAATGGCGTGGAGAACTCCGGCAGATTACAAGAAGTGGTACTGAGATCATTGTTGAAAGTCGGTGGACAACGGTACGGGATGCGATGGGGAACCCAAAATCCATACTCGTGGTGAGCACCGATATTACAGAGAATAAGAAGCTCGAGAAACAGTTTCTCCGTGCTCAGCGCATGGAAAGTATCGGAACTCTCGCCGGAGGTATTGCCCACGATCTCAACAATGTCCTCGCTCCGATCTTGATGTCTGTTGAGGTGTTCCGTAATCGGTTCAAGGACGAACCAAGTCAGCGGATGCTGGGCTCTCTCGAGCAAAGCGCAAAACGCGGAGCAGAGATGGTGAAGCAGGTATTAACTTTTGCCCGGGGCGTCGAAGGTGAGCGCGTGACCCTGCAGCCGCGCCATCTCATCAAAGAAATGGAGAATATCGTCAAGGAGACATTCCCGCCCTCAATCGATATCGTCATCCGTTCACCACGCGATATCTGGATTGTCTCAGGAGATGCAACGCAATTGCATCAGGTATTGCTGAATCTGAGCGTGAACGCACGAGACGCAATGCCCAATGGTGGAACATTGACACTGTCGCTTGACAATGTAGAGGTCGATGAGACATTGAAGTCGTTGCACGAAGGGGCTCAGACCGGCCCGCATGTGGTGTTCACTGTTTGCGACACAGGAACCGGCATTCCACTCGACATCATTCACAAGATATTCGATCCATTTTTTACAACAAAGGAAGTTGGTGTTGGCACGGGCCTGGGACTCTCCACGGTTCTCTCCATCGTACGGGGTCACGGCGGCTTTGTGAGTGTCTCCAGCACACCATACAAGGGAACCGAATTCAAGGTGTATCTGCCTGCAACAACTGCTGAAACGGAACGAACACACGTCGAGCAAAAACGAACGATGCCGCACGGTCATGGTGAACTGGTCATGATCGTCGATGACGAAGCGGCTATTTGCCAGATTACCAAGGCAACTCTCGAGTCTTTCGGATACCAGGTAATTACGGCGGGAGATGGGACTGAGGGAGTTGCTCTGCATTCAAGAATGCAAGGTCAGATTCGAGTAATATTGACAGATATGATGATGCCGGTAATGAACGGTCCGGAGATGGTACGTGTCATCCGTGGAATTGATTCGGACGTAAAGATCATTGCCTCAAGCGGTCTTTCCTCCGGATACGCAGCCCTTGACGAAGAGAGCGTCGATGCGATTCTCCCGAAGCCTTACGCCGCGGACACACTCCTTGTCAAGATTAGTGAGCTTCTGAATGCCGAACTCGAAACTTCCGGCGATGAAGAGCAATCTCCAGGGTAACGACATCGCTTTGCACAGCAGGGGTATCTTGAAAGTACCGAATTTTTCACTTTTGAAATCGATTCAGGTTGGGTACAGCAACGAGGGCCGGGTCAGGTTCGTTCACATTTCCAGAGGATGTCCTTGACGGTTCATCGTTCAAAAGAACACGGCAACGGGATGTTGCGTATCCTGATGGTCGAAGATTCGCCGACTGACGGCAAACTCATTGAGTTTGCCCTGTCAAAGCTCCCCGCCCCTTTTCAAACCCTGCGCGTAGCAACGAAAGCAGGAATTGCAGAAGCGTTGGCGGAATTCGATCCTCATTTTGTCCTTTCCGACTTTACTCTCCCCGACCTCAACGGGCTGGATGTCCTGGAAGTCTTCCGGTCACAGGCACGGGAAGTCCCGGTAATTATCGTCACGGGGTCCAATACAGAGGAAATAGCCGTCAGTTGTATGCGTGCCGGTGCAACTGACTATGTCAACAAGAACCAGTTGCACCTTCTTGTTCCTGCAATTGAGGGTGCCCTTGCATTGAAGCGGGAACGAGAGGCGAAGGCACAAGCGGAGTCTGCGTTGCGCCAGAGTGAAGAAACCCTCCGCCATATTGCCGGACATGTATCCGATCTCATAGCAGTTGTGGACTTGAATGGCAGACGCATTTACAACAGCCCTTCGTACAGGGATATTCTCGGCGATCCGGAAGCACTGCGGGGAACGGATTCGTTCACCGAAATTCATCCGGATGACCGTGAACGTGTCAAGCAGATATTTGCAGACACTATTCGTACTGGAAACGGTCGGCGTGCTGAGTACCGGTTTCTCCTGAAGGATGGATCAATTCGCTTTATTGAATCACAGGGAAATGTCATTACCGATCACAGGGGGCAACCCTCCCGAATCGTGGTTGTCTCCAGAGACATTACAGAGCGGAAGCGCACTGAAGATACAATCCGCGCGAGCGAACAACGATTCCGGTCGCTAATTGAGCATAGCTCCGAAGGAATTGCGCTTGTTGACCAATCAGGCCTTGTGCTGTATGCAGGTCCTTCAACCGAACGAATACTCGGATACACCGTGTCTGAGTTCACCGGTATGAACGCATTCTCAACGTTGCATCCGGATGACATCCCCAGGACAAAGCAACTTCTGGCGGAGCTGGTGGCTCACCCTGGAAAGTCTGTGACCACAGAGTATCGCATTCTTCACAAGAACGGCGCGTTGAAATGGATGGAAGGGATGGGAACAAATCTCCTGACTGATCCTGCTGTCCGCGCGATTGTCGTCAACTACCGTGATATCACGGAGCGGAAGGATGCCGTTGAAGCACTGAGCAAAAGTGAGGAACGTTATCGGGCATTTGTCGAGCAGAGTTCCGAGGCCATTTGGCGCCTTGAGATTGACGTGCCGATGCCGGTTTCATTATGCGAACAGGACCAAATCGACTTCCTCTACTCACACGGTTATCTGGCCCAATGCAATGATGTTATGGCCCGGATGTATGGACTCTCCAGCGCTGAGGACCTCCAGGGAACACGCCTCAAGGAGCTGCTCATACGGAGCGATACAGAAAATCTTCACTACATTCAGGGCTTTATCCGTTCCGGCTATCGGCTCTTGAACGCCGAGTCCCACGAGCCCGACAGTGATGGCATCATGCATTATTTCCTGAATAATCTCGTGGGTACGGTTGAAGACGGTCACCTCATCAGAGCATGGGGAACGCAGCGCGATATCACCGAACGCAAACAGACAGAGAGCCGGCTGGCAATGCTTGCCCATGCGCTACGCAGCATTACAGAAGGTGTTACCCTTACAGACCTTGATGACAATATTCTCTTTGTGAACGATGCCTTTCTCCGGATGTACGGATACAAGGAAAGCGAAGTTATCGGGAAACACATCAGCATCGTTCGGTCCCGGCGAAATTCCCCGGAGATCATTGAACAGGTGCTCGAGGGAACGTTGCACGGTGCATGGGAGGGCGAGTTATGGAACTGCCGGAAAGACGGCAGCGAGTTTCTCATCTCTCTCTCCACCTCTGTCGTCCGTGGTGAAAACGGTGAACCACTTGCGTTAATGGGTGTTGCGCGGGATGTTACAGAAGAAAAGAGGGCCGAGAAACTCCAGGATGCAGTGTACCGCATTGCACAAGCGGCAGATACCGCACTCAACCTTGATGATATCTACAAGGCAGTTCATGGGATAATTCAAGAGGTGATGCCTGCAAACAACTTCTACATTGCCCTGTATGACGAGCAGCAGGATCTGTTACACTTTCCCTACTTCGTTGATGAGGTAGACGTCCCATCACCGCCAATGCCACCGGGTAAAGGGTTGACGGCATACGTGCTTCGTAACGGCCGATCGCTGTTGTGCCCGGACGAGATTCTCTCTGAACTCATCAGAAAAGGAGAGGCAGAGTTGGTCGGTGCCCCCTCTCCCATCTGGCTCGGTGTACCTCTCATTGTTGCGAACAAGACGATCGGGGCGATGGTCGTACAGCACTATTCGGATGCAAAGGCGTATGGGGTTGTTGAGCAGCACATGCTGGAATTCGTTTCCACACAAGTGGCCAAGGCAATTGAGCGGAAGCGTTCCGAAGTCGCTCTGCGCGAGAGCGAAGAACGCTATCGTCAGATGTTCGAAGACGACCTCACGGGTGATTTTATTTCGGCTCCCGACGGGAAGGTGTTGGCGTGCAATTCCGCATTTGCTCGCATCTTCGGATTCGCCTCCGTGGAGGAGGCCCTCAGGAATGACTGCCGCGTCCTTCACAAGGATGTGGAGAGTCGTGAGAATATCTTCGAATCCGTGAGGAGGATGAAGAAACTCGACTATTTTGAAACCGAACTCCGTCGGAAGGACGGCAAACCAATTTATGTGGTGGCAAATCTCATCGGTTCATTCGACGACCATGGAGAACTGACCGGGATAAAGGGATATTTGTTTGATAACACTGAGCGCAAACGGCTGGAAGACCAGTTGCTGCAGGCGCAAAAAATGGAGGCCGTCGGACAGCTCGCTAGCGGCATTGCCCACGATTTCAACAATGTCATGGGAGTAACCCTGACCGCAGCGCAAATGATCAAACAACAGTCTACCGATCCTCAAATCGTTCGATATGCAAACATGGTCGAAGAAACCACTCTCCGTGGCGCTGCTATCGCAAAACAGCTGTTGCAGTTCTCAAGAGCCGAGGCTGCGAAGCTCTCCCCGATTTCCTTGTCGCATATCGTCAACGAAGTGAAAAAGATCCTCGATCATTCATTCCCGAAGACAATCGAGATTGGCATCTCGATCAATATGAAGCAAGGTGTGATTATGGGTGACGAAGGGCAGATTCACCAGGTATTATTGAACCTCTGCATTAATGCCCGTGATGCCATGACAGATCAAAGGAATGGAGTTTTGTCAATTGCGTTGGAGTCTGTTTCGGGCCACACAGTCAAGGAACGGTTTGGGATGATCACAGCAGACGAGTATGCCGTATTGCGTGTCTCCGATACAGGTGCCGGGATCCCGCCAGAAGTGCAGCGCAGAATCTTCGAGCCGTTCTTCACCACAAAAGAAATCGGCAAAGGAACGGGGCTCGGGCTCTCCATTGTCCATGGAATTGTCAAATCACACAACGGACATATTGGCGTCGAGAGCCGTGTCGGCGAGCATACAACGTTTTCGGTATATTTTCCCATTGTTTCACAGAAGAACGCTTCGGAAGCCGCCCAGGCTCAGGCCCCGGCTCGAGGGAACGGGGAGACTATACTTGTTATTGAAGATGAGGAAGTGTTACGCTCCCTCATTGTCGATGTCTTGACCAGGGCAGGATACGCGGTCCTCGAAGCGCGGGACGGTGAAGAAGGGGTCGCCGTGTACGGGAAGAATAAAGACTCAATCAACATTGTCATCTCGGACATGGGTTTGCCAAAGCTCTCGGGTGAGCAGGTCTTCAAGCAGCTGCAAAGAATCAATCCGGGGGTACGAATCCTTTTTAGCACCGGGTTCATCAGAGAAGAGAAGAAAAAAGAACTGCTCCAGTCGGGTGCACTGGATTTTATCCACAAACCCTATCAGATCAACGAGATGTTGACAGTTTTGCGACGCGCCATAGACAGCGCGCCTCACTAATCGGTAATACGATAACGGACTTCCTCGGGACGAATCTCATCATGAAGGCGGATGAGCGCCCTGTATCCATCCTGACTTCCACGTGATGCAGCGATACGATACCATCGCGCTGCTTCTCCCTTCCTGCGTTCGACGCCCACTCCGTGCTCAAAACAGTAACCAACGGCAACCTGTGCCAGGACCGAGCCCTCCTTAATACCTGTTTGAAGAGTTTCCACAAGGGAATCAGAGGCGATTCTTGAATTGATGACAAGCGTTGCGGCAACCCGAACCGCGGCATCAAGACTTCCCAGGTGTTCGGCATCCGACCAAATACTCAGGGCCCGAATCCTGTCCTCCTTCACCCAACGCCCCGAAAAGTGGCAAAGACCCAATTCGATCATCGAAGGTATATGACCGGTTTTCGATGACGACTCAAGCAATTCTAAAGCCTGCGCTTCCGTTACAGCAGACTGACTGCTCAACAACGGATGCTGAAGTCCAAGGGCGGCAAGCGCAGCAAGACTGAACATTGCGTCTTGATCTCCGCGCGCAGCATGAGCTTTCAATGTCGCAACTGAGGGCTGGTGCTCCAAGACTGTCCACAACAACTCTCGTGCGTGTGGGGAATCAAACCGCACAGCCTGGACATAGAACATTATTGCTTTTACGGCGCTCTTCTCAACAAATATCCCTTTTTCATAACAACGTCCAAGCACAACGAGGGCCTCGGGACTTCCTGCATTGGCTGCCCGATTCACAAACTGGATCGCAACGCTATCCATGACCAGAGATGTATCTGTTGTTTGATTGCCAAGAGCCTGCTGCAGTGCTGGCGATGCTTCACGGAGAAGATCCTTAAGCAAAGTACCGTCTTGCACTTTGCTCAAGGTATCCGCATCAAAATCCAGAAATACCGGAGTCCATTGCAATCGCGGCTGCAACGATGGGGAGTGTATGACCGGCAATACCGATGATGAATCAACTCCGTAGCCACGTTTAATAAAATCGGGTAGAACTTCCTTTGCCGGTTCAAATCCCGAGTCTGCGGCGGCCTTCACCCACTTATAGGCCTCAGCCCGGTTACGTGGAACAATGATGTTATCCGTGAGAAACTGAGCCATTGCATACTGCGCCTCCGGCATTCCACGTTCGGCGCACCACGCAAATTCTTCATACGCCTTGAACGGACTCCACTCCACTCCCCAACCATTCTGCAGGAGGATGCCATGGTTGAATCGCGCCGGCAACAGTTGTTGGGCCGCGGCTTTGAGTGTCCAATATGCTCCCTTTGCGGTATCGGCTTGAACACCACGACCTATGAGGTATCTGATGCCGAGTTCATGCTGTGCAAGAGCATCTCCGGCGTTTGCCTTCTGTGTTAATTGGAACGTCTGCCACATCTGATATGTGGCGTCGGATTGTACGACGAGCGCACCGAGACCGGGAGTGCGATAGCTCTTGAAAACCGGACTGGAGGGCAATTCCTGGGCTGAAAGGAACGGTCTTGAAATCACGGACGCAACGATGAGTATTACCTGGAGTGTATGCAGGGAGAACTTCAACCACACGCGATTTGTCGGCGCCTCTTCAGAGGAGAGAAATACTAATTGCAGGAAAAAGATAAGAAAATGGAGGGCAAAATCAAGAAGGACTCAATACCGGAGACCTCCAAACCAGGACATGCTGAACGCTACGCCCAGTTTCGTGTCTGCGCGAACAATCCTTATGGGATTCGATTTATTCGTAGCGCAATGCCTCGATGGGATCGAGTGTCGATGCTTTCCACGCAGGATAGACGCCAAAGATCATCCCTACAAGCGAACACACTACAACTCCAATCACAGCCCAATCCCACGGAATTACAATCGACGTCCCCAACCAAAGCCCGATGACAACGTTCCCAACAATGATACCGAGGAGAACGCCAAGAACGCCTCCAATCTGACAAAGAATGATCGCTTCGATAATAAACTGTGAGAGGACGTCTCTCTTTTGCGCTCCGATTGCCTTGCGGATGCCAATTTCACGTGTCCGCTCCGTTACCGAGACAAGCATGATATTCATAATGCCGACGCCGGCCGCGAGAAGTGCAATAGAACTGATAACAAGGACACCAATGCGAAAATACAGCGTGAACTCATTAAACTGCTTCAGGATGGAGTCGTTGGAAAAGTATCCAAAGTCATCCTCGGCACCAGGCGGGACTTTGCGTGCGGCACGAAGAATCATGCGGGATTGCTCAATGGCATCGTCTACAACTTCGCGGCTGTATGCCTTTACCATCACATGGATGTCTTTGTCTTTTCCATATTTCTGGAAAAACGTGGTGATGGGCATGATAACAAGATTATCCTGGTCGCCGTCCCCAAGAACACCACCTTTCGGTTTCAGAACACCGATCACCTGATACATTGACCCATCAATACGTACTGTCTCACCGAGCGGATTAATACTCGGGGGAAAGAGCTTTTCTGCAACCGGATTCCCAATCACCACCACGTCACGGCCAAGATCCATGTCTTCGTTGGTAATACCACGGCCATTATCAACGACCCAGTCATTTGTTATCAGTCCCTCGGGGTTCTCGCCCGCGACGGAAACATTGGGATTGGTTTTCTGTCCGCTCCACCAGATTATCCTCCCAAACTCCCATGCTTCGATGCCAACTGCTTCCGCGAGGGTTGCTTTGTTCCGAATCTGCAGTGCCTGCTCGTAAGTGATGTTCTTCCGGTTACGGAATCTCCACCGTTCCCCACCACCGGGCCCACCGGGAGGAAACTTCTGGAGTTGCACCGTGTTTGCTCCAAGCTGCATAATGCCCTCTTCAATGGCATTACGGAGTACACCCATTGCCGTCATAACAGAAATGATCGAAAAAATGCCGACAACAATACCCACCAGAGTAAGGGCTGAACGAAGCTTGTTGGTACGAACTGCATTCAAGGCCATTGCGAGGCTTTCCTTGAACATCGCAAGATCAAGCAAGGTTTTACTCATATCGTAATGCCTCCACGGGGTCCATTTTTGCAGCACGATAGGCAGGGAGAAATCCGGAAACGACTCCCACCACAACCGAAACAACCAGTGCGACAATCACCACAGCAAATGGCATGGATGCTTCAAGGTCCATCATGTTACTGACAATAAGAACAAGAATAAATGAAACGAAAAGGCCGATCAAACTTCCCACAATACACAGCACAATGGCCTCGGTAAGGAATTGAAGGAGTATGGCCCGTCTCTTTGCCCCGATGGCCTTACGGATGCCAATCTCCCGCGTGCGTTCGGTGACCGAGACGAACATGATATTCATGATGCCAATTCCACCGACAAAGAGGGACAATCCTGTTATGAATAAACCAATAGCACCAATAGTGAGACTGACGGGTCCGAAGAAATTGGTGAGCTGATCTGAAGCGTTGATGCTAAAATCACTGGGAGCGCCGGGAGGAACGCGTCGAATGTTCCTCATAATGCCTTCTGCCTCAAGTCTGGCATCTTCCATTGCTCTTTGACTTACGGCCTTGATCTGAATGGAGACGTACCGGCGACCACCAAAATGGCTGATAAAAGAATGAAGAGGGACAAACACCCTGGTATCGCTGGTAAACTCTCCAAACATACCACCCTGCTTCTCAAACACTCCTAATACTGTGTAAGGATGTCCTCCGACACGGATTACCTTGCCAATGGGGTCCCCCTTCGGGAAAAGGTTTTCAGCAACGATTGCACCAATAGCGCATACCGGTCTCCCTCCCGACGACTCTTCTTCGGAGAAAAACCTGCCATCGATGGAGGAATTGCCGGAGGTCTTCATGTACGCGGACGTGGTTCCGGTGATGATCGCGCTTTCCATCTGATTCCCTTCAAACTTGACCGGGCGACGCGTCCCCAACACAGAAGTTACCGCCTCCAAAAGCGATGCATGAATCTGCAACAAATCAGCATACTCAACTTATAAATCACCACTGTAGCGCATTGTTGACCAGTCGTCATTCGAAACCCACGGGAATTTCTCGACATACATCGTCTCTGTGCCAAATGCCGAAGCACTTCGCTCAAACGCCTTATTGATAAAATCAATGGCGGTCGCCATACCTGTCACGGCAAGAATCCCGATGAAAATTCCCATCATGGTGAGCACAGAGCGCATCTTGTTGGCCCGGATTGCCCTGAGCGAGATGGCGAGGCCTTCCTGTAACTCTGTCAGCAAATACACTCTTCCTCCGTTTGCTGGTTATGCAACAGCGTAGGTTTTTCGTTTGAGGACTTTCTCGTCGCTTTCGATTTTCCCGTCACGCAGACGGATCGTGCGATGCGCGTGCTCGGCAATCTCTGCTTCGTGGGTTACGAGAATGATGGTATTCCCCTGACGGTGAAGCTCTTCAAACAGGCCCATGATTTCTTCGCCGGTTTTGGAGTCCAGATTTCCAGTCGGCTCGTCCGCAAGAATGATTGACGGATTAGTCACAAGCGCACGGGCAACAGCGACACGCTGGCGCTGGCCTCCGGAAAGTTCATTGGGCTTGTGGTGAATCCGATCGCCAAGACCCACGTGTTGCAGCTTTTCCTCCGCACGTCTCCGGCGTTCGCCCGCATTGATGCCGGCATAGATCAACGGAAGCTCAACATTATGCAGAGCATCGGACCGGGGAAGAAGGTTGAATGTCTGAAAAACAAACCCGATTTCTTTGTTCCGAATCTTTGCCAGCTCGTTGTCATCCATATCGCTGACGTTAACACCGTTAAATTCGTACAGTCCGGATGTCGGCGTATCAAGACAGCCAATAACGTTCATGAGTGTTGATTTTCCGGAACCCGATGGACCCATGATGGCAACATATTCATTCTTACCGATTGAGAGTGACGCTCCGCGCAATGCTTGCACTTGCTCGGCTCCTCCCATATCGTAGGTCTTGGTAATATTCTTGAGGTCGATGACATTCATTGTGTTTTCCCTGATGTCGGTTATGCGTTCTCTGCCTGAGGTCCGCCACCAGTACGTTGGTTGCGCGGTTCTTCAATGCGAACCTTGGTACCATCCTCCAGCTCGCGATTGATCGCTTTGTAGCTCCCGGAGACAACCTCAGCACCTTCATCAATCCCTTCGATGATTTCAACGTGCGAGGCATTACTGATACCACGTTTCACTTGCATGGTCTTCACCGCGCCATTTTCCATTACAAATACTACCTCGCGCGGTTTCATTCCACCATTACCCGGACCGGATCCGCCACCATTCACCACGAATTCGCCCTGCTGCCCGTCCTTTTCCCCCTCCTTCTGTTCCATTTTCGGAGCACGGGTTGTGACACTTTGAATCGGTACAGCGAGCACATTCTGCTTTGTCTCTGTTTCAATATCTGCTGTCATCGACATCCCCGGGCGCAATGTTACACCCTTATCGATAATCCGCATCTTCACTTGAAAATTCGTCACTTCCTCCTGCGTTCCGAGTCCTTTGGTGTTAGCCGTGTTTGCGATTTCATAAATGATGGCGTTTACTTTGCGTTCGGGCATGGCATCCACCGTAATACGCGCTGTATCACCGACAGAGAGCAACACTACATCTGTTTCGCTCACATCAACACGGGCCTCCATGCGGCTAAGGTCAGCAACAGTCATGACGTCTGTACCCTGAAACTGTTGTGTCCCCAACACACGCTCGCCAAGTTCGGAATTTAGCTGGCTGATAGTGCCATCCATTGGGGCAAACACCGTTGTTTTTCTCAGACTTTCTTCCGCCTGATCCAGCGACGCCCTTGCCTGCGCGTATTGTGCCTTGCTTGATTCGTATGAAGCCCTTGCCTGATCGTATTCGGCCTCTGACACAAGATTCTTCTTATAGAGTTCATCGAAGCGTTTGAACTCCGGCTCGGTCCGGCTGAGCGCCGCCTTTGCAGAAAGCAGCCCTGCAGCAAATTGATCCCGCTGGGCCACATAGGTGTCGGGCTTGATCTTCATCAAGAGATCACCCTTCTTCACCTTTTGACCCTCTTTCACCGGCAGCGCAACAATCTCGCCGCTAACTTCAGGAGAGATCTTCACCTGAACTTCCGGCTGGATCTTTCCAGTTGCCGTCACCACTTGTGTAATGGTGTGACGCTTTACCTTCTCGACTTGGATCGCGACAACGGTCTCTTTTTTGCTCCCGAGGAACAGAATCAAAACCAGAGCAATCACAACCAACCCGATGCCGGAGAAGATGAAGAGTTTTTTCTTTGATTTCTTTACGGACATAATTCAAACACTCCTTTCGTTGAGTGGAATCAAACTTTGATCGGACACCTGTTAGTAGGTACGTTCACCGAGCACGTACTCGATATTCCGCTGTGCTATGATATATCCATAGGCAGCGTTCACCTTGTTCGCTTGCGCGCTGACGTAGCCGGCACTTGCCGTCAAGAGGTCCAAAAGTGTTCCGGCACCAAGGTTGTACCGTTCCTCTGCAATCTTGCGATCCTCCTGGGCGGACTTCAGTCCTTTCAGACTTGCTTCAAGGGCCTTGCCTGCAGCATCCAGGTCCAGTAATGCTTTCTTCATCTCGACACTGATATCACGCTGCGCCTGGTGCATCGACACCTCTGCATTTCGCCGTTGCACAATTGCCGCTTGCAGAGACTGGTTCGTCTGAAACCCATCAAACAGATTCCAGCGAAGTCCAATACCCCAGTTCAGTGACTTGTTGTCCGTAATCCGGGAAAGGCGGTCATTCGACAGTGAATACCCGGCCGACGCTGAGATGGTCGGCAGATACCCCGCACGTGCCGAGGAGACGCCGGACTCTGCCGCATCGTATCCTTCCTGAACGCTGAGATAGTCAGGACGCGCTGCAATTGCACGCTGAGTAAGCTCACCCACGTTGTGCGGTTGCGTCGTGGAAGGTACACCATTCTCAAGAGCTGCAAGTTGACTCTCCAATCCGGGATCGGTGAACAGATACTCTTCAAACACATCCAGGCCAATGAGCGCAACGAAATCTGCTTTGGATTTATCATAGTCGTTCTGAGCACGGATCAGGGTCAGTTCATCCTGGGCAACTTGTGATTGTTGGCGATATACGTCTGCAAGAGAAAGCGCTCCTACACGATTTGCTTCCGTAATACGCTCCAACTGCCTGAGGTCACGTTTAAGATTCTCCTCGCTGACCTTTACGAGCTGCTCGTTCCTGAGGACACTGATGTACGCGGATTCCGTTTGGTAAATGACTGTCTGGCGTGCACGGGTGGACGTATGTTCCGAAGCAACAGCATTCGAAGTCGCTGCCCCGAGATTTCCCTCGCGGCGGAAACCGTCGAAAATCGTATAGCTCAGATCAATACCTGTTGAGAAGGAATTATTCACGCTGAACCCGGACGATCCCGGAATGATCTGGCCACTGGATAAGACCACCGATGACCCTCCGGGGCTATCATTTTGAGATCTCCTCCAATTGGCGGACGCCGAAACAAATGGCAGGTACTCGCCGCGTGCAGCGAGCGCTCGAGCCTGCGCTGATTCAACATTGTTCTGTGCCTGAACAACATTGAGATTTTGCTCGAGAGCGATCTGTTTCGCCTGATCAAGCGTCAGCGTTTTTTGCTGGGCAGCACCCAGATTCACAAACAGAAGCAGTCCGGCCATCACAATACTACCGGTTATTGCCAGGGATCTCATATCTGACTCCATCGATTTAGTGGGATTTCGGGAGGAAAAAGCCACCTCTTGTACAGTAATGTCAAGAGATTAGACGTTATTCTGGAAGCAAAAGTTTCATCGGAAAAGTCTATTTCTGAGCCAGGGAGAGAATGTCATCTTTCACTTGTAACAAGTACTCCAGCGCGGCATCATGTTCATTCGGAATCCGGCCGTCGAGAACCGCTTCTTCAATTGCTGTTTTGAGGAGGCCGATCGCTTTTCCGGGTGGGAGACCACAGACTGCCATGATTTCCTCCCCTTTGACCGGAGGCTGCCAGTTGCGAAGCTTGTCCTTCTCCTCCACTTCAACAATTTTCTGCATCACGACATCGTAGTTGCGGAGATATCTCTCCACGAGGCGGGGATTCTTGGAGGTAATGTCTGCACGACAGAGTTTCATCAAATCGTCAACATCGTTGCCTGCCTCGAATACGAGCCTGCGTACCGCGGAATCAGTCACAATTTCATCCACAAGAACCATCGGCCGCAAATGCAAGCGAACGAGTTTCTCTACATATGGCAGCGGATCCATTGGAAGTTTTAGTTTCCGGAAGATGGATTTCATCATGCGTGCACCAAGTTCCTCGTGTCCGTGGAACGTCCACCCGATACCCTCTTTGAATGCTTTCGTTCTTGGCTTGGCAATATCATGCATGAGGGCAACTAATCGCAGCCAGACATTATCTGTTGTTTGTGCAATATTGTCCACAACAATGCAGGTATGCAGGAAGACGTCTTTATGATGATGATCTTTCCGTTGATCAACACCAGCCATCTGCGCAACTTCCGGTAAGACAATCTGCATCACGCCCGTATCAAACATCAATCGTAACCCGACGGAGGGTTTTGGTGTTCTCAGGATCTTCAGCAACTCATCGGTAATCCGCTCCTGGGAAATAATGGAAAGTCTTGGTGCCATCAAACGCACGCCCTGAAGTGCCTGCTCGTCAATATCAAACTGAAGCTGTGAGGCAAACCTGATCGCCCGCATGATGCGTAACGGATCATCCCCAAATGTCGTCAGAGGATCCAGTGGCGTACGAAGAATCTTATCCCGCAAATCCTGGCGCCCATTGAATGGGTCAAGAAGTCGGCCGTACGAGCGATCATTCAACGAGACGGCAAGCGCGTTCACCGTAAAATCCCGTCGCGCCAGGTCTTCCTCGAGGGTTCCACCTTGCACCATCGGCTTCCGCGACTCGGGGATATAGTGCTCCTTCCTTGCACCTACGAATTCCACCTTTCCGCCGTCAACAGGAACCAAGGCAGTGCCGAATTTCTCATGAACGACGACAGTGTGTACACCGAGTGAACGCGCAACAGCACGCGCAAAGGACACTCCATCGCCGATGACAAGAATATCGATATCCTTTCCATTCAACCCGAGTAGCGTATCACGCACATAACCACCTACAACAAACACTTCCGCGCCAACTTCATCCCCCACCCCACCAATGCGTTTGAGAAGTGTATTGTCAAGGATAATATGTGACTGGCTATCGATCACGAGGCACGCATCGTATGTTGGTCAATCTTGCGCATGATATTCTCGGCAACCTCCAACGCACGCTTTCCATCGTCACCTGAAACGACAGGCCTGGTACCGGTACGCACGCACTGAAGGAAAAGGTCCAGTTCGTACTGAAGTGCGTTGACCTCCTTCACCTCTGGCTGCTCGTACACAATTTTGCGTTTGTTTTTTCCTGAACCGAGTTCGCCGAGCATCATAGTTCCCGGGACAGTGGGATCATCCTCTTTCAACATGCGAAAGACTTCGGCCAGCCCTTCTGAGAAATCAATAGAGATATATTCGTTTCTTTGGAACAGCCGCATCTTCCGCATCTTCTTCTGCGAAATGCGCGATGCGGTGACGTTCGCAACACAGCCATTCTCAAACTGGATCCGGGCGTTCGCTATATCCACGCTGTCAGACACAACCGCCACCCCGTTGGCGTCGATGTGCGAAACCGGAGAACGCACAAAACTGAGAATGATGTCGATATCATGAATCATCAGATCGAGCACCACGGCAACGTCGGTTCCCCGGGGATTGAACTGAGCAAGCCGGTGGGATTCGACAAACATCGGGCTGATGTCGTACTTCTCGAGCGCCAGGATGGCCGGATTGAATCGCTCAATATGACCCACTTGAAGTATGAGGTTTCGCCCTCGTGCAATTGTGCAAAGCTGATCTGCTTCCTCAACCGTATCAGTGATGGGTTTCTCAACAAACACATGCTTTCCGGCCTCAAGCGCCTTGCGCACTGTCTCAAAATGTGTCATCGTGTTTGTCGCGACAGTGACCGCATCGACTTCAGAGAGCAATGCATCGAGAGAGTCGTATGCCCGCACACCAAACTCTGCGGCAACACGACCGGACTTGCTTCCGTCAATATCAAACACACCCATGAAATTCGCCGTGGGAATTTGGGTGAGCATTTTTGCATGCAGAGAACCCAGATGGCCAATACCAATCACGCCGACTGCAACACGGTCCATGCGAGCCTCCATTTACCTTGATCCCGGAAGTGCGGAAACACTTTCACCGGTGCCGTAACCTACAATCCGATCGATCCCACTGAACCGCGGGTCTTTATAATAAACGAACACAGTGTACGTGGTCGTCGTCCTCCAGTCGTTTCCCTCCAACTCAAGCCAGTCCACCTCGACCACTTTCTGTTGCTCATCCAATCTCCCTGTCACATACTGGTAGTCATAGACACCCCGACGAAGAAGACGGTTGGTGGTGAATAGACGTTCACTTGCATCAAATCCCATGGTATCCCTTCCGGACGGCACCCAGGCGTTGAACGAACTTACAAGATACACGTTGCGATCACCAGAAGTCAACTTCTGATGAAGGTGTGCAGGATCAAATCGAAACTCGACATCGAGATAGTCGGAATTGAGACCGGCGAACTTGTTAAGCACCGTAATGCCGTTATGGTCGGGTGCCCCTAGCCAAGAGACCCGGGGTAGATCAACGCCCTCCAGCGATCGGGCAACAGCCCAATTGGGATAGCGCGTTGCGTTGCTAAGATCAAACACACGGTACTCGTTGCCGGGGTGAATATTGGATATGGAAAATGTCCGGGTACCTGTGTTGTACCCATCGACAAATGTGTATGGATCACGATCCTGCTCATCAATCCGAAATGGATCGTGGAGGCGACGATTTTGGTACACATCAACAGCAGAATAGCGCGCCCCTTCGATTTCGTCAGGAAGCTTGACAGTCGCCTTGACCTTGTGGACTTGATTCAGGGGGGAAGCAAGTTCGGTCATGTATTCATTGGAAATATCAACCATCACCGGTGAGATATTATCAACAACCATGAATCGACCTTCTGCAAATACCTCCGTTTCACTCTTGTCCATGACACGAAACATCCAATTTCCGGAATATGTGAATCGGACAATGTCTCTCGCATCGGGAAAACGATTGATGTAACGATAATTATAGTGTCGCACGCCACCGGGCGAGGCCTTGTACTCGAGCGTGAATGATGTGTTGTGTTGATCATCCTGCAGAAACGGATTGTCCTCCACAACCCAATCGCGTGTGCAATGGAGAAACCGGATCTTCAGCTGTGGCGGCTCATCTGCAGCAACATCAAATTGAATAGTCAGGGAACCTGAAGTCACCTGTGGTTTTCCTCTGCGATAGACGGTGTCACGCACGATGACAGGGAACGCATGTTCGCCACCTGCCCCATACACCGTGATGCCTCGAAGAGAAACCCTTCCGGGTTCAGCCGGCCAGGCGGCGTAAGGTGCAAGGCACAGCGCAAAACAAATCACCACGCCGAACATCAGATACTTCATTTACATCCTCCTCCACAATCTCCACCGATCTGATGAACCAACAAACTGGTCGGGGTATTCCTTCACTGGATCATACACGGGTTTATAGCTTGTATCCGGTCGCACGGAAGAAACCACATACATTGCTGGCACATCATTCACCCTGTCAATACGTCGTCCGGAATAGTACGCCAATATCCAGGGGGAATCGGCGTTGACTTCATTTGCGACCGGCACGTTCGAACGAATCCAGTACGCGATGGCCATCAGCTCATTTGAACTCGCAATGCGGGATTGCATACAGGGTTTTGTGCTTCTATAAAAGTCGAGTTGAAACAGCACGAGGAGGACTCCGATGACGAGAAAAGAGTATCCATGGACGAGATGGCCACGGTTGTTCGCAGCGAGGAACATTCGCAAGGTAAGTACCAGAAGAGCTAAACAAATTGGTAGTCCGATCAGCCACGAAAATGATCCTGAAATCCAGGATGAAAGTCCCAACCAAAGAACGACCATTGTTGGAGCCAACTGGTTGCGCAATAATGCTCCGGATTCACCGCCCTCGCGCCAGGAAATGCCCGCCATGATTGCAATTGAAATGCCAAGCACGATCAACACAACTGTAGTCGTCAGGGATGGCAATTCCACATCCGTAACAGGAACGATGTCGGGAAGACCAACTGTATGCTTTGTTACCAGAGCAAAGAGAGTCCATGGAAGCCACGTGACGAGTCCGACCAGTAATACGCTGGCTGCGACTTTCATTCCTCGTTGGGGGCTCAGAGAATTCATTAGTGCGTCAATCACAAGGATGATCAACAATCCGGTTCCTTGCCAGAATGTCAACGCGGACACACCGGCAAGTATGGCCGCAAGGAGATATTCATTTCTGAGCATAAAGAATACCGTGGCAAGCGTCAACGCTGCACCAAGGGACACGGAACTTCCTGAGACAGCAAGCTGTATCAGCCACGGTTGTACCCCGACGACAAGTGCAATGGAAAAGGCAAGCACCCGATCCACGAGGATCTCAAAGGCAATAAGGAAACTCATGAGGATTGCCGCGCAAGAGAAAAGGAGACTTAATACCTTTACGACAAGCAGCGAATCAAGATGAAGCAGCTCGCCAACACCGAGCAGCAACCTCCATATTGTACCCGGTGTGCTAATGTCACCAGCGGTCAGCCCTTTTGCCAGAAGAAGCTCCTCGTAAGTGGAATCGGGCGTGTACTCAAATGCGAGTATCGCTGTCATATAGAATATGAGGATGATTGCCGGAAGACCAAACCTGGCGAGGTTGAGAGAGAGCGCAGGATGTTCGTCGTTCACCAGCTTAACTCCGAACGGTCAATTGATATGCTCGTGAAACCACGTTGTCATTTCTTCGACCGTATGAAACGTCAGACGTGTTTCCTGTTTGAGCATGCGTTCCCTGTCGTAGGAATCCCATAACACAGCTGCCATATGAACACCGGCCGAACGGGAAGCAGCGAGGTCGGACAGTGAGTCCCCGACCATAAGAGTGCGATCTCGTGAGACAGAAAATGTACTGATGATACGTTCGATGCCCTCGGGATGCGGCTTGTGTTGCTTCACGTCTGTCCCGGAAACCACAAGATCGAAGTAACCGGCGAGATCCAGATTGGCCATGGTGATGTTCGCCGTCCTTGATCCTTTGCCCGTGAAGACTGCAAGGCGAATCCCCCGGCTTCTAAGATAGGCAAGTGTTTTTTCGACACCTTCATGCAACCTTGCCATACGAGAGTGGTGCGCGGCATAAAAAGCGCACAGGTCATTCATTGCAGATCCCACATCGGCCTTTCCCACCAACCGCTCTATTCCGCCTTCTTCAGGTGGCCCGAAGAGCGCGATAATCTGTTCAGTTGTCAGCGTTCGGCCAAGGTATTTTTCCGCAACGTGATTGAAGCTCGCGAAGATGAGCTCATTGGTTTGTGTCAGAGTGCCATCCATGTCAAAAATGATGCACTCAAATAATGAAGGCGACATACTCTCACCACTTGTGCTGGAGAATATGAAAAGGTAACCAATATGGTCGCGAATATCAACGAACGTGAGTGTTGCTATTCGGAGTTGAACTTGATAACTTGGTGCGCGATGAAAACAATTTCACTCGATAAACATGTTCTTCTCAAAAAGAACGAAGACAGACGCATTGCTGGCGGCCACCCATGGGTATTTAGCAACGAAATCAGCGAGATTCGTGGTGGACCGGTGATCGGGGATCTCGTTGAGGTTGGTTCATCGCGAGGCGAATCACTCGGCGTCGGTCTGTACAATCCTCATTCGCTTATTGCCGTCCGTATCCTCTCCGCAACTGCCGTTGTGCTTGATCAGGAATTCTTTACACAGCGCCTTACTGATGCGTTGCGTTTGCGCGAGAAGCTTTTTCCCGACAGTACCGTGTACCGTCTTGTTCATGGTGAAAGCGATTTTTTGCCCGGACTTGTCATCGATCGCTTCAATAACCTGATTGTTGTGCAGGCTCTTTCCTTTGGCATGGATGCGCGCCTGCAGCTACTCTGTAATGCCATCGAATCCTTGCTCCATCCCGCCTCGATTATTGAACGTAACGAATCCCCGTTGCGAGCACTCGAGACTCTTCCCATGCACTCGAGCATGTTGCGCGGTACAGAGCACGAAACTGAGATCGTTGAACACGGGATACGCTATGCGATTGACGCACTGCATGGACAAAAAACCGGGTTCTTCCTTGATCAACGGGAGAATAGACTGACAATCCGGAGATTCAGCAAGAACGCCCGGGTACTCGACTGCTTCTGCAATTATGGGGGGTTCGCATTGAATGCAGCAGCGGCAGGAGCAAGGGAAGTGACAGGCATTGACATTTCTGAAGAAGCTATTCGGAGGGCGTCGCTAAACGCTTCCACGAACACACTTGGCAACGTCCGTTTCGAGCAGGGTGATGTTTTTGAAAAGCTCGAACAACTGCATCTTGCCGGAGAAGTTTTCGATATGGTTATTCTCGATCCACCGTCGTTCACCAAGAACAGAAAGACGGTACCTGCTGCGAGGAAGGGCTATCGCGAACTTCAGATGAAGGGGATGCGTGTCGTACAGCCGGGTGGCATTCTGGTGACCGCCTCCTGTTCCCATCATATTGAATCCGGTGTTTTCATTGACATCATCGCAGAGTCCGCCCGGCGGGTTGGGCGCCGTATTCAAATGCTCGATTGGAGGGGTGCATCCCCGGACCATCCGGTCTTACCACGGGTCCCTGAAACACACTACCTCAAGTTTGTCATCCTCCGTATCCTCTGATTGCATTTCCCGATAAAAGAAATTATCTTGATGAAGTACTAATATTGATGTTCATAAACCGCCTTGGAGGAGGAGAGGTATGAAGAAGGGACTGAAGCAGTTGACATGGATGGCCGTTGTGCTGACGGTTGTTTCGTTTCAAGGCCTTGCACAGGAATCATCCTCACTCCAGTTTAGCTCACCGAATACCGACTCGTTGGACCTGAACTCCCCCTTGACCGAACCACGCCTCAATGCCTGGGGCCTTGATATTCTAATCTCAAACGATGGATTCGGACTCGGCACATTTTATCGACGAGAGTTCACTCAGGATCTTTTCGGGTTCGCCTCATTTTCAATCTCGGAGTCGAAAGACGGCAGAGAGGTCGAGCGTTACGATCCTTATACGCAAGTCTCATTTGTCCCGGGCAAACTGAACCGGTTCCTTGTAATGCCATTGATGTTCGGAGTACAGCATCGGTTGTTTCGAGAGGACATCATGGATACGTTTCGTCCGTACATCAATGCCGGTGCGGGCCCGTCATTGATTTTCGTCTCACCATTTACAGAGATAACACAAACAACCACAGGTATTCAAATCAGACAAGTGGACTTCTTTAAGAGCCTGGGAAAGGGCCGGCCACATTATACTGCTTCCGCTTTTGTTGGAGTGGGAGCAAATTTTGGCTCGGATAAGAACAATCTGTTTGGAGTCAACTTCCGCTATTACTTCACGTATCTCTTTTCGGACGGGCTCCCATCACTCTACAACGAGCGAACAGGTGAAGTGGCAGGGACGAAGAAGGATTTTGGCGGGTTCTTTATTACGTTGAACGTCGGCCTTTCCTACTAGAATTGCGAAAGGCACTGGAATCGCACGCAGGACCTCCCCTAAATCCATTGTGTATCCAGTGCCTTTCAATTGTTATTGCACAACCAATCTAATACAATCCCGTTCCGCATGTAGTGATGCCAATCACTGGGCCTCATGTCAGGATGATAAATACTCCCGCAGAAATCGCCCGGTATGCGATTCTTTGTTTCCAGCAATCTCCTCCGGTGTGCCAACCGCAACAATTCTTCCACCTGCTGCACCGGCTTCGGGGCCAAGATCAATCACATGGTCCGCACATTTGATCACATCAAGATTATGTTCGATCAGAATGACAGAGTTTCCTGCCTCAATCAGTGCATTGAAACATGACAGCAGTCTGGCAATATCATCAAAATGCAATCCGGTCGTCGGTTCGTCCAGTATGAACAGTGTATGTCGACCATCATCAGAGGCATTCAGATGGGCAGAGAGTTTGACACGCTGAGCTTCTCCTCCGGACAACGTGGTGGCTGACTGTCCTAGCCGTATGTATCCGAGCCCGACATCCTGCAACACCTTTAACTTCTGGGCCGTCTTGCGACCGGTAGCTTCTGAACCAAAGAACTGGATAGCTTCACTGACCGTCATATTCAGTACATCGTCGATGTTCTTCCCCCGATATGTTACCTGCAGAATCTCCGGTCTGTACCGTTTCCCTTTGCAAGCATCGCAGGGGAGATACAGATCTGCAAGAAACTGCATTTCCACTTTCACCACACCATCTCCCTCGCACGATTCACATCGCCCGCCCGGAACATTGAACGAGAAATGTCCCGACTTGAAACCATGAACCTTGGATGCCTGAACACCCGCAAACAGATTGCGAATGTGATCGAAGACCTGAATGTAGGTAATCGGATTGGAACGAGGGCTGCGGCCGATCGGCGATTGATCAACCAGCTCAACCGAGCTGATATGCTCCGAGCCCGAAAGAGATGTAAATATGCCAACGCGCTCGACTGATTCTCCTTTCATTCTCTTCAAACCACCATAGAGAATGTCATGAACGAGCGTGCTTTTCCCGCTTCCACTCACACCAGTCACACATACCAACCTGTTCAAGGGAAAGCGGACTGATTCACCTTTGAGATTGTGTGCTGTGGCCCCTTCAATTGCAATAGACAACCCCTTTCCCGTCCGCCTGTTGCGCGGAAAGGGAATTGCCAGCTTGCCTGAAAGATACTGCCCGGTGAGAGAATCGGGCGAGCGGATAATATCAGACGAGGGTCCGGCATACACAACCTGGCCACCATGCTCACCTGCCTTTGGTCCCATATCCACAATAATGTCACTCGCCTTCATCATGTCGGCATCGTGCTCGACAACCACAACGGAATTGCCGGCGTCACGCAAGGCTTTTAGGATTCGAATAAGCCGTTCATTATCACGCGGGTGCAAACCAATGCTGGGCTCGTCAAGCACATACATGGCACCAACGAGAGAAGATCCGAGGGAAGTTGCCAGATTAATACGTTGTGACTCTCCCCCGGAAAGCGTATTGGACAGTCTGTCAAACGTGAGATATCCAATGCCCACATCATTGAGGAATGCAATACGCTTGTTCAATTCCCCCAGAATCCGTTTGCCGATTTCCAGCTCATACGGACTGAGCGATAATGTAGAGAAGAAGTCCGCTGTTTGTGCAATCGTCATCCGGACCACTTCGCCGATGTTCTTCCCGCCTAGCTTGATATTCATTGCACTTTGCCTCAACCGGGAACCGTCACAGGTGAGGCATGTTGTGTAGCCCCGATAGCGGCTCAACAAGACCCGATAATAAATCTTGTATGATTTCTTCTCCACCATCTTGAAGAACCCATTGAGACCTTCGTAGCCACCAAACCCCTTGATGATCTTCCCACGTTCATCATCACTTAAATCCGCAAAGGGAATATCCAACCGAATGTTGCCTGACGGAGCTTGACGGATCAACTTCTCCAGAAAGGGTTTGAACTTTGGTGTTGTCCAAGGCGCAATGGCGCCTTGCCGGATACTCTTCGAAGTATTGGGCACGACGAGGTTAAGATCAATTCCCACGGCACGGCCAAAACCCTGACACTCCGGGCACGCACCAAAAGGGTTATTGAAAGAGAATAGCTGGGGGTTAGGTTCTTCATATTCAATATTGCAGGGTGCACAAACAAACTTCTGACTGAAATACAGACGTTGCGACTTCTCCGGAAGCACGACAGTTGCATTACCATTGCCGGAGGCAAAGGCGGTCTCAATCGAATCTGCGAGACGCGTGGGATCTTCTCCTTTGTCGAAAGTCAGGCGATCAACGAGGACCTGAATATCCGCAACCCGGGTTCCGCCCGGCACTTCACCATCGTTCAGGTCAATGAGCTGCCCGGCAACAACCACCCGGAAGAAACCTTCCTTCTTGAGGTTCGCAATCGTTTGCTGGAGATTCTCGTCAGGATGGGCCTGCAATGGAAATGTCACATACAGTTTCAACGTCCCTTCGTTACGTTTGAGCTCTTCGCGCAACGCCTCAGTAACAGTATGAACGGAGTCCTTTGTTACCAATCGTCCGCAATTCGAGCAATACGTTCTGCCTACCCGGGCGAACAACAGGCGGAGGTAATCATACACTTCTGTTGTGGTACCCACCGTGGATCGGGGATTGCGCGTGGATGTTTTCTGTTCAATAGCGAGTGCAGGACTGATCCCCTGGATGACATCAACATCCGGTTTGTCCATACGCTCAAGGAACTGGCGGGCATACGACGACAAACTCTCCACGTATCGCCTTTGGCCTTCAGCATAGAGCGTATCGAACGCAAGGCTGGACTTGCCGGAACCGCTCACTCCCGTAATAACAACGAGCTTGTTGCGCGGAAATTCAAGATTAATGTTTTTGAGATTATGAACACGTGCCCCACGGATAATGATCTTGTCCGCAGCCACTACCGTCCCCACCTTTTTTTCCTTAACACTCTTCGTTGACGTTCGCAAT
>CAZIHJ010000006.1:7018-57598 GCA_964538485.1 uncultured Chitinophagales bacterium | reverse complement strand
TCTTTCTTCACTCCACCGTACCAGATCCCTTCAGGATAAATGACCATGGTGATGCCAAACTCGCAAGCATCGAGGCAACCAGCATTGTTGGCCCTGATATATCTTGCAAGTCCGCGTTTCTTCAACTCCTCTTTCAACGTGTCCCGTACCTCTGCCGATCCTTTCAACAGACAACACCCTTTCGGGTGCTCAGGAGAACGTTCATTGAGACAAACAAAGACATGGCGCTTAAACCGGCTCATGGACTATCCCTTCACACCAAAAAACACATTAAACATTTCGTACAGGTGGTGCTCCTCATGTCTCATCAACGACTCCATGCATTTTTCAACGGTATAGTTTTTCACATCGGGATGGTTCCCTTCTCTCCGCCATTGTTTGTCATCGAGCGATTGGAGAAGCGACGTTAGGGTCTTGCGTTGTTCCATGTACGATCGTATTTGCTCCGGGAAACAGAGTGACAGGTAACTGCCGTTGGTATGCGTGCATACATGTGGGATGATTACCGGTTGCTTTTCCACGAGCATTCGCGCCATCTGTTCGACGTACACATCCTGCAATTCAACAAGATGCATGGCGATCTCATGAATCGACCAGGACCCGGTTGCAGGCCGTTCTTTCAACTGTTCTTCCGTCAACCCATTCGAGAAACTCTGCAATTCCTGCAAATGAGAACGGAGTCGGTCGATGATAAGTATGCGCGTTTCTTCAGCCATATCAGGTTCTCTTCACCACAACTTCAGATACCTGCATGGCAGCAATGCTCCGTGAATTCATCAACTGCCTATGCAATAGAGAGGAATTTGAGCACACCAGCGAGCGAACGTGTGTTGAGCACATCTGATTTCTCCAACCAACCTTTTCGTGCAATACCCACCCCGTAGCGAACGTCATTCAGCCCTTCAATATTATGGGCATCGGGATTAATGGAAATGAGGACCCCCTTTTCCTTCGCGTACTTGCAGAGCCGCCAGTCCAGGTCGAGTCGCATCGGGTGAGCATTGATTTCAATGATCTTGCCATGGTCTGCCGCCGCATCAATGACTTTGATCATGTCCACCGGATAGCCGTCGCGTGAAAGAAGCAGTCGTCCGGTCGGATGACCCAACATGGTAACGTGCTTGTTCGTTATGGCTTTGATGATACGTTTTGTCATTTCCGATTCACTCAGATTAAAGATGCTGTGAACCGAAGCAACGACATAGTCAAATGATGCAAGAACACTCTCTGACCAATCCAGATCACCATTGGCGAGAATGTCGCATTCGGTCCCTTTGAGAATTCGAAAGCCATTGGACTTCTTGTTTAACGTATCAATTTCCTTGTGCTGTTCATGCACACGTTCTTCGCTCAATCCACCGGCATACGCGGCAGACTTACTATGGTCGGCAATGCCGAGATATTGCCAACCGAGAGCTCTGGCCGCTTTTGCCATTTGTTCAATGGTGTTGACACCATCGCTGTACGTGGTGTGACAGTGGAATGTACCTTTGATGTCTTCCCACTCCACCAACTGCGGGAGTGTGCCTTTTTCGGCGGCATCCACCTCACCCATATTCTCACGCAACTCTGGTGGCACATACTTCAAATCCAGTGCTTTGTAAATATCAGATTCGGTTTTGCACTTCACAACTTGTTTGGCCTTGCCGCGTGTCTCTTCCGCGTCCAACTTTGAGAATCCGTACTCGTTCAGACTCAGGCCGTACTTGCGGGCACGGGAGCGCATCTCGACGTTGTGTTCCTTGCTGCCAGTGAAGTAGTTCAGCGCAAACGGGAACTCACTGTCATCAACAATCCGGAGATCACAACTGATGCCTGCCTTCAGCACAACACTGGACTTCGTCTCTCCGTTGGCGAGAACAGTCTGCACATCCGGATGTGAGACAAATGCCTGCATAAGTTTTGGTCTGTGGGAGTCTTTCGCGCTGAGCAACAGATCAATATCACCAATAATTTCTTTCCGGCGACGGAGACTACCCGCGATTTCTCCGCGTGTTATTCCCTTTTGTTCCATCAGATCATTGAACACACGTCCAGCGGCCTCGGCCGCTTTATGATAATTCGATTTGTCGCTCCGCCGGCGCAACGCTTCAATACCCTTGAGGATATTTTGCTCGGTTTTCTCGCCAAAGCCGGCCAAGCCTGCAAGCCTGTTTTCACGTGCCGCCGTTTCAAGTTCGTTCAGACTGCTGATTTTCAGCTTGTCATATATCAGCTTTACTTTCTTCGGACCCAGCCCTTGAATCCGCAACATATCCAACACGCCTTCAGGAAAGGCCTTGCGGAGTTCATCGTAGTCTTTGGATTTTCCCTTTTTCAGAAGGTCAGAAATAACCTCGGCTGTGGTCTTGCCGATACCATCGACTTCGAGAAGGGAACCATTGTCAACCAATGCAGCGAGTTCGTCGGTGATTCCTTCCAGGGCACGGGAGGCGTTGTGATATGCACGAGCTTTGAAGGGATTTGCTCCCTGCAACTCCAACAGAGTTCCCATTTCATCAAGGACATCTGCGATTTCTTTTTTATCCATGAAACTTCTGGAGTGAGGGAAGATTAGTATTTACCGCGGTGAAAAAATACGGAAATGAGGAGTGAGATTCAACAAACAGCAAACCAACTACGCTGCCACAGTCTCAGAGGAATATTCTCCCGGACTGTATAACTCCAGGAACCGCGTAAGATGCTCGAGTATCGGTGCCGCTTCAGTAAATTGCATCAGCTCTGTACGGATCTTTGACACATGCGGCAAACCGCGCAAGAAACCGGAGTAGTGCTTGCGGAGTTCGATGACGCCGACTCTCTCCCCTTTATAGTCCACTGACAGCGCAAGATGCTGTTTCAGCAGAGTTACGCGCTCGTCAATGCTTGCTTCGGGGAGAAGTTCGCCTGTTGCGAGATAGTGTTTGGCCTGACGGAAGATCCAGGGGTTCAATACGGCCCCACGGCCGATCATCACGGCATCACAGCCCGTGGTGTCGAATACATGCTTCACATTTTCCGGACTCACCACATCGCCATTAACGATGATGGGAATGGAAACCGCTGCTTTTATTTTCGGAATCCATGAATAGTCCACAGATCCTTTGTGTCCCTGATCGCGAGTGCGACAATGCACGGTGAGGGCTTTGATTCCCACCTGTTCGCACATCTTCGCAACATCAACGATACGGATGCTGTTTGCATCCCAACCAAGACGGGTCTTGAGCGTAACAGGAATCTTGACAGCATTGACGACCGTAGAGGCAAGTTTTTCCATTTTGGGGAGGTCACGCAACAGCCCGGCACCGGCCCCTCGCATTGCCACATCCTTCACCCAGCAACCACAGTTGATGTCGATAATATCCGGATTGAAGCTTTCAGCCATTTGGGCCGCTCCGGCCATCGCTTCGATTTCGCCACCATAGATCTGGATGGCAAACGGTCGTTCTTCCTCCCAAAAAGCCATTTTCTTGCGAGTCTTCTCGGAACCACGCACCAAGCCGTCTGAGTTTACAAACTCCGTGTAAACGATATCCGCCCCGAGGCGCTTACAGATCACCCTGAACGGCAGATCCGTCACGTCTTCCATAGGAGCGAGGAGAATCCCCTTTTCGATTTCCACATTGCCAATTTTCATGTCATAAAATACCCAAAATTGGCTGCGGAATCAACCGTAGTCGGTTATTTCAAAAAGAGCATTTTGCGTGTAACGGAATGAGAGCCGGCATTCATCCTGTAGAAATAGACACCGGCGGGCAGTTGAGACGATTCAAATGTCACCCTGTGAACTCCTGGAGACATCCTGTCATTGACAAGAGTTGTTACCTCTCTACCGAGAAGATCGAAAACCGATAATGTCACATGCGACATCTCAACAACCTCAAACGTGATTTCCGTTGAAGGGTTGAAGGGATTTGGGTAGTTCTGACGCAGGTCAGGGGTCACATGTCCTTCAGCAATCTGACCTGATGTTGATGAGAGTGTCGATTGGATTTGAAATGCTTTCACCAAGGATACCTGAATATTTGTGTCGGCAAACGACAGACCTTCCAGTCTCACTCGAAGCTTGAAGCTTGACGGGGGCAACGAAGGAACTCCAAACTCTACGCTATCAGAAATGGACTGGGAAGATGAAACTACCGGAACATCAATTACGCCAAACTCGTGAATAACTGAACCCGTCAACGCATCAATGATTTCACATTTCACACGCGGTTGGCTCGCCAATAACTGAAGGCCTCTTGACGCCACCACACGATGAACCTTGATTGCTTGAACTCCGGCTTCGAGCGAGAATGGCACCGACTCTAACAGTATTGACGCATATTGAGATGTCAGTACAGCGTCATCACTCACCTCCGAGAAGTCAAGAGTGATTCGACGGTTGGAACCCAGGAGAACAGGTTGAGTGATTTCCGCAGAGATGAATGCTTGACTGCCTCGATCTCTCACAATGATTCTCCTTCGGGATTCGGCCATCTCCAAACCTTCTCTCGATAAACCTGAGGTATGCTGGTCAATCCTGAATGGAGCGGCCGACCCTTTTGACCAAATCAGTCTGGCTTCCCCTCCCTGTGGGTTCATGACTGAGGTTGATGGATTCGTTGCACTTGTCGCGAGGAAATCTCCCCGCGTCCAGAGTGTTCCATCATAATTGTTTGCCCATACCCTGTTAAGATTATCATGCCACGCGATACTCGCACGTCCCTGCAAATGACCGGTTATTGATGGTCGGTAAAACGCCGTTGTCCCGGTAGGAGGACCAAACTGGCTATAGACGCTGGAGAGGTTTTTGTTGTACATGATTATTCCCTTGCTGTTGTATTCCGCCTGCCAGGCAATGTGAAAATCATTGTTGGCTGAAACGGCAACAGAAGAATTTTGATCGCCCTTAATAACGCCATACGTCCCCGAGTTTACTTGCTTCAGTCCATCCCAATAGTCAGGGTTGCCGGGATGATACTCGCTGAACCAGATCTTCTCATTCTCATCCCATGCAAGCTTGAACGGGAATGAGCCGCTGCTCTTATAACTCATCGAAGGATTTCTCGAGTTGGTATTGCTCCCACCGACAGTGATTGGTGTCCCCCAGTCAGTCTGTCCCGGAGTTGCTGTTGTCGCACGAATTGATTTCAGTTCAGTGCTTACTCGATAAGTAATAATGATATCTGATGTTGGGTTTGGCGTTCTCGTCATAATCACAGGTATTGGCCCTGGGTTCGGACTGATGATATTTACCACACCTCCAATCGGCGATGAAAGCCATGTTGAACCTCCGTCCGTGCTATAGTTGTACAGGATGTCCCAGTTGTTTTCTGTGACTCGAGCCTTTTGCCAGACCACGTAGAGGTACCCGCTTCGTTCCGTGATACATGGATAAGCATTGCTGCCCCCGATGCCGCTACTCAGCCGATGGTAGTCCTTCCATTCCAGGTCGCTTGTTGCCCGTCGCGCAGCCCATATCTCGCCGCCTGTCTCAAATACCAAGTTTAGCATTCCATCACTCTGGCGGACGACCTTACGTTGGCCGTTTGAAGAGATTGCCGCAGCGCTGGCGGAAGATGGCGGGCGGTTGGTAATCGCTGTGTAAACATCAAGACTGGTCGTGTCGTAGTTTCTTGAATCAGTCCAAAGAGGATACACGGTTCCAACAGTGGAAGCTATTCCCAAGTAGTCAGGGCCGCCCCCTGGGGATTTGTGCCCAGCCGACTCAATCGAAGTGACTCGCAGATGTGAACCAAATGTGATACCATTGTCGTATGACTCAACAAGATAAAGATGAAATGGCGAAGTAATATCTGAGGAGTGATAGCGATAAACTAGTTGAAGAACTCCAGATGGTGATACTGTTGTCCAAGGATGAGAAACCACCCCGTTCCCTGGGAAGCCCGTAATCGAAAGGTCACTCCAACCAACGCCCCCGTTTATCGAACGAAGCAATCTTATTGGTCCACCATCGACAATGGAAACGAAAATGTAGCCGTTCACAGGGCTGACAGCTGGTGAAGGACCTGGGCAACCTGAGGAACAGTTCGCTTGTTCAACGATTGGAATCACACTAACCTGTGGAAAAGTATCACCACCATTCGTTGATTTAGCAACCTTCATGTATTTTTGCCCTGTTGATGAAATACTTCGAAACCATGCAACGTAAAGTTCTCCAGTGGGTCCTACGGTGGGTACACCAAAGAAGACAGAACCCCCGTTAGGGTCACCTTGTGTTGACTCAAGAGTCTCATATGTTGATGTAGGGAAAGAACCTCCACCGTCAGACGAGTATGAGAACCTTATTGCACTACCGGACGGTTCCGCCTCGAACCAGGCAACATATATTCGGCCGTCATACGTACCACCAGTGTTATCAACAAACATGTATGGTTTGTCTCGAAGTATGGCGCTCGTTGAGCTCGCGTTTTGCCATGACCAGTTTAGTCCATAGTTGGACGTCTTCGCGACGTAGATTACCCGATATGGGTTCTCATCTTGATCGTCTGCTTGGGCGAAAAAACAATAGAACGCCACTCCGTTTCTATTAAATGAAACAGAAGGGTCAAGTTCGTGATAGTACGTTGGCACCAACAGGTAACCATCAGAGTTTGTGAACCAATTTATTCCACCATTTGTTGAGAAAGAAAAACCTGCACGGCCATCAAAAGTACCCGCTCCAAGCCAGTAATTGAACCCAGCAAAAAGGATATTGACATTCGAGGGGCTAACTGCAATTGATGTTTCCTCCTGTTGAAGTTGAGCAGCACTCACCGGAATGTTCGCAGGTTGATACTGTGCACTACTTGTCGAACTTGTTGTCAAGAGTATCGTGACTGCAATGAGAAACCGGATGAAGGTTGTTATCCTTGACATGGTACCTCCTGTTATTGGATTCAACGAATAAGGATCATCTTGCGCACAACTGATTCCTTTTCATCTTGCAGGACCGCAAAGTAAACACCGCTGCCGAGTCCTGAACAATCAAGAATGACCGCGTACTTGCCTGGAGAGTGAATTCCCGCTGCGAGAGTCTCGACACGCTCACCAAGTATGTTATGAACAGACAACCGTACAAAGGATCTGGCCGACACTTCATATTGTATTTTTGTTAGTGGATTAAACGGGTTAGGGAAATTCTGCGAAAGGTTGAGCTTAACAGGGGGCTGGGCTGACCACTGTCTCACCGATGTGACGAGACTGTTCTTCACCATCCACATACCTCTTCCAACAACAAAAAGCGTGTCTCGCGAAGCAGTAACGCCGTAGGCATCCCAGTATTCGCCACCGCCAAAGCCGAACTGAGCAACAGGAAGCGGCTGTATTGGATCCCTCACATCCGCGACCCTTACCGCACCTTCTGCTTTGGAAAGATAACCTCCGCCTACTGTCATATCTGACCAGCTGACACCGCCAAATCGCATAGCGCCCAAAAAAACTGGAACGGTTGGATCATGCACGTTGAGAATGGTAATCCCGCTATCTGCATTAGCGAACAACAGTGAATCCTGCAATACGAGTGAAACAGCAGTACTTAACGAAGCCCCAATCAGAGACGGGCTATCCGGATTCACCACCGAAAGTATTTGCACACCAGAAAACTGTGTCGCTAGAAACGCCACTGTATCTTTCAATACCACATCCAATGGGAGCGCATTGGTATGATACACACTCCTCGTTTGTGGCTGTGTGGGGTCACTGACGTCGACAATCTCCATAGCACTATCACTGTGAGCATCGTACTGAGTGACAAAAACGAAGCTATCTCTCGCAGCGATTGAATTAGGAATTGTGTTGCCGGATGATCGAACGATTCCAATGTGATGACTGAGAATGGCAGGACTTGATGGATCACTAACGTCGATTGTCCAGAGTCCACGTTTATCATATGCCCAGGGTCCGAAGGGATAGTTGACGACGAATGCGAGATCCCCCACCAAGGCAATATCTGCGACAACTCCGCCAGTGAGAATATTGCCAACGTTTCTTATCCTTGAAGGATCAGAAACGTCGAGGATCCACAAGCCGGCATTCCCAGAAGCGATGTATACAAAGTTGCCACGATGTATAACTCTCCAACACTGGTCTGCCGTAACGAAGGACCAACGGGACAGGGGCGTTTGTGGCTCGCTTACATCAAGACCCCAGAGCCCAATTAACCGACTGTTGTACAGCCTGCCGTCAGAGATCGCCAGGCGACCTGATTGTTGAATTTGCGGATGCGACACACTGTCGATGATCTGGGGGAACAGCGGGTTTGAGATATCTGCAACATAGATCTGCGAGCTCCCGATGTACGCATGGTTCTTTAACGATGAGAAGCCCGACGCGGCAGCTGACTCTGTCCCGAAGTTCGTCCGGCTAAGGAACTGGGGGGTTGCGGGTTGAACAATGCTGTACAAGTCAAAGTAATTGAATAGACCACCGACAAACAACAGTGTGTCAGCGATATGGAGATTAAGGGCTCTCCCCGTCGCAATGTTTGCTGCTACGAACGGTGAATCGGGGTTTTGAATATTAACAACAGTCAGAAATGGTGAGTCTGTGGCACCAACATAAGCATACTCATCGTACAATTGGAGGGCCCGAGCATCCTCTGATGTCGCGAAAATTGTTCCGCGCATGGTAGGCGACGAAGGAATAGAGATGTCAACAACGGTAAACCTTCCGTTGAAGAACAGGATGAAAGCGTAGGAACCGTGTAGCATGATTCGCGTTGGTGCTATGAATGGAAGCGTGAATTCAGCAAGTAGGGTAAGCGATGGTAGGTTGGATACGTTTAACACTTGAATGACATTCGATGCCAGCACAAATACCAGGGAATCCCTTGTGGCAATGTCCACAACCAAGCCCGGCGTTAAATGTTCAGCGATGATCGCTGGCTGGCCAGAATCTGGAGAGGAAAGGACTTGAAACAGCGATCCATTACCAATGAAGACTACACTGTCCTTCGCCGCAACAGCACGACATGGTCCCCATGCCCACCTTCCGATCACCGGGAAGCTGTCCGATTGTGCATAGGCCCGTTCATCCCATTGTATGTCGCGGAGAAATCGTTCACGTTCGAGACTGAGGTTGTCATGGGGCGAAGGAAACTGCTGCCAGTCGGGCTGCGCCGATGCGGTCGGGCCAGGAAACAACAAGAGATGAAAGGAAACAGCGAACAGTGGAAATATGCAGAATCTCATTATTGAGCCTGTCCATTGGTGGGAGGAAATGCAAGCTCGTCTGACCGACTTCATCGTAGGAAACGATTTCGATAGATGCAAGCGCATGCTCGTGATTTTTTACCGTAGAGGTATGGACTTTCCGCGCTATATTCCAGATATTGTTCGGTCAAAAGCAACAGATCCATTCACGCCAGAATCAAATCCATAGATGCACCTATTCATATTCAGGAGTATGTCCCATGAAAGCATGGATCATTATCCTCATTGTCGTGGCGATTGGGCCGATGGGGAGTAATTCGATCGCACTTGCAGACCATGAGGTCAAGTTCGAGCAGTACAAGCTCGACAATGGCCTGACTGTCATTCTGCACGAAGACCATTCCGCTCCCGTTGCAGCCGCGGTAGTGATGTACCACGTCGGCTCAAAGAACGAGAAGCTCAAGCGCACAGGGTTTGCACACTTGTTCGAGCACATGATGTTTCAGGGCTCGCAACATGTCGGCGATGACCAGCACTTCAAGCAATTGCAGGAAGTCGGCGCAAACATCAATGGGACAACAAACACCGACCGCACCAATTACTTTGAAGTCGTTCCAAGCAACTATCTTGAGCTGGCCCTGTATCTCGAATCTGACCGCATGGGCTTCCTCCTCCCTGCCATGACACAGGAGAAACTGGACAACCAGCGCGATGTGGTGAAGAACGAGCGACGTCAGAGTTACGACAACCAACCCTATGGCACTTCGTGGGAGAAAACAGCCAAGGCACTCTATCCAGAAGGACATCCGTATAGCTGGCCAACCATCGGCTCGATGGATGATCTCTCAGCGGCTTCGATGGAAGACATCAAGGATTTTTTCCGCATCTATTATGCACCGAACAATGCATGTCTTGCCATTTCAGGTGATTTCAATCCTGCACAGGTGAAACAGTGGGTCGAAAAGTACTTCGGTGCATTCCCGAGAGGCACAGAGATCGTGCGCCCCGAAAAGCAACCGGTCACACTCACTGAAGAGAAGCGCCTCGTATTTGAGGACAAAGTTCAGCTCCCGCGCCTTTATCTTGCATGGCCCAGCGCTCCGATGAACACCCGGGAAGATGCAGTGCTTGATGTTCTCACTGATATTCTTGCTGCAGGAAAGAACTCCCGTCTCTACAAAACCCTCGTGTATGAGAAGCAGATCGCCCAATCGGTAAGCGCTTACCAATACGGAATGGAGATTGCAGGCCAAACCGGAATTGAAGTCACAGCCAAACCCGGAAAGACGCTGAGCGAGATGGAGACAATTGTGAATGAAGAACTGGCACGTCTCATGAAGGATGGAGTAACGGCCAAGGAAATTCAAACTTCCATCAACAACAAGGAAGCACAGCTCATCAATAGCAGGGCGACTTCCCTTGGCAAAGCCAATTCACTTGCGACATACTTTACGCTCACGGGTGATGCGAACAACTTCAACACGGAATTGGATCGCTTTGATGGCATCACACCAGAGGAAGTCCTCGCCGTGGCCCGCAAGTTCTATGGCTCACCCAAACTGGTTATGAGCTTTGTGCCTGAAGGAAAGACTGATCTTGCTGCTGAACGTCGCTCCATCGAAAAGAAAGGGGGTGTGGAATGAACTCCATTCTTCGCTCATTGTGTGCCACCATCCTGTTTATGGGGATAACAATGTCTGCATTTACCCAGGATTCATTTGACAGAACCGTAAAACCGCAAGCACTTCCTGCACCAAAAGTAAAACTCCCGGACATTCAAAAATCGGTCTTGCGTAACGGGCTGGCAGTATGGCTCGTGGAAAATCATGAACTCCCGATCGTTGCCCTCAACCTTGTCCTGCAGACCGGCTCGGACCATGATCCGGTAAGCAAGCCGGGAATAGCCTCCATGACGGCTGAAGTTCTCGACGAAGGGACCAAAACCAGGGACGCGCTCCAGATTGCCGACGAACTGGATTTCATCGGCTCAAATCTGAGTGTCCGCTCCAGTGTAGACGGGTCATTTGTTACGTTGAACTGCTTAAGGAAACACCTGGACGCGTCGTTGGAAGTGTTCGCCGATGTCTTGATCAACCCGGCATTTCCGCAAAAGGAATTCGACAGAATCAAGGAGCAACGTCTGACGGGCCTGTTACAACAGAAGGATCGCCCACCTACCATCGCATCCCTCGCATTCAACAAGATCGTATACGGGTCCGAGCACCCATACGGTAACGATGCTTCCGGAAATGAAATGTCCGTCCGCACGATGACGCGCGAAGAAGTCGTCTCCTTCTATGACAAGTACTACCGGCCCAACAACGCCACTCTCATTGTGGTGGGCGATATTACACAGGAGGATCTCCTCGAAAAGCTCGAATCCCGTCTTCAGGGCTGGAAGGAACAGAGTGTAAAGCGCGTGATGCTTCCGGCACCACTCAAGGTCCAAGACCGCAAGGTATATCTTATTGACAAACCTGCTGCTGCGCAATCGGAGATTCGTATCGGGTATCCCGCTGCACCGCGCAACACGCCGGATTACTTCCCGCTGGTGATTGCAAATAGAATTCTGGGCGGACAGTTTTCCAGCAGACTGAACATGAACTTGCGTGAGAAGCGCGGATACAGTTACGGTGTGCGGTCGGCGTTTCAGTTTAACAAGGATGCCGGTCCGTTTATTGCCTCCGGAGGCGTGGTAACTGCAAAGACGGATAGTTCACTTGTAGAGTTCTTGTATGAAATTGACAAGATGAAGAATGAGGGCGCCACGGCAGAGGAGTTGGAATTTGTCAAGAAGGGACTTACCGGTAGCTTCGCGTTGACCTTCGAAACACCATCGCAGATTGCGGGATCCATCCAGAACATCGTGCTCTACAATCTTCCGGATGACTACTATGAGAAGTATATCGAAAATGTGAACAAGGTAACACTGGAGGACGTCCAACGGGTATGCAAGAAATACCTCAACTCGTCCTCAATGGCCGTGGTCGTGGTTGGGGATCTCAATGTTGTCAGGCAGGGGGTCGAAAACCTCAAGCTGGGAACGGCGGTTCTTTGCGATGTGGAAGGAAACAAGTTGCCGCAGTAAAAGTCGGCAGTTCCAGGTAGAAACAGAAAGCGGAGCAGTCAAAGCTCCGCTTTTCTTTTTATTCCAAGTATTTGAAACCGTCAATCCAATCGGGCAATGATTGCGTCGGCCATTTCCCTCGTACCGGTTGTACTTGCCGGATGAAGATCCCGCGTGACGTGTTTGCCCTCTTTGACAACCGCGGCGACAGCCTGTTCAATGCGGCGAGCTGCCCCAACCTCGTCAAGGTAGTCGAGCATCATTGCTCCTGCGAGAATAAGTGCGCACGGGTTGGCAATGTTCTTGCCGGCAATATCCGGAGCACTTCCATGTACCGCCTCAAAGATGGCTGCATTGTATCCGATGTTCGCCCCCGGTGCAAGTCCCAACCCTCCCACCAAACCCGATGCAAGGTCGGAGAGGATATCACCAAAAAGGTTCGTCGTGACAATAACGTCAAACTGATGCGGATTAGTAACCATTTGCATCGCCATGTTGTCGACGATCCTGTCATCGGTTTTGATGTCAGGAAACTGCGCGCCCACTTCACGCGAGACTTCAAGAAACAACCCTCCGGTGTATTTCAGGATGTTCGCCTTGTGGACCGTGGTTACTTTCTTACGTCCGTGCTTTCTTGCGTATTCATATGCATATCGAACGATGCGGTCCGACCCCGACCGGGTGACAATACCAATAGTTTCCGCCGCACTGCGGGAGGGATCGATATAGTGTTCGATGCCTGCGTAGAATTCCTCGGTGTTCTCCCGGACGATGACCAGGTCGATGTCCTTGTAGCGTGAGTTCACGCCATCAAACGAGCGTGCAGGTCGCAGATTGACATAGAGATCGAATTCTTTTCGCAAGGCAACGTTGACGCTGCGGAATCCTGCTCCCACAGGAGTGGTCAGGGGCCCCTTGAGGGCAATCCTGGTTGATTGAATCGAATCGATGACGTGTTTCGGAAGCGGATCTTTATGTTTGTCAATCGCGCCGAGACCGGCCTCTACTTCGTGCCATTCCACTTTAACGCCTGTGGCTTCAATTACGCGTACGGCTGCTTCAGCAATGCTCGGACCGATTCCGTCTCCCGGAATCAGTGTAACTGTATGCATACGATAATGTCCAATGAGAGCAAACGGGTTGGTTGTGAGAATTTATGAAAATCGGTCGGAAGATTCAACAGAAGTCGAAAAAGAGACCCGGAAGCGGGATTGCTATTCAGACGGCGGACCGTTGACGAGACGTTTAGTTCAAAACAGTCACCGCCATACTGTCTGCCCAGACAGTCATGACAACGCGGACAGGATACCGCGAATCAATTCCTCGTTCGATCCCAATTGCCATCAGTTCGACAGAATCGATGTTGCCGGGCGTGCGTACAAAGAAATCGCCATGCGCGGTGGAATGTTTAGGGGTCAACATCTTGATGCCGTCAATGTTTGCGCCGAGCCCCAGAAATGTCCCTTCACCTCCATCGAGATTGAATGGCCTTCTGTAATAGGATTGGGCCTCTGACGCGATTGCACTCAGCTCCTGAATCAGTACTTCACGATTGTCCGGGGCGAATTCGAGCTGCAAACTGATGACACCAACAGACGTCATTATTCCAATGATAGATACACCAAGCAACAGAAAGAGCAATTGCTGTTGTCCCACAGGCGTGGTCCTTTAGAGTATTTTTTGAGTATTGATATTCGGGGGAGGGAGGGTGAAGAACTCGTATGCAATATGCTATATGGGTATTGCATTGTCAAGCACCCCCTTGGCGATTCGTGTCGACTGGATCACACGGTACCAAAGGATGAAAACCGGGTAGATCATGCACTGCATTTTGCACGCGCAATACCCTGAATATTCACTCGATTGAAGGGAGACTGGACGGCAGTGAGATGTAGCATTGACACATGCCGCCGAGAAACCTATCTTACAGGAGATTACCTTAAGGAACCCGAATGAAACAAGAACGGAATGACCTCTGCAACTGCGGTAGCGGAAGGAAGTACAAGAATTGTCATGGAAAGAAGAGATCTGGTGGATCCAGTTCAAGTCGATGGATTTATCTCCTGCTAGGTGCCCTGGTAATCATAGCGGGAATCGCTGTCTACAGTCCGTCTTCGGAAGCACCGCCAACACCACAGCGCCGCTCACTGCCGAATCAGGCCGGTTTAACGTCCCTCCCTCCCGGGCCTGCTCCACCTGGCAAAGTCTGGTCACCTGAGCATGGACATTGGCACGATGCGCCTGCAACTGACCAAACACAGACAGGGCTGACACCGCCGCCGCCAGGGCCTGCCCCTGCCGGCAAGGTTTGGTCTGCGGAACATGGACATTGGCATGATGACAGTACGCAAGCGGGAAAACAAGTCATCATTCCTTAGAAGGCGTGGAGTTGCGATGCTATGTCTATCACCCAAGCAGGTTCCTGTCAAGGCTTCTGTATTGAATCGCTTCGCTGATATGTTCAGGGCGAACATCGGTTGTTCCCGCAAGATCGGCAATTGTTCGGCTGACTTTTAGAATACGATCGTATGCCCGTGCCGATAGGCCGAGCTTGGTGATTGCCATCTTCAAGAGATCTTCTCCAGTAGCATCAATCGCACAGAACTCCCTGATCTCCTTGGGCTGCATATCTGCATTCGCAAACATCCCTTTCCGGCCCTGAAACCGTTTTGCCTGAATTCCCCGCGCACGAATCACCCTGTCCCGTATTGATGCTGAACGTTCCCCGAGTTCCTTACTCGCAAGCTCTTTGTACTTCACAGCAGGAACCTCAATGTGCAGGTCAATGCGATCAAGCAGTGGCCCTGAGACTTTTGCCGGGTCCATATAGTATCCGCAGGGACAAGGGTTCATGGCTCAAATGCCATTTCACGCTTTTGGCCAAAAAAAATGTGTCGGGAAGCTGAGGAGCGATGACGACAAAACCGTGTGTGGCGAGATGCCTGAAATGGGAAAGGCTAGTACGCAATCTGCATGAAGAACCCGTGACCAAACGCCACAATTCGGTACGGTCCGTGAGCCGTATCGATTTGAGCCCTGCCCCCTCAACCGTCGCAGGGTAGTACACTCGGCAATTCAAAGTCCACCCGCTGCGCTGTATGTTCACGTTCGTCCACCCTGCCTGTTTCTGGTCCAGGGTTTTCTGGCTGAGCGTACACTAGTTTCATTGCACAGGGGATGGCGAGGAAAGACAGCAACAAGAGTCGCATGATTGAAAATCAAACGTGGGAAAAGGCTCCGCGCCAGAAATATTTGGTGTCAGGAGGCTTTGGCTAAACAACTCGCCTGAAAACAGTTTGGTCATGCAGGTGGATAAGCGCTGATCCGGTCGATATCCATTCGGAATGGACCTTCCTGCTTGTCCGATATCAGAAAACCGAACGTGCAAATAGATGCTGTATCAAGCGAAGGCGAATCGTTTGCGTGCACGCCCCGGAACATGGGCACGAACTTGGAAAATGGAATCATTATTTCTGTCCAAGCACCCGCCTCTGTCTTGAAGACTGCCTGGTATTGAACCCCGTCCAAGGTTGCTTCAGTTCTGAGGTTCATTTTGTACTTCTTCCCATCTCCTCGTACACGCAATAGGAGGCCAGCGTATTTCCCCAGGTCATACAATGACGG
This sequence comes from uncultured Chitinophagales bacterium, assembly GCA_964538485.1. Lineage (GTDB taxonomy): Bacteria > Bacteroidota > Ignavibacteria > UBA10030 > UBA6906 > JBJXHC01. The sequence continues at coordinate 41,794 of CAZIHJ010000006.1, read as the reverse complement.
CGCCGAGCGCACGGAAGCAAAACCGCCAGAGTTTTCCAACGACACGGTCCCTGAGAACTTAGCAATGCTTTCGCCAACGTAATCGAATCTCGAATGGGAAACTCCTCCCATCACGACATCGTTGACAGGAATCCACGTATTGGATGCTGCTTCGGAATCAAAATCAAACAGGACTATCATTCGATTTCCTCTGTGTTACAATTGACATTGTCGGTCGAATGTCAAGAACCACGGTCGACGGATGAGGAACCCGGTTTCGCCATAGCCAAGGATGCGACCACGCCTCCCGCCAAGATGAGGAGCACCGCCGCGAGCAGATAGAGATTGAAGTTACTACCAAGAATTTCCTTCAACCATGTATGCGTCATCATCTTTATGCCGACGAGCATCAGCACAAGGGCGAGAGAGACTTTCAGGTACCGGAACTTCTCTATCATCCCGGCCAGAGCGAAGTAGAGACTCCTGAGGCCAAGTATCGCGAACACATTGCTTGTGAAGACCAGGAACGGGTCAGCCGTGATTGCAAAGATCGCCGGGATCGAGTCTACAGCAAAAATCAGGTCCGTGAATTCGACCATGACCAACGCAAGGAACAATGGCGTAGCCAAGCGAGTCCCCACGGGTGCGGATTCCACAACGTCGTCCCGGAGATTCTCAGCCCCCGGCACAGGCGCCTCGTGCGACGCCTTGGAGCCGGCGCGGACGAAGAAATGTTGACCGTGAAATCGCTGCGTGATGGGAAACAGCTTCCGCGTGAAGCGCACGATGATATTCGAATGGGGATCCGTGTTGTGCCCTTTGAGCACCAACATCTTCACGCCGGTGAGGATCAGGAAGCCACCGAACACGTAGATGATCCAGGTAAACTGTTGGATCATCGCAGCTCCGATCACAATCATCACTCCACGCATGAGAAGGGCTCCGACAATACCCCAGAACAGAACCCTGTGTTGGTAGATGGGAGGAACCGCCAGAAACGCAAAGATCATGCTGATAACAAAGATGTTGTCGACGGAGAGCGACTTTTCGACCAGGTACCCCGTAAGGTATTTCATCGTTGCTGAATACCCGTCATTGTACACCGTCCCCACCCCCTCTATAGTCTGGGGAGCGGATCCCATCATGTCGGCAGTAAGACCGAGACCCAGCCAGTGGTTCTCGTAGCCAAAATAAATGAAAACGGTGAACAGCAATCCGAGGCATACCCAGAAGGCCGACCAGCCAAGAGCTTCCCGAACAGATATGACGTGTGCCTTTCTATGAAACACGCCCAGGTCGAGCGCTAGGAGAAACAGAATGAGGCCTGTGAAACCAGAATATATCCAGAACATCGTGACAGTTCCTAACAGGTTGCTGAAAAACGTGATTTTGGTTTTTCATCACCCCACTAGAGGGTGATCGTTATCCCGAAAGCAACATAATGAAATAGTGCGAAGCTGTACACCTCGTCATTGTTGGCACCTCCTTCGAGGATCCGATACCCCGCTCTTACAATGTAGCCCTCGAACGGTTTGAAGAGAACCGCAGCAAGGAGGTCCTCAGCCCTTCCTTGAGGTGCCGCCAGCGCATCTGCCTCCGCCAAAAATGCCACGGTAGTGCCGGCATTCCAGAGGAACCGGAAATTAAGCAGGGGAACGAATCCCACATTGGACTTGGAGGAAACCTGCCCTCCACCGGACAACTTGATCTCGGCGTCACGGATCTTTCCGGTGAAGCCGAGGCCGAATTCGATTTCTTCTGACTTGGCAAAGTCGTACCGATAGGTCAGCCGGTATGAATTGAACTTCCATTTCGCATCGAGTGGAGTGTTTGCACTAAACGTCTTGTCCTGAAATTGAACAGCCTTTGAGAGGTTGCCACTGGCTTTCACCGTCAGAGGCGCGACAAGTACCGACAAGGTATTGCGGGAGCCAAGAGAGTACAAAACTTTGCCCCGGACAAAAATGCCGCTTTCTGTCTTCAGCTCATTCGTGAGCGACAATGATGTGCCACCTTTCCCTGGAATTCGCACATCGTTGTATCCTGGAAACACTCCGCCTGCTTCTACATCAAAGCTAAGCTGACCAAACGCGCCAGAAGTCAAGGCTAGCCAACCGCCAACTACCGTACAAACAACTCGAGCGTTCATTTATATCCGTGCCTTCATTATGGATGGTTGACGATTCTCTCTTTGCACCGTACAATGAAGTACTGAACACCACGGTTCACGCCGGAGTTCCTTTGCTTTCAAAAGGAACATAGCACTTAGAATCGGTGTTAATCTGGCATGGCATAATCTGAAAGGATAGCAATTGGTTGATCTAGCGAATCGTATTGTAGAATCCCGCGTTTTCCATGACATCATTCTCGTGGCGATTCTTGCTGTAGGCGTTGTCGTCGGACTGGAAACATACCCGGCTGTAACGGAAGGATATGGACAACTGCTCCGAACGCTCGACTGGGTCATCCTGTACCTCTTCGCGGTAGAAATACTCTTGAAGATCATTGGTCATGGACACAAACCGTGGGAATTCTTCCACAACTCCTGGAACGTCTTTGATTTCGTCATCGTCTTAGTCTGTTTCCTTCCACTGAACTCTCATTTCGTGGCAGTCCTTCGGCTCGCGCGTATCCTGCGCGTTCTCCGTCTGGTCACTGTCCTCCCACGACTGCAGGTGTTAGTGGGTGCCCTTCTCCGAAGCATACCATCCATGGGATACGTTGGCATGCTGCTCTTCATCCATTTCTACATCTATGCTGTTATTGGAACATTTATCTTTGGCACGAACGATCCCGGACACTTTGGAACTCTTGGAGCTTCGCTGCTGACGTTGTTCCAAGTCGTAACCCTGGAGGGTTGGGTGGAAATCTTGAAAATACAGATGGCGGCCTCACCCGGATATGGACCGCCTCTCTACTTCATATCCTTCATTGTAGTTGGCGGGATGATTATCCTGAACCTATTCATTGGTGTGATCATGAACAGCATGCAGGAGAGTACTGCGGAAATTGAGGCCCGCCGTTTCGCGAAAGCGGGGACGCAAACTTCTGCAGGACTGACCAACGATGATTTCGTCCATATTGAACGACAGTTGGCCGACCTTCAGAAACAGATAGCTGTGATGAGACACAGGATAGGGGTATAAGAGTCACGCGAGTCCGGCGAATCCAGACTCATCGCCCATGGTAATGTGTTCGCAGCTTTTTATTTGAACAATCGCCGTGGGGCATCTTGAAGCACATCTGCAAGTGAGAAGTCGATCCTGTTCGCTTTGTGCTTCAAGAGATCGACAACACCTTCAACTCATTTCGGAGTCGTAGAGGACTCCCCAACATCACGAAGCTTCTCCAGCAATCCAGCAAGAGGCGGGAGGCCGTACCCACGGTCATGAAACCAGAGCACACGTCCCTCCTCATCAAGAAGAATGACTCGTGCGTTGTTTGGGTTTTCCGTTCCCGTCCACTCCGTCAACTTTGCCCCATCACTTCCATACACAGTGATCACATCCTTCCATGACTCCTTCGGGATGCCATTCTTCATTCCCCCATCAATACTCTCCTTGAACAATGAGGGGATCAACCCCGGGATTGTCGGAATCTCGTAGATGGGCGGGAGTGAGAGATTCGATGTAAAAAATCCAATACCCCATCGGTCAACGTCGAACTGCGTGTTCTGCTTGTACGCAAGAACGATGATGACCTTCTTCCCTTTGAATACTTCCGGTATCATCGTTTCCTGTCCATCCAGAGACTTTCCCTGGACTGATGGGAAAAGCTCTCCTACTGGAGACCTGTTCGGGGTGGTCGATCCGCACCCGACCAGGAAGCCAATGGCGGAAATGCATACAAGTGTATGGATAGTCATGATGATTTCCTCTGATGTTTCGTTTGGTTAAGGGATTCTGTCTCCGCTGACTTCACCCGTTCGACGCCCGACGATGCGTGCGAGACGAATTCCTTCAAGGAAATAGAAAGACCCGCCGTATCGACGGGTCTTTTCTGCAAACACTGCTGGAGAGGGAGGTTTAGTACTTCTTCTCGGCTTTCGGCGCCATCTTCTCGCCGGCCGGCGGCATAATGACACTATCGATCACGTGAATCACACCATTGCTGGCCTGAATGTCAACCATGATGACCTTCGCCGCATTGATCATGACGTCTTTTCCCTTCACAACAATCTTCACATCGCTCCCCTGAACCGTCTTCGCTGATTTCAACTTCACTACGTCCGTGGACATGACTTTTCCGCTCACCACGTGGTAGAGGAGAACCTTTGTCAGGGCTTCTTTGTCTTTCAGCAAGTTGTCAAGGACTGCCTTGGGGATCTTGGCAAACGCCTCGTCGGTCGGTGCGAAAACAGTGAACGGGCCTTTTCCTTTGAGTGTTTCAATCAAGCCCGCCTCCGTTAGCGCTGTTGCGAGGGTCTTGAAATTGCCTGCAGCGACCGCCGTCTCAACAATATCCTTGTCTGAAGCGACTGCCCGTGAAGGCACTGAAGCAAAAATCATAAAGCCGAACAGCATAAGAAGAAACGAATTACTTTTTGTCATCGAGAAACCTGACCTTTCTGTGAATACACAATCTGTGAGTTGTGCATTCTTAACATCACTTGAGGAAAGGAAGTTCCGTTCTCGATTGTTACAAATAGGGGCGATTTTGGGACGAGTCAGATAGCCTCTTGTTTCCTATCGCAACGCAGAATTCATGAACAACGAAGTTCCCGCCGCAAGTGTGACCTCTGATATCCTGGACAGGATGCGAAAAACAACAACAAAGGAAGAGGGCTTGCCGAGGGAGTAAAGATCGCCAGCGAAACGTATTAACATGTGAAGGGCGAAGTGGCCGGAATTCAACTTTCCGCCCCCATGGAGAGGATCGATGGAATAGCAATGATACGGGGAAAATGAAACACGGATGCGAGCGGCTCCATGCGGTTCCCTACCGTCCTACATGGAAAATCCCCGACCGTAATCGGTCCGGGGATTCACTTTCATACTCTATGACATCCAATCTACTCCCAATGGTGATCTACCCCAAAACGTATCACACCAACAGATTCCTATCGAGGCTCCGGTACTGGATTGCTTCGCTGATGTGTTCCGGCCGGATGTTCTCAGAGCCGCCAAGATCAGCAATTGTTCTGCTAACTTTCAGAATACGATCGTATGCCCGTGCCGATAGGCCGAGCTTGGTGATTGCCATCTTCAAGAGATCTTCTCCAGTAGCATCAATCGCACAGAACTCCCTGATCTCCTTGGGCTGCATATCTGCATTCGCAAACATCCCTTTCCGGCCCTGAAACCGTTTTGCCTGAATTCCCCGCGCACGAATCACCCTGTCCCGTATAGATGCAGAACGTTCCCCAAGTTCCTTGCTCGCAAGCTCTTTGTACTTCACAGCGGGTACCTCAATGTGCAGGTCAATGCGATCAAGCAGTGGCCCTGATACCTTTGCCATATATTTTTGGATGGCCATTGGCGTGCATGTACACTCTTTTGCCGGGTCAGTGTAGTATCCACAGGGACACGGATTCATCGCACAGACAAGCATGAAGTTTGCGGGAAACTCGACCGAGAGCTTCGAACGGCTTATGGTAACGCGGGAATCTTCCAGGGGTTGGCGAAGTACTTCAAGTACATTGCGCGCAAACTCTGGCAGCTCATCCAGAAAGAGAACACCGTGATGGGCAAGTGATATCTCCCCCGGCCGCGGGATCGTCCCGCCTCCCACAAGTGCCGCATCAGAGATTGTGTGGTGGGGAGAGCGAAATGGACGTGTTGCGATAAGCGCCGTATCCTGTGGCAAAAGTCCGGCAACCGAGTGAATCTTCGTCGTCTCAAGGGATTCATCAAACATCATTGGCGGCAGGATGCTCGGAAGACGTTTTGCCAGCATCGTTTTCCCTGAACCTGGCGGGCCGATCATTATGATATTGTGCCCACCGGCGGCAGCAACTTCCAAAGCCCGTTTTACATTCTCCTGTCCCTTTACATCTGCAAAGTCCGTCAGGTACTTTTGATCCTGGGAAAACAGCGCGTCGATGTCGACGACCAGTGGCCGCAAGCTCTTGTGGTCGGCATTCAGAAACTCGACTGTCTCTTTCAGTGAACTCATGGGATAGACATCGATTCCGGCGACCATAGCGGCCTCCTTCCCGTTTTCCTTCGGGAGTATAACGCCGCGGACTTTCTTCTTCTTCACTTCCAATGCCATTGGAAGAGAGCCATGAATCGGACGCAGGCTGCCGTCGAGGGCAAGTTCGCCAAGCAGCACAAAGTCATTCAGGACGTCCGCTGCAACCTGGTCGGTCGAAGCCAGAATCCCGATCGCCATGGGCAAATCAAACGACGATCCCTCTTTCTTGATATCGGCGGGTGCAAGATTAACGGTGATCTTCTTGATTGGAAACTCAAAGCCGCAGTTCTTGATGGCGGCGGTAATCCGTTCACGGCTTTCACGGACGGCGCTATCCGGCAAACCAACAATGGAAAATCCGGGAATCTGCTTTTCAATGTGGGTTTCGACCTCTATGAGGTACGCGTTGACGCCGTAAGTTGCGCCACTGACAATGCGTGATAACATTGGAAGACTCCGGGGAAGAGTAGATGTCGGTTGAGAACTGCCAACCACAGGGAGAAGACTTCCTGCGAAAGTTAGCGATTGGAGAGCGCAAAGTCAATGCGAGAAATGGAGGGATAACCCCGGCTACTGGAAGTCCTTACAAGCTTGCTGAAAGAGTGTTTTCATATGCCTTAGCGAGGAGCGGTGCGACGAAATCCGTCCCCGACTGAAGAGACGGGACTTCGCCTCAAAAGCGAGGCTCGCAACGACATGTCTTGGGGGTTCATCACCCGGTTAGAAGGCATATTCCACTCTGGCACGCACGCTCAAAGGGGTACCCGGCGTAAAGTGAAGTTCCGACACCGCATCCGGTTCGTTCAGGAGTCTCGACTCGGTATCAAATTGGGCCTCGTTCCATCTTACGTCAAATAGATTCTCTGCTGTGAATTGAAGGCGGTAGTTTCCAATCCGATAGGCCACCGTGGCATCAACAATTGTGCTTCCCTTTGCACGAATCGAGTTGTCTTCGTTTGCGGGTCTATTTCCAATGTGGCGAACACGGATACTTCCTTCATATCCTTGCGGAAACCGTGCGGTCACTCCACCGGTAAGTGTGAGCGTCGGAGCAAGCGGAATGAAGTTCTCGCCATCCGGCTCATTCTTGAAGCGCCCACGTGAGATATTCATGTCTCCATCTGCAAATAACCAATCCAAAAGCTGCACCCGTGTCTCGAAGTCCAGACCGATACGTCGTGTTGGCCCACTCGCCTCGGTAGTCCCTTCGTCACCAACATACACAAACTCGCTTTGGAGATCGATCCCCCATGCCGCAATGCTGAACGTAAAGCGGGAGAACGGTGTTACACGTAGTCCCAATTCTCCTCCCCACGCTCTGGGGAGTGTCTGTTCCGCAGAAGACGTCACAACGACACGGGCATCGTTCGAATGAAAGCCACCGCCGACATTGGCAAACAGGTCAACATCACGTGACGGTGAGACCACAAGGTTCACCTTTGGGCTTAGGATTGTTTGCTGTGCATATGCTGAAATATCCGGAGCAGTGGTGTTCTTCTGTTTGTCTTCGACATCAAAAACGAAATAGTCGCCACGGAGGCCAAACTGAACCCGGATGAGTTCACTCAGCCGGAGTTCTTCCTGAAGGTACAGGGACATGCTTTTCTGGTGAATGAACGTACTCACCCTATTCTCAAGACGGGCACGCTGAGCGTGATGCCATAGTTCAACATCAATCTCGTCCGAGCGGAATGCCGTGCCGAGAGTCATATTCGCAGTAATACTTCCGATACTGTGGCTTATCGTGTATTCAGTTCGAAGGCCAACAATGTTCCGGTCATCATCTTGTTCAATGCCATCTCCGTTCACGGGATCATCTTTGTAAAAGGTGAAATTAGAATAGAGTCGGAACCGATACCGTGAGAAGTACAATTGCGTCAACAGCGTTGAAGAATTGGCAAACGAACCAAGGTAGCTTAAGCTGAGGTTCTGTCGTTGGGTTGTTCCACCTTCGCTTGGATCGATCGAACCGAACCGGCCTATCAGTCCCTCCTCCACTGCACGTTCCGGAATTTGTCCTGTCGCATTCCATCCCGAGCCAAATCCGGAGACCCATATATCGAGGATTCCTTTTTCACTTACCTGCGACCGGAATTTTGCAAACACGTTATAGCGGTTGAAGCCAATCCTTGAATCAAAGTATCCATCGGTGTGATAAAACTCGGCCGCAGCGTATGACGTTGATCTATGAGATTGGAGAGGAATTCGCAACATGGTAAGGTAGCGATACGTGCCAAAGCTTCCGCCTTCAAGACTGAATAAGTTGCTCTCCAGGGCATCGCGTGTTTGAAACTGTGCAGCTCCGGCCGTCGCCATATCTCCGAACTGCGCAAAGTACGGTCCTTTATACACTTCAATGCCTTTAACAATCTCCGGAATAATGAAATGCAGGTCCGCGTATCCCTGCCCGTGTCCGTGGCTCACCATGTTCACCGGAACGCCATCGACAGAAAGTGCTACATCGGTTCCGTGGTCAACATCGAACCCACGCAGGAACATTTGTTCGGCCTTACCACCACCGGCATGTTGCGCGATGACGAGACCCGGAATCAGACGAAGCATGTCCTGAGCGGAATGCCGGGGACGAAGTTCAAAGTCAATTGATCTGAGAATAGTTGACGAGGCGGCCGAGAAGTTTCTTTCGCTCGTCACAGTTACTTCGTCAAAATTGAGGATGTCCGAATCCAGAAGAAATTCAACCACTGTTGAATCATCAGCAATCGCAACCGTTAGCGTCTTCTTCACGTACCCTACCACCGAAGCAGACACAGAATACGTTCCGGTTGGCAATCCGCCAATCATGAAATAACCGTTCTCTGCACTGGAAACACCCCTCGAAAGAACTTCTACAAAGACATTCACCCCTACCATGCGTTCCCCCGTTTTGCGGTCAGTAACGTGGCCGACAAGAGTGCCAGTATGCGACAATGCAGTAGAGGACAGGAGACACAGTACAACCATTCGGAATAGCATTCTCATCAGCAATTCCTGATTAGTGGTAACGAAAAGGGGCTTGGAACGGAGTCATCATGTGTGAGAAGATACGTCTGCTGCGGCAGTTTGGATTGTCAAGAGGTTACAAAGCTCGTACCGCCTGAGTCAGGACTTCAGCGAGGGATATTGATTTTGCCTTTTCTTGTGAATTTGCCAGGGATTGTGGATCAAGGAGGTCGATCATTTGAATATATCGAGATTGTTCCGGTATCCATCGGGGTGCTCCAATCCGATCTCGGATTGCGTCAGCCATCCCAAGGAGATTCGTTGCAGTGGCTGCATTGTTTTGGGCCAACAAGGTACTGGTGAGTCCTTCCAAACACTCGCACACACCTCGCTGGTCTCCAAGTACCGTCCGCAGACCAAGCGAGGTTTTGTACTCCCTGATAGCATCATCCCACCGTTGTTCGATACAATACAGATCACCGAAACACCTTTGCACGGTGGCAATACCCCAGCGTGATCCACTCCTTGAAAAATGTTCTAGGCCTTCCATAAAACATGATCGCGCCAACTCAAGTTTCCCCTGCTGCAACGCCGTGTCACCTTTCAGACTAAGCTCGTATGCCACTCCCCACTTGTTTCCAATCTCTGACATCAGGAAAATACTATGGTCGATAAGAACTTCGGCCGCGTCGAATCTTCCCTGTGCATATTCCAGACAGGCCTGGATATTGGCATTAAATCCGAGCATTTGCTTGTCACCAAGTGTGGTGAGAATAGTATGCGACTTGTCAAGAAGAACCTTTGCTGTGCCATATTTTCCTTGGCAGACCTCAGTCCATGCCAGAATGATCTGCGCATACGCAACACCCCGTTTGTCTCCCAGACTCTCGCGCAACATCAGATTTTTTTGATTGAGTGAATTGGCAACATCATAGTTCCCCTGGAGGTGTGCAACCCAGCCGAGATTATTAAACGCAACGGCTACTCCGCGCTGGTCGTTCAAGCGTTCATGCAGTTGACGCGCTTCTTCGGAAAGAGATTGTGCGGCGTCGATGTCTCCAGACTGAACCGAAACCCAGGCAAGGTTGTTCAACACCGTTCCCTCCCATTTTTCCTCTTTCAACGCTCTAAACATTTCCAGGCTTTGATGAAAGGCCCCCAGGGAAGATTGGTATTCTCCCAGCTCGTGAAGGATGGTACCAAGACCATTGAGCGCTCTCGCAATATCCCTGGAATTACCCTCAGGAAGATCAGCCAGAACGGCCTTGAGATTTCCCAATCCCTCCAGCATGTACCCGCGGGTAATCCAGAATCTCCATAGAGCGGCACATAATCTGACAGCCAACACCGATTCCCCTGTTTCTTGCGCCCAGTGTATCGCTGAACGGAAATTGTCGATGTCTGTTTCAAGCCTGTCAAACCACTCACCCTGCAATGATCCGGTCAGTTGAAGCTCAGCCATTTCTGCAAATTCAGCAAAATGTCCGGCATGTGTCCTGCACACATCATGCTCCTCGCCGCTGCCTTTCAAACACTCCAGCCCAAATTCTCTGATCGTCTCAAGCATGTAAAAGCGTGTTTCCCCGTCACCATCATCCTGTTTGCGTACGAGACTTTTGTCCAATAGGGCAACTATGGCATCCAACGGATCGATTTGCAAGCCGGTAGTACACACAGTCGCGGCAGCATCCAGAGAACAGCCTCCCGAGAAAACAGATATTCTCGCGAATAGCATTTTTTCCTCATCAGAGAGAAGTTCATAACTCCATGCTATTGCTTGTCGTAAGGTCTGATGACGTGAAGGAGTCTCACGGATGCTTGAACGCAACAGATCGAGACTGTTTCCCAGCCTCGCAAGGAGGGTTTGCGGAGAAAACAGTTTTGTTCTCGCCGCAGCAAGTTCAATCGCCAGAGGAAGTCCATCCAATCGGAAGCATATTTCCGCAACAGCGGGAGCATTTTCACTTGTAATCGAGAAGTCGGGCTTGACTGCCATCGATCTCTGAACAAACAGCTCCACCGATGCATATTGAGTCAGTGATGCATACGCAGGGAGATGTTTGATGTCGGGCAGCCGCAACGGAGGAACGGGGTATTCCTGTTCTCCCCTCACCCGAAGGACAACTCTGCTGGTTACTATTATCCGAAGATCAGGACATTCGCCCAACAAATCCCCAATCAACGATGATGCCTGAATCACATGCTCGAAATTATCCAAAATCAACAGCGTGCGCTTTCCACGAAGAGCCTCAAGCACAAGATCATGCGGCTCGCGACCTGCCGCGGTACGGATACCCAATGACTGAACAATGGCTGACGGAACATGATCGTGATTCGTGATCGCCGCAAGGGGGACAAAACATATACCACCGATAAATTCCTCCTTCAAGGAATTGGCAATCTGGATAGCCAGTCTTGTCTTGCCGGTCCCCCCGGGACCTGTGAGTGTTACAAGAGAATGGCGGTTGATGAGTCCCTTGACCTCATCTTCCTCTTTCTGCCGCCCGATGAAGCTTGTGAATTGCGCGGGAAGAGTGTTCCGGATCTCGTTTGGTTGGACTTCATGGGGAGGAGACGAAGTATGCAGCCACGGAAGGACAACACGAAAAATTTCCATCGGCATGAGGATATTTTTGAGTTGGCGGCGGCCAATGCTCTCCAGCCTCACATCCAGTTTATTGCCCACCTGACGGGCAATGTCCTCTGAAAGGGCAATGCCGCCAGGTTCGGCACATGATTCAACCCTGGCAGCGATATTCACACCATCTCCGTGTACGTGTTCGCCACGATGCACCACATCACCAAGATGTAATCCGATACGGAGGACAATCTTGATTGCATCACCAGCGGCAGTGTTCCTCTCGTGCAACGCTTCCTGAATTGCTATCGCACAACGGGTCGCTTCCAACGCACTATCGAATTCAACAAAGAACGCATCACCTATCGTTTCCACTTCCCTGCCTGCATACCGGGCAAGCAACGGCCGGAGCAAGCGGCGATGTTCATCAAGGAGATCGAGGGCGATATCCTCGTGTGTTTGTGCAAGGGCGCTGTATCCAACCATGTCCGTAAACATGATTGCCGCCAGTTTTCGCACAGAAGAGGTCATTACAGACTCAACGAATTGTCCATCGAGGGGGTTTTCATTACATTTGAGTGACGATTCCTACATCAAAGACGAGAACACAAATGAATGACACTATAGCCAACGCAATTCAGGCGATTCAGGCAATTCTCGCGCCAGCCGTCGGGATGTCCGCTGTGGGTCTCCTCCTGCTGGGGATGAACAACCGGTATTCCAGTATTATGAATCGGATCCGATTGATCACAGAAGAGCGACGGAAATACTTACGGATGATGGTTGATACTACTGAATTGGGATACTCTGATCGGATGCGCTATATGAATATCACGAATCAAAGCGCAGAATTGCTTATCCGAAGCCGGTATGTTCGCAATGCCATTCTCTTGATGCAATCCGCCGTGGGCTTGTTTGTGCTGACGTCTGCAGGTATTGGCTTGAATCTCTTTGCCGGCGGGGTACTCGTGCAGATGCTTCCCTTGGTGATGTTTGTCCTCGGAATGATATCCGTGTTTATCGGGATTGTCTTTGCGGCCCTGGAAGTACATCGTTCGTACAAGATCATTCTTCTTGAAGTAAAGGCCTCTGAATAACACATTACCGGGGGACCGGGTGAACATCGTCACTCATTTTAATTCCCGAATCGCCTGATCTCTGGTGTCGACAACATCGAAAACCATCGTCAACTTTGTGATGACAAAGATGTTGTCAATGTTCTTGTTGATGTTGGCCACTTTGATCTTCCATCCTTTTCGCGTGTACGTGGCCTGGGCCGCAACCAGGACCCCGATGCCTGTACTGTTGATGTACGTTACCCCACCAAGGTCGATGATGAGCTTCTGATACTCACGTTCGGCAAAACCTGCAATCGACCGACGCAGCTCGTCGGTTTCGTCACCCCCAATCAGCGATCCCTTTACCTCCACTAGGCCTATTCCTCCATCAAGGGTTGAGGTCTTTACTGCCATAGTACCTCCATCAAGTATTGTGAGAACGCGAATCCTGCATCGGAAAATACAGGATTCATCATCGAAAATCAATCGAAGAACTAGTACACGACTTCTTCAAGAGACAATCCGTGAGGTGGAGCAGCCATTCCGGCCTCCGTTCTGTCCCTTGCCTCCATCACCTTCTCAAAGTCAGATGCCGTCATACTACCTCTTCCGACATCCACCATCGTACCGACCAATGCACGCACCATTCCATGCAAAAACCTGTTTGCCCGGATTTGAAACACACACTGAGAACCATTGACCACCCAGGCAGCGTCCATGACGATACAACGATGGTGGTCCACATCCGACTCAGACTTGCAAAAGGAGCCGAAATCATGTTCGCCTACAATCGTTGATGTGACGTTGTTTAGTTGATCAAGATTCAAGCGAAAGGGAACAAACCACTGGTACTGTCGTCCAATCGCCACCGGATCCGAGGTAATAACATACCGGTAGAGGCGTTCTTTCGCCGAGAATCGGGCATGGAAGTCTCCGGCAACTTCATCAACTGCTCGCACTCGAATATCATATGGAAGTACGCCATTCAATGCCCGAAGAAGTTGCTGCGCAGGCATCAGAGAATCAACGTGGCAGTTTGCAACCTGGCCCCGGGCGTGGACCCCCGAGTCTGTTCGACCCGCTCCATGAAGGCTTATTTCCTCTTGCAGTACCTGGCGAAGTGCGCCGGTGATTGCATCCTGCACGCTTCTGCCATTCCGTTGCGATTGCCAACCAACGAAATCTGTTCCATCGTACTCAATGAGAAGCTTGATGTTGCGCATATCGGTGGGGAAACGAGAGGCCTAGAATTCCTTCGTCACTGTAAGCATAATTCCATGAGGATGAGCAAGGCCACCAAGGACATCCGCTTTGATTTGGAGTTCACCCATTTGCTCGTCGATCGACTTGTTGTGGGATATCGCGCTCCGGGCGGCATTAATGGCACTCGCCACATGATTGATGATAATAGCCGCCACGACAAACTTCTTGTTGTTGTACATGCTCTCTGCATCAATACGCTGGCTTCGATACTGGGCACGGGAAGCATCAGAATCCCATCGCCAGGCATATCCGGCGTTCGGATCGTACAGTTTATCGTCTTGCCTGTCCCGGAGCTGCTTGTCATTGTACTCGTGAACGTTCAGGAAATTACCGACGTTAACAAAAAAATCATCGTCCTTGCCGGCGGGATTAAACCCTGCACGGGACGCGGCAAATGTCCGTGCGTCGTCGCGCAAAGAGTTACCGTGAATCTCAAACGCCGCGAAGGTCAGCCACAGTGCCCCCTCTGCAGCCATGAAAAACTTGCCCGAGCCAAAGCCGTTTGCATAGACTTCCCCCATTCCGGGCAGCAGGAGTGAGTAGATTGCAGCCAACCCGACAGATTTTTTTCCAGTCTGCAGTTCCTGGAGGGCAGCGTTGTTTTGCATTGACTGACTTACGGGATCGCTTGACGAAAGGAGATGAAGTGTAACTTCAGTTCGGGATTGCAGACCGGCGTGAGGCTCATAGCCGTGTGCCGGAGAGCAGAGAAAAAATGTTAATACTCCGAGTGAGCAGATTGTCTTCATGGTCTTTCCTTAGATTGGTACTTGAGCAGAAGGAGCACTTCGAGCTGATAGCAATCTGGTATTGGATTGACCCTTACGTTTAGTGAGATGTTTTAGTACATCCGCCCATCGGCCATCGTACACCATGACACGGCAGCCAAGGAGTTGCTCAAGCTGCGGGACCGTCATATCATCCAGAAACAATCCTTCAGCATTCAGGATATCCGGCGGCAGCAACACCAGATCGCCGCACTCCATATCCTTCAGGGCTGAATATACACATTTGCCCGACAGAAGTCCAGCAACAGTAACGCTTCTCCCATACAGTGTGTTCGGAACAACCCGCAATGAAACATTAAGCCGTTTTATCTTCGAGAGGCGCGGCACGATCTCTGCTTTTACCACGTCTGCCGCTAATTCTGCAGTAACCATGGTCAGGTGTCTGATGGATTGGATCTGAGCTGGAAAAGACTTTGCCTGATACTTGAAATCCTTGATGAAACTGCGAACCAGACCAACTCCGTTTTCAATCTGAGGAAACCCATCATAATACGACGCCGCCGGGATCCTCCTCCCTGCAACAATATGAAATTCATCCGATGGATAGACGAATGCCCGTCCGATTTCCCGGCGAAACCTCTCCTGCCAGTGCCCGACAGTATCCAGCAAAGCACTGGCATAGTCGCGGTCAACCTTCTTCAACTCGAATAAACCGAACCGGTGATCAGTCAAACCAACAGGAACAACCGCAAGCGACACGATATGTTCGTTAAATGCATACAGGTCATCAACGGTCTTTTTGAGAATATCACCATCATTGAGTCCCGGACACAGAACAATCTGTGTATGCATATCAATGCCATTATCGTGCAGGAGCTTGATCTTTTCAAGGATCAAATCATCTTTCTTCAGTCCCATCAACTTTTTCCGGACTTCATAGTCAGTGACATGAACAGAAATATACTGGGGCGAAAGCCGTTGTTGGATAATACGCCGGAGAATCGCGGGTCCTGCATTCGTCATGGTGGTATAATTTCCGTACATGAATGACAGGCGGTAGTCCCCATCCCGAAAATACAATTGTTTGCGAAGGCCTTGCGGGTTCTGATCAACGAAGCAGAAAATGCAATCGTTACCACAGGCAAGGATGTTCATTTCTTCAAAATCTATCCCCACCCGATCGTAGTCATCCTTCTCGATGTCATAGATAACTACGTCATTGTCGCGGGCAATCTTCAGGGAAATCTGTTCTTCGTTTTCAAGAAAGCGATAGTCAATTGCATCGAGAACCTTCCGGCCATTGATTTCAAGAAGGTCATCACCCGGGAGAATGCCAACTTCTTCCGCGATGCTTCCCGGCTCTACCATTGTAATCTTCACGCAGCCACCTGTTGCATTTCCAGCTTCCCAATGCAAAAATCTTCCTGGATGTCATGGACTCTTACCGGAACAATGGTATTCTGCATCGAAGACTCGGCAGGTACCCCAACACGCGCATAGTTGCCTGTGAAACCGAATCGCATTCCGGCGTCCACATCGTTCTCGAACAACACCGGAATGGTTTCACCGACCATCGAAGAATGAAACGCATGCTTCTTTTTTCGTCCCAGGCAACGAAGGATTTCACTCCGCGTAAAGCGGACTTTCGGTTCTATTGCGTTCGGCAAGACGGCGGCAGGGGTCTGTGGGCGTTCCGAGTACGTGAACACGTGTAGATAAGACACGGGAAGATTGTCAAGAAAGTTCACCGTTTGTTCAAAGTGCCTGTCGGTTTCGCCGGGAAAACCAGCGATGACGTCAACACCGAGCCCACATGCCGGTATGGTTCGCTTGATCCGCCGGATCAAGGTCTCATAGTCACTCGACGTGTACCGGCGGCGCATTTTCCGGAGGATATCGTCGCTTCCACTCTGGAGCGGAATGTGGAAATGAGGACAGAGTTTCTTCGAAACTGCAGCATGAGCGAGAATCTCTTCCGTCAACAAATTCGGTTCTATGGAACTGATGCGTATGCGGTCAAGTCCCTCAATATCTTCCATTGCCCGGAGCAGCCGGAACAGGCTCGTCCCGGACTTCATGCCATAGTCTCCAACATTGACGCCGGTGAGAGTAATTTCCTTGAAACCATTGCCAACGAGGCTTCTCGCTTGCTCGAGACATTGCTCAACGGGCTGGCTTCTGCTTGCCCCGCGAGCCAGGGGAATCGTGCAAAAGCTGCAATTGTAGTCGCAACCATCCTGCACTTTCAGATACGCCCTGGTTCTATCGCCGACACCCGACGAATACGCCGGCCCGAAATTATCGACCGTCGTAATCTCCGATACCAGGATATGTGGTTGTGGATTCTTCTCGAACGACGTTACATGGTCGAACAGACGATGCTTCTCCCCGGCCCCAAGCACAAGATCCACACTTTCAATCGACGCGACTTCTTCCGGCTCCAGTTGTGCATAACAGCCCGTGACAATCATATATGGAGGTGAGGGCATTCTGAGGGCTTTGCGAATGGTCTGCCTGCATTCCCTATTGGCCCGCGCAGTTACGCTGCATGTATTAATAACGCATACATCCGCAGGTGCGCCAAACTCCACGATATCGAATCCGCGTTCGCGAAATTGTCTGCCGAGTGCGAGTGTTTCTGCAAAATTGAGCTTGCAGCCCAGTGTATGGAGGGAAACCGTTGGCATGAGCGACACAAAAAGAGCTGCTCGCACACCGCGAGCAGCTCTGTGAATTCATCAACAACGAGATTAGTTCTCGGTAGGAATGGAAGTATCACCACCTGTTGTCTGGCCGGTGATCGTCGCTGTCTCGCCAAGAGTCGGGGCCGGGAGTTTATGCTGGCCCTGATACTCCTCGAGAACCTTGGATTCCTTTCCTTTCAGGAACTCCACCGCCGAGAGAACAATCTTCTTGGAATCCTTGTCGAATTCCACGACCTTCAGCGGCAGCATATCATCTACCTTGAACTTATCTGCGATGTTCTTGACTTGAGCGGTGGACAGCTGGGAAACCGGCACGAACCCGTCCACTCCCATCGGGAGCTCCACAATGACGCCCTTCTCAATGATACGTACGATCTTGCCTTCGACCTCTGTGCCAATACGATACGTATCGCCAAAAGCATCCCACGGATTGTCTCCAATCTGTTTGTGCCCAAGTGAGATCCGGCGCTGGTCAACATCCACGCCAAGTATCACCACTTCGATCTCATCACCCTTCTTCACGACTTCTCCCGGATGACGAATCTTCTTGGTCCACGAGAGGTCGGAGATATGCACGAGGCCATCCACACCCTGCTCCAACTCAACAAAGACACCAAAGTTGGTGAGGTTACGCACCACACCCTTATGGCGGGAGCCGACAGGATACTTCTGCATGAGGGTGAGCCAGGGATCCGGTTCAAGCTGCTTTATACCAAGCGAGGTTTTCTTGTTGTCCTTATCAAGACTCAAGATTACCGCTTCCACCATTTGGCCCATTGAGACTATCTGCGAGGGATGCTTGATGTGCTGTGTCCAACTCATCTCTGAAATATGAATGAGCCCTTCAATACCCTTTTCGATTTCAACGAAGGCACCGTAATCAGCAAGAGAGACCACCTTGCCAACGACCTTGGTACCGACAGGGTACTTGTTCTGTATGTTGTCCCACGGATGCGGCTGTAGCTGCTTGTACCCGAGGGAGATTCGTTTCTTCTCCTGATCGAAGTCGAGTACAACAACATTGATTGTCTGATCAAGCTTGACGATTTCCGACGGATGATTGATACGTCCCCAGGAAAGATCAGTGATATGTACGAGACCGTCCACGCCACCAAGATCCACGAACACGCCGAAGTCTGTAATTGCCTTGACTGTTCCTTCGAGGATTTGTCCCTTTTCGAGCTTGTCGAGGATTGCTTTGCGCTGGCCGGACATTTCCTCTTCAACGAGGACCTTATGGCTCACCACCACGTTTTCGGATGGATGGTTGATCTTCACAACGCGGAAATCCATGGACTTTCCGATGAAAGCATCGAAGTCGCGCACAGGCCGAACATCGATTTGAGAACCCGGAAGGAAGGCATCAATTCCCAGCAAGTCCACCACAATGCCGCCTTTAATCCGGCGCACGCAGCGACCCTGCAGGACTTCACCAGTGTCAAAAGCTTTCGTCACACGTTCCCACACGCGCATAAAGTCGGCACGTTTGCGTGAAAGGACCAGTTGCCCGTCCTTGTTCTCAACGCTTTCCAGGAACACTTCAATCTCATCGCCGACTTTCAACTCATCGGGTTTTGTAAATTCTCCCAGAGGAACAACCCCCTCTGATTTGAACCCGATATCGACCGAGACTTCGCTTTCGCCGATTGCAACAACACGGCCTTTGACAATTTCACCTTCGCTGATTGTACCGAGAGTGCCTTCATACAATTTCATCAAATCGCTGTACTCGGCATCGCCATAATCAGCATCGTCACCGCGCTTCCAGCGCGTGACGCCGTTCTTCACCTTGGGAGCGGCAGGTGATCCTGCGACTCCGGAAAGAGCACTGGATTTCACAACAGTTGTTTCTTCAGCCATTCATCCTCCGAATGTTTCACATAACGTCCTGATCCCCTCAGGACATCCTTTGCACTCTTGCTGCGACCGCTGTCATCGGAACGGGTGCATTGGGAGACAAAGGGGGCTATGATTTGTGTGATAGTGTTTAATGAATTATTGATGACATCGCCTGTTCGTATTACGCAGGCACCTCGTGTAACAGACTCCTATGCTGCATCCATCTCAACCGGAAACATCGCCTCAATGCCTGCCTTTACTTCTTCCATTACCCACTGTGGCGTTGAGGTTGCTCCACTGATACCAACGTTCATATCATCCGTAAACCACTCCTTCTGCACCTCGCCCTCCTGCTCAACGAAATAGGTATTCGGGTTCGCAGATCGACAGATCTCGAATAACACTTTCCCGTTTGAAGAGTTCTTTCCGGCAACAAACACCATAACATCATTCTGCAGAGCAAACTCCCTCAGTTTCTTGTCACGACCCGATACCTGACCGCAGATGGTATCCTTGGCGTGGAAATCAATCGCTGATTCTTCAAAAGTTCCTACTTCAAGCTCCGCGATTTTTTCCTTCAACTTCCCGGCGATCTCATAGAACGTCGCCTTGTCCATTGTCGTTTGCGAGAAGAGTACTGTTTTTCTATTGAGGTCAACGGAAGAAATTTCTTCCACGGACTTGATAACAATTGCATCGCCATTTGTATGCCCGACAAGGCCGATAACTTCGGCATGATCCTTCTTGCCGAAGATCACCACCTGATACCCTCTGTCGTAGAACCTCCGGATGCGTTCCTGCACCTTTGTGACAACCGGACAGGTTGCATCAATCAATGTGACGTTGTGTTTGCGCGCCAGTTGGTATGTTGATGGCGGCTCTCCATGTGCGCGAATGAGTACGCTCTTCCCTTCAAGTCGGGGAAAGTCCTCATGCTTGACGATATGCAATCCCTGTTGTTCAAGCCGCTCAACTTCCATCGGGTTATGGATCACCGCTCCGAGAGAATAGAGTTCCGGAGATTGCTGCATCTCTTCCTCCGCAATTTCTATTGTCCGAACAACCCCCCAGCAAAACCCCGCATTCTTGTCTATGGTAACGTTCATGCATGCTTCCGGAGGATTTCTTCAGCCTTTGTCACAACAAATTCAACCTGTTGTTCTATTGTCATTCCCGAAGTATCAAGGACGATTGCATCTTTCGCCTGCCGGAGGGGACTTGCCGCCCGTGTCGAGTCCAGGTTGTCCCGTTCTTCCAATTCTCTCATCAACTTGGAAACATCACGTTGTATCCCGCGACGTTCAAGCTCAAGTTGCCGGCGCTGAGCCCGAGACTCCAAACCCGCTACCATGAATACTTTGAGGTCGGCATCCGGAAAGACCACAGTTCCGATATCACGCCCCTCCAATACGACTCCACCTTCAGCTCCCATCAGGCGCTGTTCCCGTACCATGACTTCACGGACTGTACGAATGCTACTGACGGCACTTACTGCTTGAGTTACTTCCCCGCCGCGGATCTCCTCAGAAACATCCTCTCCATCCAGCAGAACCCTCAACGAGCCACTCTGTTGATGCAATTCCAGTCGTGTTGCGGAGATAACATTCTCCACGGCCATCTCATCATAGGGGTCGGTCCCCGTTCGAAGAACTTTCAGGGTGACTGCTCTATACATCGCCCCGGTATCAAGATGAAGATACCCGAGCTTTTCAGCAACGAGACGAGCTGTTGTCGATTTTCCGGAGGCCGCAGGCCCGTCAATTGCTATTACCAGCTTTTTCCCAGTCAAGGTACGCACAAAATCGGGATAGAAATATAAGCAATTCCGTTTTCTACCGCAACCAGCCTCTCAAAGGAAAACTTGATGAATTGAAGGATTTCCGTATATTTTGAGCGTTCAATCATCGGAGTTCAAGAATGCGCAAGTTTACCCATGAAGAAATCGCCAAACGCAGGATTGACAAGGACGCAGCCATCACGATCAAACGGCTTCCGATATACGTCATGCTGGACAATATCCGCAGTTTGTACAATGTGGGTTCGATCTTTCGCACTTCCGATGGAGCACTTATTCAGAAGCTCATCCTCACCGGGTACACTCCACACCCTCCGCGCAAGGAAATTGACAAGACGGCATTGGGAGCTACCGAATCGGTCCCCTGGGAATATTTCAAGGATCCGCTGGACGCAATCGCATGGCTGAGAAAGTCAGGAACCAAGATATGCCTTCTTGAGCAGACGACAGAGAGTATCCCATACTTTGATGTTAAGGATTCTGATTTCCCGCTTTGTCTTGTCGTGGGAAACGAAATCAGTGGAATTACTCCATCGATTGTTCCTCACGCCGATATGGCAATCGATATACCCATGCACGGCATGAAGCAGTCATTGAATGCGGCCGTGGCATATGGCATAGCCGTCTACGAACTTGTACGCCTCTTCCGATCAGGAAAAACTACTTTGTGAGATTGTACGCCAGCGTGAAATAATCACTGCGCTCAAGCGTATGAATGCGAACGACTCCTGCCCGAACGAGAGAAACCAGAATTCGTGATGCCCGTTGTTCTGAAATATTCACCAACCTGCTGAATTCTTTTATCGTGATCCGATCATTCACCTCAAGATAACTCAACAGCCTTTTTTCATTGTCTCCAATTTCGATCTTCATCGCAGGAGCATCTGGGCGTTCATTACGGAGGATTTTCACCACTTCCTTGCTTGCCATCACCGTGTTGTCATTCACGCGAATAAACACCTTTGTCTCTTCTCCATGACCATTTCCGTTTGCGGAACCGGTGAAATAGTGGGGCTTGTTGATGCTCTCACTCACGTATGCAACAATCACGTCGACCCCGTCATAGGCGACAATGTCAATTGCAGGAACAATCTCGGGAAGACAGAGAAACGCACCGGCATGCTGGATGAGATCCACCTCGCTTTTCTCACTCTCGACGCCGATAATTGAACCGTCATCATCGACACCAAAAAGGATATGACCTCCCTTGGTATTTGCAAATGCGATCAGTGCACGGGCAATTTTCTCCGGACTCGAAACTTTTCGTTTGAACTCAATGTCGAACCCCTCTCCTTCCTCAATCAGCCTGTCCACATCTTTATAATCCATCGTCTTCCTCGGTTGTGTCAGCAGTATCCGGAATGTCGGCATCAATACGTTCTTCAGGAAGCGGCACAGGGAACAGGAGAGAATCCGGCCGGCTATTGTCCAGGGGCGTTTCCGGAACAGTCTGTCTCGCAGTCATTCTCGCGAGCACAATGTTCTTTCGTCGAATCACGTAACGGGTATTTTCATTGGGCTTGTGGCGCAACGGACTCGGTATCACCGCAGCAAGGCGGGTTGCCTCATCGAGAGTCAGAGACGCCGCTGACTTCCCGAAATATGTTTGCGCGGCAGCTTCGATGCCGAAGATGCCTCTTCCCCATTCAATGACGTTCACGTACACCTCAAGAATTCTGTTCTTCGAAAGGTTGTTTTCCAACAGGACTGTAATCAGGGCTTCCTTTAACTTGCGAACAGGGTCTTTTGATGTGGAAAGATACAGATTCTTGGCAAGTTGTTGGGTGATTGTGCTTGCACCGCGCACTGCGCGCTTCTCTTTCATATTGCGTTCGATGGACTCCTGAACCTCGAACCAGTCGAACCCATTGTGCGAAAAGAACGTCCCGTCTTCCGCCACCACGATGGCATTGATAACATGCTTTGGAAGGCGGGAAAGTGGAATCCACCGTTGAGTGATTTTGAGCGTCTTTCCTTCGTCGGACGCCTCTTCAATGCGCTGACGCATCATTGCAGTTTCGGGGGGAACTTCGCGCTGGAGGCGGGAAATACTGAAAAACGGAATAGTAGCAAGCTCAATGAGGAACACGAGCAGGAAGAAGAGAAATACGCTCTTGATCTTATGATTCTTTACCCAGACCGCAATTACAGTCAGTATTTTCATTCACTCCACATCCGTATGCACACCTGATAGCACTTCAGGCAGACGAGCGCTGTAAATATTCCTGTAGGAACAAACGTGCGGCCATTTCATCGACCCGGGCCTTTTCTCGTCTCTTTTTTTTCTTCATCCCGCTTTCAATGAACACTCTCTTGGCGTCAACAGAGGAGAAGCTCTCGTCCCAGGTTTCGATGTCAACAGTTAACACCTTTTTCAACTGTTCGATGAACCCATCGACTTCAATCGCTTTGGACCCTTTCTCGCCGGAAGCATTGTACGGCATGCCGACAAGAACGAGCGTCACCTCCTGGTCTCGCACTGTCTGCACGAGTTTTTCAAGCAAATGTTCATCGTTCTCAAATGTACCGACACCCGCGGCAATAATCCGCATCGGATCACTGATCGAGACTCCCACCCGCTTGCTGCCATAGTCAATACCGAGAACGCGACCCGATGTTATCATGTCCTTGCTTGCACTTACTCTTCAAATCTCTCGGCCCGTGATACGCCTTTAATCTTCTTGATTTTATCCTGGAGCCGGTTCAAATGTTCCGTGTCTTTCACGTACAAGATAAATGTTCCCTCGAAACCGGAATCACGTGAATCGAGGTTGACGCTTCTGATGTTTGTATTCATATACGATGAGATTGCATGGGTAATGTCATTCAGCATCCCGGGACGATCATCACCGGAAATCTTCAGTCCGGCAACAAACATGACCCCATTTTCCGAGGGCCAGTTCACTTCGATTACCCTGTTCTTTTCAAGCTGTATCATCAAACGGATGTTCCGGCAATTCTTCCGATGGATCTTGATGCCTTCCCCGGTCGTAATGAACCCGATGATATCATCACCGGGAATAGGATTGCAACATTTGGCATAATTATGAGCGAAATTATCCTGGTTGCCGCCAAGCACGATACCATTGGAGATTCCCCGAGCCGACGTAATGAACTTGTTGAATAATCCCTCGATTCTTCCTTCCTCTGTAACAACGCTTTGCGGGTGTTTCTGGCCTTCCTGCACCATCTGAATAACCGAATCGGCATCGATCTTCTCCTGCCGTAAGCCAAGATAGAACATGCCAATGTTCTCTATCTTCATTTCCTGCAGGAACTTGTTCAGGTCATCTTCGTTGATTGC
The DNA here is from genome assembly GCA_964538485.1 of uncultured Chitinophagales bacterium. Taxonomy (GTDB): domain Bacteria; phylum Bacteroidota; class Ignavibacteria; order UBA10030; family UBA6906; genus JBJXHC01. The sequence goes on along the minus strand of CAZIHJ010000006.1, from coordinate 17,470 downwards.
AAGCTTCGCTTTCTTCGTTCTCTTTTCCCAGATTGCTTTCCCTTCTTCGATCGCCAATCTCTGTTCTTCCTTTATCCAACGCCGGATGTGCGACTTGGCCTTGTGCGTGACAACAAACTTCTCCCAATCGGGATTCGGGGTCTGGTTCTTCGAGGTGAGTATTTCGACCTGATCGCCGCTCTTGAGGGTTGCGTCGAGAGGAACAATGCGCCCGTTGACTTTTGCGGCAAGACAATGATCACCGACTTTGGAATGAATCTCGTAGGCAAAGTCCACGGGTGTCGATCCGGTCGGGAGGATCTTGAGCTCACCCTTCGGCGTGAAGACGTAGATCTCATCCTGATAGAGATTGAGTTTGAAGCTCTCCATCAGTTGAGCTGTCGGGATCTGACCACCGGCTGCACTTTCGAGCATTTCACGAACCCAGTTGACCCATTGCGTCAACTCAGGATCCATCGCGGTTGTGTTTTCCTTGTACACCCAATGCGCCGCAACACCCTTCTCGGCCACCTCATGCATCTTTCTGGTTCGAATCTGCACCTCCACCATCTTCCCTTCGGGACCGACGACTGTGGTATGAATGGACTGATAGCCATTCTTCTTGGGCACAGAGATGTAGTTCTTGAAGCGGTCGGGGTTCGGGATGTAGATATCGGAAATCAAACCATACACAGCGAAGCACGTGTTACTGTCTTCCGTATCGAGAATGAGGCGGATGGCAAATAAATCATAGATCTCGTCAAGGGGCTTGCTGCGCTTCATCATCTTGTTGTAAATGCTGTACAGATGCTTCGGTCGGCCGCTAATCTCGAACTTGTATCCTTCCTTCTTCAATCTTCGCTCAATGGGTTCGGCAAACCTGCGGATATATGATTCACGTTCGCGCCGCCGGGATTTGAGCTCGCGGGCGATCATGTCATATGATTCACGGTAGAGATATTTGAAGGAGAGGTCTTCCAATTCCCACTTGATCCCGGCCAAACCGAAACGATGGGCAAAGGGGGCATAAATGTCGAGCGTTTCCTTCGACATTCTCTTCTGTTTTTCCGGAGGGAGGTACTCAAGCGTACGCATGTTGTGGAGACGATCCGCAAACTTCACGAGCATCACACGGATATCGTTCACCATGGAGAGTAGCATCTTGCCGTAGCTCTCTGCCTGGGTGACATCATGGCTCTTGAAAATATCCGATATCTTGGTCGCCCCGTCGACGATATCGGCTATGGTGTCTCCGAACTCCGCCCGAATATCCTTGATCTGATACTCCGTATCTTCTGCAACATCGTGCATGAGAGCGCTCGCCACAGAGACATCGTCGAGGGGAATCTCGCGGGCAACAATCTTGGCAACTTCGTAGGGATGATCGAAAAACGGTTCGCCGGAGGCACGGATATCATGACGGTGCGCGTTGAACCCGAAGTCAAAGGCGCGGCGGATCAGCCCCTCATTGACGTTGGGGATATTCTTCTGGCAGATAGTGAGAAGATCATCCAGCTTTTTCTTGTACTTCGAATTGGTCATAGAACAGCCTGATCCCTACAATAACAACAAGAAGAAGTTCCAGAAAAACGAACCATGCTTCCTATTGAGAATATAGGGGCTTGCAGAGGGAATGTCAACCAGCAGACGAAGGAGGTCTCCGACGAGGTTATTCCGTCCCGAATATTCTGTCGCCGGCATCACCAAGTCCGGGCAGGATATACCCGCGGGAATTGAGTGTCCGATCGAGAACGGTGGTGTACACCTGGACATCTGGATGGGCTGAGGCAATTTTCTTGACCCCCTGGGGTGCGGCAAGTAAACTGACAAAGCGGATTTTCTTTGCACCCTTCTGTTTGAGGAATGAAATGGCCGCGGCTGCGCTCCCGCCTGTTGCCAGCATTGGATCCAGAAGCAGGACAAGGCTCTTCTTCAGTGTTCGTGGAAATTTCGAATAGTACTCCACCGGCATCAGTGTCTTTTCGTTGCGGTACAATCCCACGTGACCGACCCGTGCTTCTGGAATAAAATCCAGGAATCCATCCACGAGGCCAAGTCCGGCGCGCAATACCGGCACAATCACAACATTCTCCGCCAGAGCATATCCTTTGGCAGTCGCAAGGGGAGTACGCACCTTATGGTTTCTCATTCGCAAGTCATGAGTCACTACGAACGCCATGATCGATGAGATACGCCGGAGGGTTGTCCGGAAAAGGTGACTATCCGTTTTTTTATTTCTGAGCGTTGTAAGGTCACGCTTGATCAGGGGATGGTCGATAATCACGAGGTTTTTCATATAGCTCCGGAGTCTATGACTTCAGTTTTCTGCTGAGTGCATTTGCTGCGACGAGAACGGGGTCCCACAACGGAGTAAAGGGGGGATTGTATGCCAGGTCCCAATTGCGCATTTCATGAATGGGAATCCTCTGCTGAATTGCAACCGCGAGCGTGTTCGCCCGCAACACCGCCCCTTCTTCTCCATAAACATTCGCACCAAGCAGTCTCGACGATTTCTTATCCGCAACAAGATGAAGGACCACCTTCGTGCTTCCGGGCATGACGGCTACTTTGGACCATGCCGTGACTGATTCCGTGACAACATCGAACCCGCTATCAACGGCCTCCGTCGAATTGAGTCCAACCTGCGCAACTTCCAATCCGAAGATGCGCACAGCAATGGCTCGAATGGCTCCGGGAAACGTTGCCTTGCCGCCGGCGGCATTCTCACCTGCAACCCAACCCGCCTTGCTGGCAATCGTAGCGAGCGGTGCATACATTTTCTTGTTGTGAACAAGGTTCTTCACTTCGCAACAATCACCCGCTGCATAGATGTTGTCAAGATTAGTATGCTGACGGTTGTCTGTGAGGATCCCACCGTGCACCCCCGTACGAATACCGGAAGCAACAGCAAGATCGGCGTTCGGCTTCACGCCGATTGCCACAATGACTATATCCGTCTCAAATGCACCGACGTTGGAGACGACGTGGGACACTCTATGTTGCTTGTCCAGGACAAACCCTTCAACTACAGCATTGCCAACAAAATGAACACCCTGCTTTTCGATCTCTTCACGGATTCGTTCGCGCGTTTCCCGCTCCACACCCGACATTGGCAGACTGTGCCGGTGCACCAGCGTAACATCCAGGCCTGCGTTCCGGAGTGCATCGCCCATTTCCAAACCGATGTAGCCGGCACCAATAATAACTGCACGCTTCGGTTTCTCTTGTTCAAGATATTGTTTTAGAAGAAATGCGTCGTGCAGGAATTTTACTGCAAACACATTGCGGGCATCTTCACCCGGCACACCGAGTTTCTTCGGTCGTGAACCGGTTGCGACAATCAGACGGTCGTAGTGTTCCTGCTTCACTTCTCCGGATAAGAGATTTCTCACCACGATAAGACGTTTCGACGGACGGATCTCCTCAACACAATGAAATGTGCGGACGTCAATCCCTTTCTTCTCCTTCAACGTTGCTGGAGTATAAGCAACCAGGCCCGAGTCCTTGACTTCCCCGCCGATGAAATAAGGAATCTCGCACACACCATACGATACGTGTTCGCCCTGTTCAAAGAGCGTTACGGTCACATTAGGATTTGTGCGCACGGCCTTACTTGCAGCGCTTGGCCCGGCTGCAAGCCCTCCAATTACGACGATGCGTTTCGACTTCATTACTTTTGCTTGAATGATAAAACAATCGGAACCCCGGTGAACGTGAACCGGGAACGAATGCGGTTCTCCAGATAACGGCGATAGGAGTCCTCGATGAGTTTGGGCTCATTACAAAAGAAGACAAAAACAGGAGGCTTCGTCTTCCCTTGTGTAATATACTTGATCTTGATTTCCTTGCCCGAGTTGCTCCGGGGCGGAAATGTCTTGATATCCAGAAGAAGCTGATCATTCAACTCACTCGTCCCTATTCTCTTGCGTTGCTCGGCATCAACCATTTTGACCACTTCGATAGTCTTGAACACACGTTGTTTTGTGAGTGCAGAGATGAAGATGATGGGGAGATAATCATACATGCGGAGCTTTTCACGCAGTGCTTTTTCATACAATTTTGCCGTCTGATCATCCTTTTCAACGCGGTCCCATTTGTTCACGACCAGCACCACAGGTCGATTTCGTTGCAATGCCGTGTCAATGATGCGCAGGTCTTGATGGTCAAGTCCGTCCATTGCATCAATCAAAACAACGGCAATATCGCACCGTTCTATACTTTTGAGCGATCGAACCGCACTGTAAAATTCAACACTCTCTTTAATCTTGCTGCGTCGGCGGAGACCGGCGGTATCAATCAGTAGAAATTCTTCACCAAAGTATTTCAACACTGCGTCGATCGGGTCACGAGTGGTCCCCGGAATGTCCGTTACGATATGCCTGTTCTCTTGCAACAGGGCATTCACGAACGACGATTTCCCAACGTTGGGTTTTCCGATCACTGCAATCTTCAACCTCGGGTCACTCTCTTCCACTTCGCTGGTCGGCAAGCTCTTTGTCAGTTCATCCAACATATCACCGATTTTTCGTCCGACAAGGGCGGAGATTGGAACCGGTTCACCCAGACCAAGCCGGTAAAATTCTGCCAGATCAGATTCCCGTTTCTCGCTATCCACTTTGTTCACGACCAACACTACTCGTTTTCCTGCCCGGCGAAGGATATCCGCAATATCGGCGTCAGTGGGCAACAGTCCTGCTATGGCATCAACGACGAACATGATAATGTCCGCTTCCTCAATTGCCGCCTGTGCCTGTTCCCTGATTGCCGTCTCGATGATGTCCTCGCTCGCCGGAATGTACCCTCCGGTGTCAATCAGGGTAAAGTACTTTCCTGCCCATTCAGTCATCCCGTAGTTCCGGTCGCGGGTCACCCCCGGAAGGTCATCAACAATTGCGCTTCGCTGGCCGATAATACGGTTGAATAATGTTGACTTGCCAACATTGGGACGTCCGACAATAGCAATCAGAGGCATGAATGACCGGGATAATGGTCTAGCGTTGGATAAGCCCCGAGAGTTTGTGTGATATTCATTGCAGACTTCGGGTTGCGTAATTGTGAATTGATGCCAGAGCGACGTTCAGCTTTTCGAAACCACCCGACTTTGAGATATATGCCGCAGCCCCCGTCTCGTGGGCATATCTGACGTCCTCTTCCCTGTCCGATGAACTGACGATAACCACGGGAATATCTTTCAGACTCTGATCCGCCTTGATAATGCGGAGAACTTCCTTGCCGTCGATTCGCGGGATATTCAAATCCAGAAGGACCAGATTGGGGCGTGGATACCGGATGGGATCTGTATACTGGTTACGCCGGTAGAGAAAATCAACCGCCTCCTGGCCGTCCCTGACCACAAAAATGTTGCCCGGGACGTTATTTGTTCTAAGGATGTACTTTGTGAGGCGAAGATGCTCAAAGTTATCTTCAACGAGCAATATGTTCAAATCCGGTGACATGAGGGTGGGAGAAGAAATGAAAAAACGTGCTGACTTACAAGGGAAGCATTCAGCAGTTTACCGTTGGTTTGAGAAATATGCGGGGGATGCCCGCAACCATACCGTGCTGGTCGTCCTCCTCTTCCTTCTCTCATAAAACAAAAAACCCCATCGTACAGTCCCGACAGGGTTTAATACTTTGCAACCCCAACTCTCTATCTCACCAGCATCATCTTCCGGGTTTCCACGAATCTTCCTGACTCCATGCGGCAGAAGTACGCTCCGCTCGACAAACGGCTTGCCTCAAAAATCTGCGTGTGAGTTCCGCGTTGTCGCATGCCGCTAAACAACTCCTGTACACGCTGTCCCGCTTCGTTGTATACTGCCAGCGTTATGAAGGACTCCTCTGGGACATCATACGAAATCGTTGTGCTCGGGTTGAAGGGATTGGGGTAATTCTGATTCAATGCATAACGCGTTGGAAGTCCATTGGATCGAACAGCAGTCTCGGTAGATTGAATGATCGGCAACTGGTTGAATTGTCCGAAGAGAACCGTTTCCAATTCGTCGGCTGATGCCCCGAACCATGTCCCGAGAATTGTGGCGTACAATTGTCTGAAGTCAATATTGTAAATGAAGTCGCCGACCGAATCCACGTTATTGAAATCCGGGTAGGCACCATGCAACCCGCCAATGACTTTTGTCCCAAAGAGAATTTGGGGTGAAGAAGTACCGTGATCCGTCCCCGAGCTGCCGTTCTCTGCAATCCGACGACCGAATTCCGAGAATGTCATTCCGATCACATTATTGGCAACACCCAGCAATTCAACGTCGGTCTGAAACGCGGCAATTGCCTCACTCAACTGCGTGAAGAGTGTTGCCTGACGGGTCACTTCTGCGGAGTGTGTATCATATCCTCCTTGCGAGACCATGTAGATCGGGCAATCGAGTCCACCCGCGATTAACCGGGAAACAATTGCCAGTTGGGTAGCAAGATCAGTATCGGGGTACGTCGTTTGATTGCTCGAAAGATCTGCAGAGTTCTTAATAACGGTTGCATACTGAATCGCCTCCTGGGCGATCGTTCTCAGGTATCGCAGCTCTTTGCCAGCCGGAGTTTTTGGCGGCGGGTCGTCAATGAAACCCACCGTACCTGTGATCAGTTGATAGAAAGCATCAGGATCGGTAATCGTAACACCCATGTCTCCTTTGATACTCATGAGGGACAGGGAGGGCGAACCACCTATTTGGAGTGCCAGCGGTGAAGGAGTCAGCACATCCGGATAATCCGGATTGTTGTAATTGAGATCTCTGCCCAGCCAACCTGTAGACTCGACCACATCGCTGCTGGTTCCGGTGAGCCATATATCAGTGGAGCGGAAGTGTGACCTGTTCGGATTCGCATATCCCACTCCCTGTACAATGCCCAACTTGCCATCGTTGAAGAGGTTGTGCAATGGCGCCATCGATGGATTGAGACCCATTACTGTATCCAACTGAAGTACCTGGTTGGCGGGGATGGAAATAGTCGGCCTGCTATTGTAGTATTGACTCATCGCGTGAGGAATCACCATATTCAGCCCATCGTTACCACCACCCAACTGTATGATCACCAACGAACGACCGGTTGACCGAAACTGCTTGGCAATAGCATTGAGTAGTGGTGTCCTGCCGAACGCTCTCAGCTCAAAACCGGAAAGAACCAGCGGCAGGACTGTCGCCGTTGCCCCCTTCAGGAATCCACGTCGTGTTATGTTTCTACTCAAGTTGATACTCCGCCATTCTGAAAAGTACCTTGAGCATGCTTTCTATTCGTGCTCCGGCTTCAGGGTACGCCAAACTCCAATCTTCAGGATCAATGCCTTGCAGCAATGTTCCAACCAGTACATTCCGACGGTCCACGCTAATCGGCAACGCGAGCAGATGATCGCAAACATCCGCAACCAGTATACTTGCATCATTGGGGTTACTAAACTGCTGGGCAAACAGAATCGGATCGACCTTAAATCCGATACTGTTGTTGTTAATGTTTCGGCCGTTTACGATCGCATCAGTGAAGGCATTTCGCAACAGCAATGTTGTTGTTGAGATCCAATATCGGTACCCCGGCCAGCCTGCGACGTTCGGTGGCTCAAACAAGTCCTGGCCCATGTCGGGAGTTTCAGTGCGGATGAATTTGGGAACAACATTTGATTCCGGAGGGAGAGCGATATCCAATTGACGGATTGCTCCTACCGACCTCTCGACCGGACCAGAAATATCTGCTCCCATATACAGGGGATCGAAGAAATGGGAGCTCTTGAAAAGAGTCTCCAGAACAGCCGATATCTTATAATTGTTGTTGCGCAAGATGGTTGCAAGTTGATTAACAACCGTCTCGTTGGGAGTTTCATAGACAAAGAATTTGTACAGTTTCCTGCAAATAAATCTCGCCGTCACCGGCTGCTCAAATATGATATCAATAATGTCGTTTCCGTCGAAATTGCCAGTGTAACCCATGAACGTCTTCATTCCGTAGTCATGGCGACTGGAAGTGAATATGGGATCAAGTCCATTAATTTGCCATCCTGTAAAGGCTCTCGCGGCTTCTTGAATATCGAACTGAGTGTAGTTATCGACACCCATCGTGAATAGCTCCAAGAGCTCGCGACCAAAATTTTCGTTGGGATTACCTACCCTGTTCTTGTTACCGTCGAGATAAATGAGCATAGCCGGATCAATAGCAACGGCCTTCACCAACTCCTTGAAATTCCCAACGGCATACTGACGAAAGAGCGCATTCTGGCGGAACATAAGTTGCGGGACTTTTACATCGGATACCTGAGTGGCAAAGTGTCCGTGCCAGAACAATGTCATTTTCTCGGTAGTGGAAAGGGGCTGAGTGATCATCAAACGAGCCCACCACTCTCGAATCTCACGTTTACGCTGGTTGTATATTTGTTGCTGTTCGTTGGTAAGGGGTGTTGGGAAAGGAAGGTCGTAGGCCCAAGATGGTGGAACCGGAAGCGGCTGCGGAGCAAGCAGATTCTCGACGCAAGATTCCAGAGTCAACGAAAGAGCTGCCTGCGCCTCAGATACTTTGGGAGCAAATGCGGCTCGCCGGTACAAGTGGCGTATTTTGGCAAGGTCCCACATGAAACCAGACGAATCTGAAACAGGCCCAAGCCCCCTGGAACTAACAGAGACTGGTACCTCAGAAGCACTACTTTGCATAGTCAGATTCAATATTGGAAATGAAGACTAGTTGAAGTTAGTCATGGTCAACAAGAAAGTCAAGCGCTGATTTTGGAGTGTATTATCCAAAAACTCCCTTTGGAACTTGAAGGGGTTCACCAGAAAAATACCCAATAGCAAACTTGGCAATGACCCAGACAATATGTTAATTATCGCACATTAAGCCCCCGAAAGGAAACGAGTTGTCCTCATGCGAATGAAGTTGCATATTGGTAATCCTCAAGCACGAGTTATCTCGAAGACCGTTGACATTCTACTCTCCGGGGGAGTTTGCATTTACCCAACAGATACGATCTATGGACTCGGGTGCAGCATTGAAAACAAAAGGGCGATTGAGCGAATCTACTTGCTAAAGAGAATGAGGAGCGAAAAACCGTTCAGTTTCGTTTGTTCTGACCTGTCTCATATCACTGACTACGCCCATGTGAGCAATATGGCGTTCAAGATAATGAAACGGCTCATACCCGGTCCATACACGTTTATTCTCCCAGCCGCGCGAATGAAGAACCTGCCAAGAATACTCATATCAAAACGAAAAACCGTCGGAATACGTGTACCGAACAATGTGGCAGCTCTCTCTCTCGTTAAGGCACTTGGACATCCGATCTTGAGCACCAGTGTAACAACCGAAACCGGTGAAGTCCTTAATGACCCGGATGACATTTTCGACCACTTCAACAGCGTTGTGGACATCATCCTTGATGGTGGGCCCTTGATTTCGGAGCCATCAAGTGTTATCGATCTGACGGGGAGCACACCGGAGATTATCCGGGTGGGGGCCGGGGATGTGTCGATGCTTCAGTAAAACAAAAACGGAGAGTATGTGCTCTCCGTTTTTGCATTCTTCAGTGAAGGAACTTTTTACTCTTTGAACACCTGAGTATACCAGTGTGGAATTGGGCGCACATTGGGCAAGGTCACAAAAAAATCATTCGCAGTGTTCCCCGTAAAGTATCCCCCAGCAAATCTCGCCAATGACTCGAAATTAGGAATTGCGCCTAACGACTGGTTCCCAGGATAAGGATCGGCTCCCTGGTATACGTAATTGCCATACCGCACAACGTCAACGACCTGACCAGCAGGATTTTTCAGTACCAACTGCTCGGTTGTTTGCAAGAAGAATGAATACGATCGCGATCTCACCGCGACTATTGTCAGCGTGTCGCCAAGAATTGCCACCGTATCAAACGCGAAGATCGGTCCCTGGAAGAAGGGCCTTTCCCAAATAAATCGCTGGTCTCCGGGACCATAAAGAGTATGATCAAGCAATCGATTCTCATTATTCACGATGGTAAACAAACCATTGGGTGGCAATCTCACTGTGTCTTCGGCCACGTCCGGAATATCAAACAGCCCCTCACCAAATGGCACATCAAAAACACCAAAACTATCCGGTAGTATCGTCTGTCCGAGGAAAGTGAATCCTCCAAACGTGTCAAGTGCCACAGTTATCGTGGTCACTGCACGGTATGTGGTGAACGAGAGAGTCCAATCAACGAGGTTGACGGTGTCGCCGGTCGGATTATAGAACTCTATCCAACTGTAAAAGCTCGGATGGGTCGCCGGAAGCGTGAACACTTCATTGACAACAACCGTTGACGCTGGTCTACGTACAGGAGGAGCTTCTTCCTCTGTTGAAAGGTCGCATCCTGCAAATGTCAAGAATATCGCAAGAAGTGGGACGACAGTAACGCTTTTCATACTTTTAGAATCCTATTTCAGTGGAAAACATGTGAGTTCCCGGAAGGAACTTGTAATTGGTGTATGAATAATCGAGGGCGCCATTGATCCCAAGAGAGTTCAG
>CAZIHJ010000006.1:0-6918 GCA_964538485.1 uncultured Chitinophagales bacterium | reverse complement strand
GTAAACGCATAGTCGCTGGCTTTAAACAACTCACCCGTACCTTCCGGAAAGGCGGGAGTGGTCACAGACATGTCATCTGTAGTCAACAAGGTGACTCCGACACCCACAGTGCCCCACTCATGGAGATTTGCCGACACACCAAGAAACGAATGCGTGATATCCGCAAACCACTGATTGTATGTCCCCCCGAAAGAGAATTCCTCGGTTGCAAGAATTCCCGCCGGATTGTATCCAATTGAGGATGCACCTTCAGCCAGAGCCACCTGGGCATTACCCATTGCGGTAGCGCGGGCACTCACCGGAATTTTCAGGAACTGCCCGGCAACCGTACCGGAGCGATTTCCTGCAACGGCAACAGATGAGATTGAGAAGAACAACGTAAATGCAAATAGATATTTTGTCATGATAGTCTCTCTGCGCATGTTTGGCTTACGCATTGGTTATCGGATAATCACGAATTTGCCGGTCTGTACACCTAATGGTGATTCGACGGTGTAGATGTAGATCCCACTCGCGAGAGCTCGATTGCTTTCACTCACAAGCGTCACGTCATGGTCTCCTCTTGGGAACCCGGTTGCTTCTCTTCCATCGTGTTCAATTGTACGGATAAGGTCACCAACCAGCGAGAATATTCTTATAGTACAGATCTCGGGAAGGTTGATGAACTTAATAAGGCGTCTGTTCTCATCCCAGCCGCCGGAAAGACCCTCATACCCTCCACTCTCCAGAGTGTAGTCGCGGTCCGTTCTATACGGGTTTGGGACAACACTGACTTTGCCGAGTTCCCTCGAGACTGCAAAAGGCAAGTCAACGCGAGTTGCATTGACACGTACCCCCGATTCCAATGCTTCAACCGGCACTTCAACAGTGATGACGGAATCTCCAGACGGTATCGTCTGATACGCCAAGTTCGGAATAGATTTTGAAGTTACCGAGTACACGTACGTCTTGCCCCTGACCAGGTTAGAATCGACAAACGTGTACTGCAGTCCAGTATTGTATTCAAAAGAATCCGTGGGAACGTCAAACTGTTTGAGAAGAGTGAAACTACGATCAGGAAACGTCGGATCTTCACTCCTCCAAATACGATAGGCCTCGAAATTCCTACCGCCTCTGGTAGAGTCATACCCTGGGGGTGCATTGGTGATTCTATCCGGATATCTTCGCGTCACCTCATTTGTGCTGTCCCAGTTCAGCTCGGGATCTTTCCTGCCAAACAGTATATCGTCCCCCGGCCTCCACTTCCAGTCCAACTCGACTCGCCGGAATCCAACATTCACTCTTAACGGAGGGGACGGCGGGATCGCCGGTAGCTTGATACCTTGATTGAGGTAGATATCGAGCGCGCGAGCAGCATTGCGTTGGAGCAGAATGCGATGATCAATCGTACGGGAATAGCCTGAGACAATAGCCACGGCGATTTTGAGCGTGTCACCTGGCGTTGCGCCGATTCTCGGCCTGATCGTAAAGGGCCCAAACGCAAACACAAACCGCGTGTCCGAAAGACTTGGAAATTCATCATCCCTAATGAACCCCGAGCTTAACATATTGTACTTTGCGATATCGTTTGCCGGAGTCTGACCTCCAGGGAACCATTGAAATGTGTATCTCAATGAGTCAAGCGGCTTCGATGTCGAAAGTAACGCCGCCCCAATTGGAGTTGATCCGGGATCCAGAGGGTTGTGGATATACGCCGTACGCGAATTCGCTATGTATGCCGTGAAATTATTCTGATAGTATGTTGGATTAGTGTAGATAGGGCCAACATCCGCCTCAAAGAAATAACCCACAAAAGCACTATCAATCGTCTTTCTCCCCACATTGATAATCTTGTACTCATAAATCATGATCGCTTCGGCGTACGGACTGTTCCAGGCATACGAACTCTGAATAACCTTCAGACGCAAGGGAACGTGTCCCGTTACCCGTACAGCTGTGTCGGTGTAAGTACAATACAAATCCTGATCCGAAATGGGTCTGAACGCCAATCCTCCCTGCCAGTATGCATCCCAGCCTGACGGCTTTACAGTATCGCGAGTCGATGCCTTCCAAAAGGAATCCGCAAGAGTATTTCCGGGGAACATCTCATAGTATGGCCCAGACCATCCTTCATAACCGACCGTTACAAGTTTCAACGGTGGTGAGTTACCAACCCGGGCAGTGTCCAAGCGGCCGCCAATCCACAATCCACCCCCATAGATATGCTCGACCTTCGCCCCAATCGGGTACTCAAGGCCGAGAGAATCATCGGGTGGATCGGGGTTTGTACTAAATGGCGGGTACGCTATCCTGCCGAATGAGCCGGTGTTGTTCATTTCGAGCAACATCGAGAAACCCTGTTTTTCAAAATCCATGCGGTAGTTGACTGTTTGCGCGTTAAGAGAACCGCACATCAACATCGCAACGATTGTGAACACCCAAAAATGTGATCGTACCATCAGACTGATTCCTTGTCTTTTTTATCTAGTCCCAGTTGACTCGTACTCCAAAGGCAATTTGCCGCGGAGAACCGAATAAGAACGGAGGCACACGAGATGCAAATGACTGACCTCCACTTACTGCTCCCCACGAGTAGAAATTATTGTTGCTACGTGGGTCGTAGTCTCCGTAAATCGTCGGGGCACCCGTGAAGGAATTAAATCCTCCGGCATTCAGGTCAATATTCCTGCGATTCAGCAGATTCGTAATGTCAAGCGTAAGAGTGATGTTGAGTTTTTCAAAGAAACTCAATCCTTTGTACAAGTTGAGGTTGATTTCAGACGTATACGGACCATTTCCCGTGTTCTTGAGATACAACGCTGCAAGACTGTTCGATCGAATAGTCGGGTCATACGGGGTGTACGGGAAGCCGCTCCCATAATTCCATGTCAAAGACGCTCCCCAGTTGTCAATGTTGAGCCCGAAGACATCGAGTTCTTCTTTCGGTCCAACGCGATATCCGAGAAACACATTAATCGTGTGCTGTTGGTCCCAATCAAGCCTCACTTCACGTGGGAGTCCGAACAATTCGGGTGACAATTGAGCCGCACGCGGGTCCGAGGAGCGACCTTTGGCAAGCTGGAATGTGTATCCAAGGGATCCCGACCAGCGGTCCTTGAGTTGCTTGTTCACGATAATCTCAAACCCTCTTGCGCTCGCGTAGTCGAGGTTTACATACTTGTCCACCGTCGTTCTCTTGAATGCTACGTAGTCAAAAATATCCTTGTAGAATCCGCGGATGCCCAGCGAAAGATCATCAAAGAGCAACTGGTCAAAACCCGCCTCATATTGAACAGTCTTTTGCGGCTTGAGTGACGGGTTTCCCACGTAGTTGTTGCTCAGCGTGGTATTCACAGGATCGTGGAAGAGTTGATCTCTTTCCGGCCATTGGAGAAAATGACCGTAGTTGAAATAGAAAACTGTGCGGGTGGAGATGGGGTACCCGATAGAGAGTCTTGGACTCAGGAAACCACGAGAGAACTGTGAGAAGAACGATTTGTTGTCCAACCATGTTGCCTTTTCTTGCAGAAGGTTCTCCCATCGCTCAACCCACGCCTCGTCAAAGACTTGTTCGCCAAGATAGAACCAATCATAGCGAAGTCCAATATGCACGTTGATACTCGTGAACTCGATGTTATCCTGAACATACATGGCTCCCCGACTCGGGAGGTTCGTGGATACCCAACGGCCAAAACCGATGCCGGGGAATGCTCCACGATTGGACAGTTCATCGAACTCAGGAGGGTCTGCAGGAAAGGAAATCGTCGTAGACTGGATATCCTCATAGAAATACTCGAACCCGGCTTTGAGGAAATGCAAAGGATGAACCTGGGAATTATAATCGAATTTGGCATTCCATATCGCTGATTCTGATGTACTCCAACTCTGCCCTGTCCCGAGGTCGTAGAACCCATCGCGATTCGGGTCTCTATAAGAAAGGTCAGTCACCTCGGAGTACGCCGTCGGATCAAGTCCACCAACACTTGACGTTCGATCACTCGAAAGTCTGCTTACGTATCCTTTGAGAAGGGAGTTCGTTCCAATAATGTGTGTCCACTGTATGACGTCCTGTGTGACCAGTCCAATGTCCGATGTAGAAGAATCAGCACGATCCCTCCAGCTAAACGACCCATAGAGGGGGTGAGACGAGCTTGCATTGGCCCGATAACTGTACGAAAACTGATCACTCTCACCGATGGTGTACGAGAGTTTTGTGTTGAACGTGAATGCATTGTTCTGCTTGTCAGAATAAACAAAGCCGACATCCTTCAGCAAACCACCAAGAAAACCGCCGAACTTGATTTTTCTCTTCAGCGGATTATAGAATTGTGTGGTATTGAAAGAATACGGACCGTCGGATTGATTGAAATTTCCGCTCATGAAGAAACTCAATTTACCGGGAACCTCAATGCCAAGAGATGGCAGCAGGAACGAGGTGATTGGCTCCGGACCGCCCAGATTCGCCGCATAGTAGCGCTCATTGTAACTCTGCGTGGTCGGACCGTCGGTTCGGAATTGGAACGAACCGTTATATGTATCTCCGCCAGTTTTGGTCGTTATATTCACCACGCCGGACTGGGCATTGCCGAACTCAGCATCCAGGCCGCTACTGGAGACACTCACAGACTGAATTGCGTTTGCTGCGACCGAGAGAGCGCCGCCGGCACCTGCGGTTGAATTACCGGAATATAATTGTTGCAGTTGCTCGTTGGCAGAACTCGTTCCGGCCGCCGCACCGCCACCGCCGACGTCATTGACAACAACGCCATCGATCATAATCTGCGTTTCGTTTGCTCTTCCACCTCTCAGGAACAACTGTCCACCAAACTTGACGACGCCAGCCTGCAGACCAAGCACATCCTCAACACCCTTGACATTGGGCAACTGCTCTATTTTGTCACGATTGAATGTCTGATCACCCGCAGTTTTTGTCACATCAACAAGAGGTGGCGTGCCTTCGACCGTAACGCCTTCAATCTCAATATTCTCACTCGCCAGCTTGAAATCGAACACCGATGTCTCATCGGCTTCAATAACAATCTTCTTGGCCTCAATCGTTTGGTACCCGAGAGTAGAAACACGAACCGTATATGTCCCGGGAGTTACTCCGGTGATAAAGTAGTCCCCTTTATCATTGGTCACTCCACCGCGTCCACTTCCGACGATGAGAATATTCACTCCGGGCAGGGACTCCTTGGTTGAGACATCGGTCACCTTCCCCTTGATATTCCCCGTGGTTCCCATCGCTGCGGCCAGCGAGGAATACAATCCCAGAGAAAGTGATACGCAAAGAAAACTGTAGCAAAAACGACGCATGTGATCTCCTTAAGGAAGGGAGCTTTCTTTTATGTCCTCAAACGCTTTCTTGAGAGTTAGTATCGCATCTGACTTTCTTACAAAATACAAGGGGAAACCAAAATGAACCATCGAGTACATTTGGCGAGCCAGCGGAACCGGCTCTGCTGGCCCGGCAAGATACCGTATGCCGAGAGGCCCGTTTTGGAACGCCGGGTTATTGGTCTTGGATTGGAAGAATGAAATCGTCTGTCCAAACCCGCGGGGCGGATTCACAGCTATTGCCCGGACAGCGTACCCTGAATCGGCTGGGACCTTTGTGGTGTCAAGGGTAACATCAGGATACCCGAGAGTTCCGTGCGCACCAACAAAATCCAGGTTGTTGTTCTGACTAAATGGAACGGAAGTATTGACATGAAAAATTGCGTCCGCCCAACTTTCATACGGTGAGATCAGGTTTCTGATGTCAGGAGTGCCGCTGTAGATTAATTTTCCACCAATGTTCAGATATTCAATCAGCAAACCCTGTCGTGGCCCCGTGAGTCGATACCCCGCACTTCCGATAAACTGCACTCGTACATCTGCGAAGAACAGGACTGACGTGTAATTCGCCAGCAGTTCGCGCGAAGGAAATTGAGAATTCGTCGGTCTCATCATCCACATATCAATGCTATCCCGTTTCCCAAGAGAATCAAGAATCTCCGTATAAAAGGCCTTTGTCAGACTACTATCCACGCCACCAGCGTTATTCCATCGGGTGTTATTGATGACGAGAGTTCTGTGCGGCCAATCCGGGTAGTCTATATTCGGTCTGCGTGCACGAAACTTTCTCGTTGTATCGGCGACATCAACAACCCCCCACCGGTTGCGACCGCGCAAAAACATTTGATGAGTATCGCTCCCCGTCTCCTGAAAATTTGCTGCAGTGACTATGGCACTCGGGATAGGACTCCAAGGTGACCAATGAAGCGAATCATCAATACTCCACGAAAACTCCCTATCGTTTGTACTGGGGTCGAGAGCACCAAAATTGAACACTAAACCGGGAGCTGTTTCCGTTGGAACTGCCAGTACATACGGAGAATTTGCGACCGTAGGACCGCTGGTCCAATAGACAATCAACGACGGTGATTGAAGAGTCCAGAAATGAACGAATGCTGGCGTCGGATCGACTTGATCATTATTGTCAACGGAACTTACTTCAAATCGGTGCTGGTTACTGTCGGCAGGTGAGCCAAAAATAAAACTCCCTTTGGTGGGCGCCTCAATTTGAACGGGATTTGCTCCCCTCACCGAATCTCCTATTATCACGCCTTGAAGGTATGGAACGGCAAACATTCGCCCAGTGGCCAGAGAGTCGAGAATACTGTTGATCAATGCCTGATTATTCGGATTGATCGTCGCGAAGAAATTATACACTCTGAAGAGTGAAGGTGTTGATTCATTAACCAGGATGAGCGTGTCAAGCTGCGTACCACTAAGATTGGTGAGATTCAATACGGTTGACCAACGCGTAGTGTCCACTGACTGGTCCTGATAATCAATCCAACGGAACTTGAAACCGACTACGAAGCCATCGGGATCATCTCCAACCCAGTAGAGCGTCTGCTCCGGAATCGCACCTTGTCGAATATACGCCGCTAT
>CAZIHJ010000005.1:58106-71204 GCA_964538485.1 uncultured Chitinophagales bacterium | reverse complement strand
GAGGTTTACCATCAACATCGAAGCCACGGCGCAAAAAGTCTGGGACACAATGCTCAACGACAGCACGTATCGCGAATGGACCGACGCTTTCGGCCCCGGCTCCCACTATGTTGGTGATTGGAGGCAAGGGAGCAAAATCCTCTTCCTGGCACCGGAGAAGGAGACAGGGCAATTGTCGGGGATGGTTAGCCGTATCCGTGAGAACCGGCCGTTCGAGTTCATTTCCATCGAACATCTTGGTTTCGTGAAGGACGGGAAAGAAGACTTGTCGAGCGACGAAGTGAAGAAATGGTCCGGAGCCACGGAGAACTACACATTCACGAAGAAAGGTGGTACCACCGAAGTGGTGGTGGAGATGAATGCACCGGTTGAATACACAGAGATGTTTCAGGATATGTGGCCGAGGGCTTTGCAGAAACTCAAAACACTCGCGCAGGGGTAGTATTTCATGAATATCATTCTTTGGATTCTTCAAGTGTTACTGTCCGCCCTGTTTCTGTGGCATGGCATGTTGTTCCTCAACCCACCGCCGGAACTGGTTGAAATCATGAACAAAGAATTCACGTTATGGTTTCGTATGTTTCTGGGAGTGGCTGAAGTACTCGCAGCGGCTGGCCTCATCTTACCGGGAGTGACGCGCATCCTGCCATTGTTGATACCGATAACGGCTGCATGTTTGATGATTGTCATGGTATGCGCAACAATCCTCCACTCCAGCAGAGGTGAAACAAGCAGTGCCATCACGACGTTTGTCCTGTTTGGTGTACTTGCATTCGTTGCCTACATGCGTTGGAAGGTCAAACCTATTCTGAGGCGAACATGAAGATACTCAAGAACATTTGGGCCGTCTTTGCAGGATTTCTCACAGTCGTCCTCCTGTCAGTCGGGACAGATTTTGTACTGGAAACGCTCGGACTCTTTCCTCCCCAAAGTGAACCTGCCGCCTACACAGCGGGAATGTTAATGGTTGCACTCATCTACCGCTGCGTGTATACTGTAGCCGGCGGATATGTCACAGCCCGCCTTGCACCCGACCGGCCTATGCATCATGCGGTCACCCTCGGATTCGTTGGTATAGTCGCCGGAACAATCGGCGTTGTGATGTCATGGAACCTGACCCCACATCATTGGTACCCCATTGCACTTGTAGTTACTGCAATGCCGTGTACATGGTTAGGCGGCAAACTGAAGAAACGAAAATACTAGTCAGCTTAAGGCAATCAGAGAAATGTGGCAACCATATTTGCAAGGAAGAGTTTGTGACAACATTGCAATATGAGAAAGGGGATGACGAGCGGCACGGGGAAGCTTCCTCCGTATCACTCTGGCAGGAACTGCGGAACGCGATCCGCGGCAGCGAGGCTGACTATACGCAGATTGGTATAGGCAAGGCGGTGTTCCTGCTTGCTGTTCCGATGATCCTCGAACTGATCATGGAATCCACTTTTGCTGTGGTGGACATTTTCTTTGTCAGTTCACTCGGCGCTTCCGCCGTGGCAACGGTGGGACTAACGGAAACATTCTTGTTCCTCCTCTATTCCATTGCCATGGGCCTGTCGATGGCAGTGACCGCGATCGTTGCGAGGCGCATTGGAGAAAAGAACCGTGAAGCGGCTGGAATCGCAGCCGTACAATCCATTTTCATTGGAGTCGTGGCTTCCGTTCCTTTTGCGCTTGCCGGGATTTTCTTCGCACAGGACCTGCTCGCCCTGATGGGAGCCGACGAGTGGACCCTGCAGCATGGATACCGTTACACCCAATGGATGCTGGGCGGGAATATCGTGGTCATGCTCTTATTCGTCATCAATGCCATTTTCCGTGGGGCAGGCGATGCTGCCATTGCCATGCGGGTTCTCTGGCTTGCCAATGGACTGAACATGGTTCTTGATCCTGTCCTCATTTTCGGGCTTGGGCCTTTCCCCGAGATGGGTGTGGAAGGGGCGGCCATAGCTACGAATATCGGCAGGGGTGTGGGTGTTTGTGCGCAACTGTGGGTTCTCTTTCGGGGAGGAAAACACGTCCGTGTGGAGCGCTCTCATGTTCGCCTGCACCGGGAAACCTTTGTCACGATCGCCCGCACGTCGATGGGTGGCATCGGACAAATGATCGTGGCAATGACCTCATGGGTGTTTCTGATGCGCATTATTGCCGAGTTCGGCAGTCAGGCGGTTGCCGGGGCGACGATCGCGATGCGCATTATGATGTTCACGTTGATGCCTGCATGGGGCATGTCGAACGCCGTTGCCACTCTTGTCGGGCAAAACCTTGGGGCAGGCAAACCAGACCGGGCCGAACGTTCCGTTTGGGTTACCGGGTTCTGGAACATGCTCTTTCTTATCGGAGTCTCCGTGGCCTATTTTCTCTTTAGCGAGAGATTAGTCGGTATCTTCACGGAAGATGCCAGTGTTATTTCTATTGGCGGTGAATGGTTGACCATCGTTTCGTATTCATACTTTGTTTATGCCTGGTGGATGGTGGCTGTACAGGCATTCAATGGCGCTGGTGATACTACAACCCCGACAAAGATCAATTTCGTCTTCTTTTGGCTTATTCAGATTCCGCTCTCCTACCTCATGGGAAAAACACTAGGCATGGGCACTACGGGTGTTTTCTGGGCCATCTTTATTTCTGAGACTTCCGTGGGGTTGTTCACGTTGTGGCTGTTCACAAAAGGGAGATGGAAATCCATTGCTGTGTAGTACAATCAAAAGCCTTTTCCACAGGACAAAGAAAACCAATGCGATCAATGAAAACCGAATACCAAACGATAGACGACTACATCGGCACCTTTCCTGAGAATGTGCAGCGTGTTTTGGAAACACTCCGGCAGGTAATTCACAAAGCTGCGCCTGAAGCCGAGGAAGCAATCAGCTATCAAATACCAACGTTCAAGTTGCATGGCAACCTGGTGCACTTTGCCGCATGGAAGAACCACATTGGGTTCTATCCTGCTTCAAGTGGTATCAAGCTATTCAAGGAGGAATTGTCTCGATATGAAATGACCAAAGGTTCGGTACACTTCCCACTGGACAAGCCACTCCCGTTGAGGTTGATCCACAAGCTGGTGAAGTTCCGGGTGACAGAAAACTTGGAGAAACATCGGACAAAAACGAAAAGGGGAAAACGATGATAGGAGACAAAAAGGTGCCATGTTGACGTTTACAGTGCGAGCCAAACTGTGGCTTTACAACGCGCCTGGCGGATGGCATTTCATCACGCTTCCACCAAAACCGGCGAGAGAGATCAAAGGGGCATTAACCGGCATCAGACGCGGATGGGGCTCGCTGGCGGTAGAGGCGACGATTGGAAAAACCGTGTGGAAGACCTCTATATTCCCTGACCGGAAATCGGCATCGTACCTTTTGCCGGTAAAATCGGATGTCCGGAAGAAAGAAAATATACACGATGGGGACACTGTCGTTCTGACTCTCAAAGTCATGATCTGACAGCAATAAGGAAGGAGCGGCAACAAGAAGTTATCAAAGAATCAGAAGGAGAATTCATGCAAAAGATTACCCCGTTCTTGTGGTTCGACAAGGAAGCCCGTGAAGCGGCGCGATTCTATGTTTCTGTATTCCCAAACTCAAAAATGAAAGGGACGGACACCTTTTCAGATACGCCTTCGGGAGCGGTGGATGTCGTCTCCGTCGAGTTGATGGGACAGGAGTTTACACTCATGTCGGCCGGCCCGCGATTCAAATTCACGGAAGCCATTTCGTTCGTCATTAATTGCACAACGCAGGAAGAGGTGGATTACTATTGGGGAAAACTCTCGTCAAACGGCGGGCAGGAAAGCATGTGTGGGTGGCTGAAGGATAAGTTTGGTTTGTCATGGCAGGTGGTCCCGACCGTTTTGACCGAATTGATGGCAGACAAGGATCCGGCGAAAGCCCAACGGGTCATGCAAGCAATGCTGCAAATGAAAAAGATCGACATTGCGACCTTGAAGCGTGCGTATGAGCAAAAGTAATTTAACAACTTCCGCCAACAAACGTGGACTCACGGCCAAGGAGTTCATAGAACGGCTGAATGCTCATCGTTCCGCGGCCGAACTCAAGAAGTACCACCGCTATTTTACGTTCGACGAGAAAACTCCAGGCAAGGGCGACCAGTTCATCGGCGTCCGGATGGGAAAGGTCTTTGCCCTTGCCAAAGAGTTTATTGATATGACTCCCGATGAGATTGAGAAGCTACTTGAAAGTCCGATACATGAAGTACGCGCCGGCGGATGCAGCATCATGGGCAAATCGGCTTCCGGCAAGAAAACATCCGAGGTCCGGTTGAAGGAACTGTATGACCTTTACATCAGGCGTCACGACCGAATCAATGATTGGGACCTGGTTGACCTTGCCGCTCATCAGGTGGTTGGCCGCTACCTCTTTGATAAGCCGCGGCGGATTCTCTACAAGCTCGCCCGCTCGAGGAATATGTGGGAACGCCGCACTGCCATCGTGAGCACGGCCCATTTCATCCGTCAAGGGGACGTCGATGACGCGTTCAAGATCGCCGAACTGCTGCTTCGCGACAAGGAAGACCTGGTCCACAAGGCCACTGGCTGGATGCTGCGTTTCGCAGGCGACAAGGACCGTCAGAGACTGTTGAAGTTCCTGGATAAGCATGCCGGCATCATGCCGCGTGTTGCCCTGCGCTACACAATTGAACACCTTGACAAGAACGTGCGGAATTATTATCTGGATATAAAGAAGGCAAAAAGGACAATGCACTAACACATGGAGGTGGTATCATGCTTATCGTTCGCGAAGTGTTCACAGCAAAACCGGGCCAGGCATCCAAGCTTGCCAAGCTGTTCAAGAAGGGATTCGGTGGAGATCCCAATATGCGCATCATGACCGATATGGTCGGAGAATACAACACCGTCGTCGTGGAGATGCCGGTAGCTTCCCTCGCGGAGTTTGAGAAACAAATGGAAGAGTATAAGTCAGGAAAGCCGGATCCGAAAATGGATCCCAAGGTTGCGGAGGAAATGTCAAAGTATACGGAGATGTACCTTACCGGTAGAAGGGAAATCTTCCAGGTCGTGGAGTAGCGGAAACATCATCAAGGGGAATTTCCCAAACGGGAATCCCGCTTTGTGAATCAGATTCTTCATTCCGTCAGAAGGCAACGGAATTCAGAATGGCAACCACCCGTTAGAGAACACCAAATCAAAAAAGGAACCCCAGATGAAATACGTAGATGGATTTGTTCTGCCCGTCCCGAAGAAAAACCTGCAATCATACCGCCGGATATCCCGGAAGGCGGGCAAGATCTGGCGCGAGCATGGCGCTCTTGAGTATCTTGAGTGCGTCGGCGACGATTTGAAGACCCCAAAAGGGGTCGCGTCTTTTCCACGAACCATCAAACTCAAGCCGGGTGAGACCGTCGTTTTCTCCTGGATTGGCTACAAGTCACGGAAACATCGCGACGCCGTCAACGCAAAGGTGATGAAAGATCCGCGCATGGCCCTGATGATGGGCCCGGACTCAATGCCGTTCGACGTTAAGCGGATGATCTACGGCGGATTCAAGGTTATGCTGGATATCTGAACAATATTCTAAAATCAGCACGACTGCAGATCACGTGACTCTTCCTTGAAAGAAGATCTAATCCCTTTTTCATCCTTTAGAGCTATTTACTTCCAGGTCAACTCTATGGATCTTGACCACGTGATGTTGGTAGTGAAGTTGATATGAGGCTGATAGTATAAGAAAGCAGAGCTAAGACGCTGCAATCTAAAAATATCGGCCTCATTTGTTCTGTGCGACTGGCCTTTACAAGAGAGAGACCAGATAAGAACCCCGGAGAGTATCCCGGGGTTTTTTTTATTGTCTGGCCACCTGGTTAACCTCTGAGCTAGTCAGGTAAGTGTTAGGTCACACTTCTCTTTAGAAGAGAAGTGTGCAAGAGAATTTTCGAAATCGCAACGCACATCCTCCGCCAGTTCCATCCATGCGTCATGCGATTTCAGCACAGTGCACTAAAACAGTAAACGCTGAAATCGCAATCCCCGTTTTGTCTAACCTCCCACACCGCCTGCGATTTCGGGATCTCTTGCCTTTGCGAAACCGACGGCTGTGCGGGTGGCAACACAGCCTGAGCTTTCGGTTTTGGCCAGGCGCTCACCCTATCGCCCAAAACCGACTCATCATCTAAGCCAGAACTTACCACGACGTGGGTTTCGGTTTCGCACGGTTTCTTGTCCACTTCTTTCCGCAAAAGAAGTGGAGAATGAAATATAGCCCAAAGGGCTTCAATCGGTTCAACAATCGAAGGTAGACGAAGGAGACAGACTGTGGCGGCAATCAACAAGACAGAAATCTTTCCTCTTACCTCCTCGCAAGCCATACCCCACAAATGGTGACCGCTGCACCAATGATGTGCATAAGGTGAATCTGCTCATCAAGGGTAAAGTACGATATGATGAATGCAAGGATGGGAACGAGGTTCTGGAAATTCGACGTGCGACCGGGGCCAAGGCGCTTCACTCCGTATGTCCAGATAACGTTGGCGGCACCGATTGATAGCGAGCCCGAAACGACTGCAGCGAGGTAATACGACCAGTGTATATGCATCCACTGCACATTGAGAGCAGGAGGAATAGCAATGAGTGAAAGGCCGATTGCGCCGATGGCCATCAGCACGAACGTTACCTGCACAGCGGGAAAGCGTGCAACCAGGGGTTTTTGCATATTGGTATTCATCGCCCAGAACAACGCTGCCACCAGCGTCACGAGATCACCGATCCATGCAGCACTGCCAAACTCCATTGTCTTGCCGCTGCCCAGCACGATCAAGACCACCCCAACAATGGACGTCACAGTACCAACCCAGACTATTGGAGGGACGTGTTCCTTGTGGAGGCGTGCATTCAAGAGCACTGTCCAGAGGGGAGCAGTGGAGAGAACAACTGCCGCGTTCCCTGCCGTCGTGAGTTTCAAGCCGACGATGAACGCGGTCTGGTACAGGACACTGGCGATGACTCCAACCCGCAGAATCAGCCGCCAGTCGTTGCGCGTGAGGGGCGCCCAGGTGGAACGCGAGAAAAGGAAAACGCCAACGACTACAGTTGCAACGATGAACCTGATGGCGTTGAAGACGAAGATATCAAGGCCGGCAATCCCCCACTTGGACACGGGGTAGTTCGACGCCCAGATCACTGCCACAAGGACAAGGAGCCATTCGGCCTTGCGTACCTTTTCCGGACTCTCATCGTTCATTGCGCGGACGCGGCGTTCAATTCATCGAGGAACGCCACAGCGCGGCGCATATGGGGAATCACGATCGAGCCGCCAACAACCAGAGCAACACTAAACACATCGTACATCTCGGCATCCGTCACTCCCTCCTTCTTGCACTGCTGGATGTGGTAGGAAATGCAATCATCGCATCGCAACACCATCGATGAGACAAGCCCGAGCATTTCCTTTGTCTTTGCATCGAGAGCGCCCGGTTCATACGTCAGGGTATCCACGCCGAAGAATCGCTTGATGGGACGGTTGTCGATTCCTTCCAGGATGCGTTTGTTCATCTTCTCACGGAAGTCATTGAATTCTTTTACCCGTTCACCCATAGGTGCTCCATGTTTTGCTGTCGGATTTGAGATTTGTATGGATTACTGTTCAAGCGATGGGAGTCCATGTTTTATGCCGAGTGTTTTCAACTGCGAGATTGCAGCATACGCCTCCTGCCACCCGCCATCATCAACATCCTTCATCAGCCCTTGAATCTCGTGCAACACAGGTGACACTTCGTCGCTTCCGTTTTTCACAATTGAAGTCGGGAACGGCACTTTCACATATGTTTCCAGCCAGGCCACAGTTTGTTGAACAACAATCAGACCCGCAACAATCGCACTCACCGCAAGTGCAATGTCAACGAGGCCGTGCGGGCGACCAAACTGCAGGCCGAGCGGCACAGAGGCTACGCCGGCTGCAACCATCAACCAACCCAATAATGTCGCCATGCGATAACGCTTCAGGACACGAAAAAAGTCAAAGTAAAAAAACCGGAGTTCGTTTTCTGTAGGATTGTCACTCATGATGGTGGGAAAGATACGAAGAAGGTGGCAGAAAGAAAAAGCCCGTCAACACTGTGACGGGCCTTTCCTTCAAACGAACAGTCGTGCCTATCTCTTCAATGGAGTGCCGGTCACAACGGTTGCAGGAGCGGTCCCGCTGTCAAGAATAACGGTGCCGGCTTGCGTAACTTTCACCCAGTATGCGCTCCCCGGTAGCAGGGTATCTGTGCTTTCATAGCCATTGGAGAACGTATAGAAGGGGGATTGAAGTATTCCTGGTGGATCTGTGACAATGCTTGAAACAGCAACAGGCGTCGAAATGGTCCCGATAATGTTCCATCCTTGCAAAACCTCAATCGTATCTCTCTCGATAGCCACTCCTGTCACGCATGTTGCACCGGATGTACACTTCACCCAATATCCCTTCCCCTTCTCCACGATGCAACTCTCCTGATAGCCGCTTCCGGAAATATATTCAAACGGACATGTCGGCCCGCACGCTGGAAACACAACATGAGAAGAATCGTTTGCCAATCCAACCGGGAGAGAGACGAGATTCCAACTTGATTGCAACGGAATACACACCTGCACCTGGAAGAGTGTGTTAAATCGTCGCACTTCACTGAATGTCCCCCAGCCCGCTTCATTGCTCGCACGTACTCTCCAATAATACATCGTGTTATCCTGAAGATCGGATATGAAGCTCACTGTATCGGCAACCGTCGAATCAATGGACGAGGCAACAAAGAGAGAATCAGTTGACCATTCCAGCCAGTAACTCGTAACATTGGGTGCAGATTGTTCCCACACCACCTCAACACTATCAACCGGAATCTCGGCATCATTCAATGGAGCGAGAAGAACAACCGTAGCGGGCGCAGGAATGGTAGTGAATCGCCATTGCGGTGACCAGCCACCGTTTCCGGCTTCGTTTGAAGTCCGTACACGCCAGTGATACTCAGTGTTGGCTGAAAGTCCGTTCGCAAAATACGCAGTGTCGGTCAGCGTCGAGTCATTGACGATCAATCCACCGGAGAATGTTGAATCGGTGGAGAGTTGCAGAAAATACTCTGCGGCTGTGGCAACGGCGTTCCAGACGAGCACCAGAGAGGGTGATTGATCAATGGAACTGTCGGCAGGCGATACAAGAATTGTGGCTGGCGGAGGGGCAATCGTCGTGAATCGTCGTACATTTGACCACGATCCTATTCCAGCTTCATTGTGACCCTTAACGCGCCAGAAATGTTGCGTAGAGCCCGCAAGTCCATTGAGCAATCGCGTGGTGTCAACCAATGTCGAATCAAGCAACACCTGTCCACCTGCAAAAGCTGAGTCGGTGGAGACTTCGAGGATATACCCGATGGTAACAGGCGTAACATTCCAGACGAGCGTCAAGGAAAGCGACTGGTCGACTACGCTGTCTGAAGGCGATACAAGCGATGGCGCGACCGGAGGAGCCAGGGTCGTGAACCTCCCGAGAGAAGACCATGCACCCGTGCCAGCAGCGTTGTTACCCTTGACACGCCAGAAATGCTGCGTAGAGCTCACAAGGCCGCTGAGCATTCGCGTCGTGTCAACCAGTGTTGAATCAAGGAGAACCTGTCCGCCTGCGAATGTTGAGTCGGTGGAAACCTCAAGGACATATCCGGATGCAGTGGGCGCGATGTGCCAGACGAGTGGCAATGAAAGCGACTGGTTCACAGCGTTTTCTGCAGGCGACACCAGCGATGGCGCAGCCGGAGGAGCGAGGGTTGTGAATCTTCTGATGGAAGACCATACGCCCGTACCGGCAATATTCTTGCCGTTGACGCGCCAGAAGTATCGTGTGTCGAACGACAGTCCTCCGACAACATACGATGTATCGACAAGCGTTGAATCGTTCACGATAAACCCGCCGCCGAATGTTGAATCAGAGGAGACCTGGAGCCCGTACGACGTGGCGGTTGCGGTGGTGCTCCACCGAACGGTCAGAGACGTATCCTCTCCCGTGACATTATCAGCCGGAGAAACCAGCGTTGCCGCGGCCGGCGGAGCAAGTGTTGTAAACCTTCTCAGCGATGAATACGGACTCGTCGTTGCTCCACTCTTGGCATTGACGCGCCAGAAGTACTTTGTATTGAAGTTCATCCCGCTCACCAGAAGCAGTGTGTCGGTAAGCGTCGAATCGTTCACGATCAATCCACCGACAAACGTGGAATCAGTACCGACTTGAAGCCTGTACGTAGTAGCCGTGGCCACCGTATTCCATCGAATCGTCAATGACACAGGCTGCTGCATTGCATTGTCAGAGGGAAATACAGTTGTGGGGGCTGCAAGGACAGGCGCCGTTATGGTGAAATTGGTATTGGAAATATCGAAGAAGATGTTGCCTACGGCTTCCACTTTCATTCTTGCCGTTGTGGTTGCTCCTACAGGTATTGTTACTGCTTGAGATCCGTCGTTGGGGGTACTTGCCAAAATAACCGTCGGGAAAGTTGTCCCGCCGTCTGTGGAAAGAGATATCTTGACGTTGGCACAACTCACAGCGCCCGTATTCGTGTTAGCGACATTCCATGTAATTGTCTGGACTGAACCACCAGCCCACGATACATTCGTATTGGGCGACGTTACCGAAAACGGTCCCGAAGTATTGGTGACCGTAACGGTCATGTCCGTAAACTGGGTTTGACCAACCTTGATTGGAGCCGTTGAACTGTACGGACTATTATCCCTGACTGTTAACCTGAAGTTTAATGTTCTTGAAACTGAACTCAGTGCTTCGATATTTGTGCCGGCATCACCGCCGGGTAACACCGGCGTGACGAGCAAGCCGGCCTGGATTGTTGATAGCTTCGGGAAGAGTCTGGTAGGAGACGCTGTAGGACTAAATGATAGCCAGTTTGGACCGGTGGCCTTGGTAGGGGATGCAACACTGTTTGCTCCTGTCAGTGAAGTTGTCGCATCATTTTGTTCCCAGCAATAAGTTAGCGCATCCCCGGGATTGGCATCAGTAGCTGAACCGGTGAGTGCAAACGGTGTACTGATGGGAATGGTATAATTGCTGACCGGCGAAACAATAGGCGTTGCATTATTAGCAGTGATGTTAGTGGTTACCGGACATGTCTTCGGGGCCAAATTGGCCTGGATCTGTGCAATCGAAGTTTCATGAAATATGTCAATGGAGTGCGGGGCGACATCGCGAGATGTGATTCCCGCGTAACCCATAATGGTGATACCGGAACCAACTTCTTTATGCTGTCCTTCACCTTCACTTGCTGAGTGTGAAAACGTATGATTCGCACCCAATTGATGACCTACCTCATGCACCACATAATCAATATCGAAATTGTCTCCTTCTGGAATTCCGTCAGCAGGTGAAGTGATACCACTTCCTTTTATCCCATCGTCGCAAACGCAACCAATGCAGCCCGCGTTTCCACCACCACCGGAAGCCCCGAACATATGCCCGATATCATAATTGGCTTCCCCGATAATTGAAGTCAACGTTGATTGCAATTGTCCATTCCAGGCGCCCAACGAAGTATAAGGATCAGTCGCGGGATTATAGTATATGACCGATGTCGTACTTGCGATAAGATTGAGGTGTAATGCCAGGTCTCTTTCATACACTCCATTACACCGGGTAAGCGTTGCGTTAAATGCAGCGAGAACCAAAGCGACCTGGGCAGAACTTGTCGCTCCAAAGTAGTTGGCATACTCTCCATTGCAAGACTGCGCCAGCCGCATGGTTTTTAATTGTCCTGTATTACTTACGGGAGCGTTTGGCTGAGGAGGTTGTGAGTTTATCTCCGGCTCTGTAAAACAGGTCCAGGGCAATTCGGCTGGTTTCCGTTGAGACCTGAAAACAGCATACACGGTATGGTCTTCAGAATAGGGTTCAATGAACTCATTCTCTTTGTCGGTTCTAAACACCATGGTTTGAATTCCCTGCGGCGAGATACTCAACTTCAGAGTGGCATACATGTCCGTAATGCCTCTGCCGGAATAGGCGCGGATTTCTGGAAATTGTGCTTGCAGGTCGGGTTCAAAATTCGACGCTTCAAATACCTCAAACTGTTCGATGCTTCCATCGGCATTGGGCAGGGAAATGACAGTTGACTGCTGAAGGGGATTGCCGTCGACGATGGAGAACAATTGTTGTCTCAAGGGTTCAATATTCAAATTGAATAGCTTGAACTCCGTGGGGAATGACTGCCTTGCAACGCCTTTGGCTGTCGGAATACTACCACGACTTTCGTCGTTTGCAGACCACAAATTTGGCTGGGCCGAAACTCGAAACGACATCGTACTAACGATAAACAGAGTCAATAGAAGTATGCATGTTGTCTTCATCTTAGGTAACACTCTCTGGGGAGGATATTTGGAATTGTCTGGTTGTTTCAAAAAGGAACTGAAAAGCACTGCAAAAAAGCACAAAACGCCCGATTCTTAGGAATACCGAAACCAACCGGGAAGTCTGACCGAAATAATGTAGGGTGTATTGAGAAGAGATGCAATAACGCGCAGGAGACCATTTAGTCACCTAACTAGCAACCGCGTTCTGGCAGTGCAGCGATTGCAGTGGTGCTATCTCAAGAAAGGGGTGTGGGATCTTTCTATCGCCTTGATGAAATTTCCCGCAGGATCACACGCTTCTCCTGTTGTGTCGATTCACTGAAGTCATAGTGCTCTTCAGAATCTATGAGTGCACCGCATACTGTTCCAATAGCGCCACCAACAACGAGGCCTCCAAGAGTATTCTCAGTCCTCACGGGAATCCTGCTGCCTAGGATATCCAATCCGCGACCTTCTCCTGTTTCCCCGACGAGAAAACCAACTGCTGCTCCGATCCCCATTCCCACTACAAGCCCCGTCCAGAGCTCGTCACGCCCTCGTTGTATCGATTGTACTTCCTCCAGAGAAACCCGCAGAGCGTGGTGCTCGTTGACAAGCGTGACGGAGTCCCCGGTAGCATTCAGAATCGAAACACCGTTTACTTCCCGTCCGCTGATCAACGTGACAGTCCAGTCATCCTCTTGAGAAAAACTGAAAGTGGAACTCACCGCAACACACAGACACAAGCACAGCAATCGGAGGAACAT
>CAZIHJ010000005.1:33769-58006 GCA_964538485.1 uncultured Chitinophagales bacterium | reverse complement strand
AGATATTCATTGACCGCCTTTCCCCACGCGGACCAGGAGAGACCTTTGCCCTTTCTGATGCGCCCCGAAGCGCGGAGTTCGGCATTCTTTCCACGAATTTCAATCTGGCCCAACTCCATATTCGGCACAAGTCGCCCATCCGCGAACATCGCCGAACCGATTCCCGTACCCAACGTGATCAGAACAACTATCCCCTTCTTTCCCTTTCCTGTCCCGAATCTCATCTCCGCCAGTCCCGCTGCGTCTGCATCATTGATGACCGTGACCTTGCAGCCCGATGCTTTTTCATACAGAGGTTGTGCCTCTGTACCAATCCACGACTTATGAATATTGTTCGCTGTCAGCACCTTGCCGTCCTTTATCGGGCCCGGCATACCGCAGCCAATGCGGCCTTTCCATTCAAAATGCTGGGCGATCTCGCCGATAACTTTTGCCATTGCTTTAGGTGTTGCAGGATCGGGGGTCTCAATGCGATGCCGGTCCGTCAGCAATATGCCCGTCGTTGTATCCACAATGGCGCCTTTGATACCGCTTGCACCGACATCAATACCAAGAATTTTCATTAGGAAATAGTTTAGTGAGACAACTACTGTGTGTTCAAACTCCAATCGAACGGAATGAACTTTATGGCCGCAGGTCTGACCCCCTTCATTCCGAGTATCTCCATAACAAACGCCGATGCCGTGCTGTGCCCTTTCTGGTTCAACAATTCCGAGAGATAAAGAGTCTTTGTCTCGCGGTCATACCTATTCTTTGTTGTGTCCAGAAGGAAAGCCCGCGCATTGTTATCAAGTTGTTCATCAAGCCGCGATGCAACGTATGCTTCCGACCGGAGCGGAGGATAACCCTTTGCAGCGCAGACCAGCGCAAAGTGAACCCGTGGCTCGTCAAACTCTTTCCGGATAATCTCGTGCTCGATCTGGTTCAGACTGTATTGCTTTCCACCGATCTCAATCCAGGCAATATCCCGCGCACTAACGCTTCCTTGACCAAGCTCGTTGATACTTTTCAACGGAAGGTTATCGCACACTAACTTGATGGCAAAAGCGTTGTACGCATTGATCCAGAACGCTAGCCGTTCGTTTTCATCGGTTATCTCCGATGGATCTGTTGACGTCAGTACGTTGATATAGACAATGAACCGTTTGTCGGTTTTCATCGCTTCATACTCGACCATTCCATTCACCACATGGTCTTTGAGCGCAGCATCAAAATGGGAATGCATCGAACTGGTTTGTGCAAGTGTTGCAATTGAGATGATGCATGATGCAACTGTCCCAAACATGATTCTAACATTCATAGACTCTTCTCTCAGGCTTAGTATTCACTACATCTCCCAGCTTACGGAACAGGACAGAGTCCCAACGACATCTGCCAGAGGAATGACCCGATGATGAGCAGCGTTGCGATGAGTGCCGTGATTGTTTTCATTCCTTTTTCAGGACGAAACACCCATTGATTGTTGCTTGTTGCTCATTGTTCATTGTTATGGCAGTCTCCACCGCTTCCCATCCTCCGCCAGCATCTCATCAGCTTCTTTCGGTCCCCATGTTCCGGATGGATACTCATAGACTTTCGATCGCTTGCTGGATAACCACCCTTCATGAATCGGTGTGATGAGCTGCCACGCAACATCGACACTGTCGCCACGGGCATACAATGTCGCGTCTCCCAGCATACAATCGAGAATCAAACGCGTATACGCATCGGCGAGACGGCCACCGAATGACGAACCGTACCGGAAGTCCATTGTAACGGGACGGATGCGCATCGCAGATCCGGGGATCTTTGAATTAAACTTCAGCGAAATGCCTTCGTCAGGTTGAATGCGGATGACGATATTATTTTGATCGAGGTGATCTGCTGAGAGGCCGGTGAAAAGATGGTGGGGCGTTTTCTTGAATTGCACAGCGATTTCCGTGACGCGCTTCGGGAGACGCTTGCCTGAACGGACATAGAACGGCACATCCGCCCATCGCCAATTGTCGATGGTGAACTTCAGCGCTACATAAGTCTCCGTCTGACTTTGCGCGGAAACCCCCTTCTCCTGCTTGTATCCAATCACCAGCTTGCCGCCAACAGTCCCAGCGGCATACTGTCCTCGCACGGTGTACTTATGCACGTCAGCAGGATCAATGGGACGAATTGCCTGGAGCACTTTCTGCTTCTCATCGCGTACCTGTTGTGCATCGAATAACACAGGGGGTTCCATCGCCGTATGCGCAAGCAATTGCAGCATGTGATTCTGGATCATGTCCCGCATTGCGCCGGCGTGTTCGTAGTATCCGCCTCGGTTCTCGACGCCCACGGTTTCCGCCGCGGTAATCTGTACATGGTCAACGTAGTTTCTATTCCAGATCGGCTCAAAGATGCCGTTCGCAAAACGGAACGCCAGCAGGTTCTGCACCGTCTCCTTGCCGAGGTAATGATCAATGCGATAGACCTGGTCCTCCGTGAACACCTCCAGCACATCGCTGTTGAGTTTCCGCGCCGAGGCAAGATCAACCCCAAACGGCTTCTCGATAATGATGCGAACCCATCCCTGATTGTTTGGCGGCTTACTCATGCCCGACGCACCAAGATGACAGATGATTGGTGTGTACAAGTTCGGAGGGGTGGAAAGATAGAAAAGAGTGTTGCCGTTGGTGCGACGTTCAGCAGCAATGGAGAGAAGCGCGGATTTCAGTCCTGCATAACCGGACTCCTGCCCCGGATCCATCGTAACATAGTACAATCCTTGTGCGAAACTCTGCCACAGTGCCGACTCCGATTCCTGCAACTGACCAAACTCCTTCATCGCTGCCAGGAGGTACGTGCGGAAACTTTCATTCGTCATTTCTGTGCGCGTAACACCGACGATCGTAAAACCCGATGGCAACATTCCCTGCCGGGCTAGATCGAAGATTGCGGGAATGAGCTTGCGTTTGGTGAGATCGCCGGACGCACCGAAGATGACCATCATGCACGGATCGGGCATGCGCTCGGAGCGGGTGGATTCGGCAAGAGGGTTTATAGAAGGATTGGATTGCATCGGGAAATAATCAAGAATCCTGAATCCACAATTCCGGTGTCTGTCCTGAGATCTTCATCACGCGGCCGGTACCTTTGCCCCTGCAAACTCGCTCTTTTTCTTGGTCAAGTTAGCATACAGTCCATCAAACGACTTCTCGAACGCGGCAACGCCATCGTCCTCAAGCTTTTGCAACGCTGCTTTCATATCAATACCAGCGGCGGCAACAGCAGAGAGAGCATTCCTGGCTCCTTCAAGATCATTCCCGACCGTGAATGCAGGTTTACCGTGGTCGAGGATTGCCGTGTATGTTGAAGGAGGAACGGTATTCACCGTGTGTGGGCCGATAAGCGTGTCGACGTAAAGGAGATCAGGGTATGCAGGATTCTTCTTGCCCGTACTTCCCCAGAGCGGACGTTGGACGCGAGCTCCCTTTGCCTCCAAGGCCTTGAATCGAGCGGCACCGAATATCTGTTTGAATGCCTGATATACCATCTTGGTGTTTGCAACAGCAACTTTTCCCATCAACGATTTGTCAGCGTTCTTCTTCGCCAACAGTTCATCCACAAGCGTGTCGATACGACTTACGAACACACTGGCAACCGACGCAATCCCATCGACGGGCTTTCCTTCCTTCACGCGACGTTCGAGCCCCCTGATGTACGCATCTGCAACTTCAACGTATCGCTCTACCGAAAAGATAAGAGTGACGTTGATATTAGAACCTTCGTAGATCGCCTGTTCAATCGCAGGGAGACCTTCTTTGGTGGAGGGAATCTTCACCATGAGATTCGGCCTGTTGACCTTGGCCCAAAGCTCACGGACTTCCTGACTGGTTGCCTTGGTATCGCGGGCTTTGTTCGGCGTGACTTCGATACTAATGAAGCCGTCGCCCCCTTTTGTCCGATCATACACCGGCCGTAACACATCGCACGCCATCTGAATATCCTTCACCATCAACGCCTGGATAATCTCCCCGGCATCAATGGTCGGATTCTTCTCCACCAATTCACGGATTTGTACGTCGTAGTCCGTACTGCCGGAGATTGCCTTATCGAATATTGTCGGATTGGACGTTACGCCAAGCAGTCCTTCGTCCACCATTTTCTTCAGTTCACCCTTCGTGATCAATCCACGACTGATGTTATCGTACCAGACGCTCTGGCCAAGTTGCGCGAGTTGTTGCAAGTTGTTCATAACAGAATTCTCCTTCGGGTTACTCGTAGGGCGATTCATGTCGAAGATCCGCTCTCGCGGAAATCGCCCCTACGCAATCATTGTTGTTTCGATTCAATATCAATAACCTTCTTCAATCGTCTTGCATGGCGTTCTTCATTCGTGAACTTCGCATTCAAGAATGCTTGCGCAATCTCCAACGCCGGCGACGGACCGATCACTCTGGAGCCGAGACATAACACGTTCATGTCGTCGTGTTCAACACCTTGGTGGCCAGAGTACGTATCGTGTGCAAGTCCTGCGCGTATCCCTTTGATCTTGTTGGCAGCGATACACGCACCAACACCACTCCCGCAAACCAGGATTCCCCGCTCCGCTTCTTTGTTCCGCACTGCCTCGCCAATCTTCCTCGCAAAGTCCGGGTAGTCGGATGGCGTTTCATCATGCGCTCCCAAATCACGCATCTCATATCCCGCTTTGCCCAACTCCTGTATCAACGCCTGCTTCAGGGCAAATCCCGCATGGTCTCCGGCGATGGCAACTTTCATCCGATTACCCTCCTCGCTGCTGCTACAACGTTTTCCACAGTGATGCCGAACCCCTTGTAGACTGCCTCATACGGCGCTGACGCGCCGAAACTGGACATCCCGATGAACTCTCCGTTATCGCCAATGTAGCGTTCCCATCCCATCTTCACTCCCGCCTCAACCGCAACACGGGCTTTCAGTGTCGGAGGCAACACACTCTCCCGGTATTCTTTTGATTGCTTCTCGAACAATTCCCATGACGGCATACTGACCACACGTGCAGCAATGCCCGCAGCCGTAAGTTGATCGTACGCGCTCAACGCAAGCGAGACTTCAGAGCCTGTCCCCATCAACAACACACGCGGCTTGTCAGAAGTTGCGAGCACGTACGCTCCTTTCGCGATATTCGATGCAGACGCGTACTTTGTTTGATCCAGCACTGGAAGCTTTTGTCGTGTCAGTGCGAGCAATGTCGGGCCGGATCGGTGTTCGAGTGCGAACTTCCATGCATACGCGGTCTCATTTGCATCCGCGGGGCGCAGAACAACAAGACCGGGTATCGCACGCAGCGATGCGAGATGTTCAACCGCCTGATGCGTCGGCCCATCCTCACCAAGGCCAATGCTGTCGTGGGTGTACACAAAGATCGTCGGATACTTCGAGAGTGCCGCAAGGCGTATCGTCGGCCTCATGTAGTCGGTAAAGCAAAAGAACGTCGCCCCGTAAGGGATGAGCATATCACTTACTGCAATCCCATTCATGATGGCGCCCATGCCGTGTTCACGTACGCCGTAACGAAGATATCGACCAGCATAGTTCGTCTTGCCAAAGTCCGTAACCCCCTTGAATCGCGTATTGTTCGATGGCGTCAAGTCAGCAGAGCCGCCGAGTACCAGAGGCAACTTCGGCATAAGTGCATCGAGTACTTTTCCCTGTGCTTCGCGGGTTGCCAGCGATGTTCCCGCTTCAAACTTCGGCACGAACTCATTCCAAATGGATTCAAAGTTTTCAGGGAGCTTCCGCGATGCAGCTTGTTCAAATTCCCGCGCAAGTTCCGGGTGTGCGGACTTGTACCGGCTGAACAATTCATTCCACTCCTTCTCGCGTTGCGTTCCCTTGTCAACTTCGCGATGGAAAATCTTCAGCGCCTCTTCCGGTACGTGAAATGTCTTGGCCGGATCCCAGCCGTAACGCTTCTTTGTCAGAGCGATCTCTTCATCGCCGAGCGGCGATCCATGCGCATCGTGAGAATCCTGCTTGTTCGGACTGCCGTAACCGATATGCGTGCGGAGACAGATCAATGTTGGTCGCTGTTTTTCATTTCTGGCGGCAACCAAAGCTCTGTGAAATGCATCCATGTCATTTCCATCACCCTCAACAACCTGAATCGCCCACCCATACGATTCATATCTCTTGCGCACATCCTCGCTGAACGAAAGATCCGTCTTCCCGTCAATCGTGATATGATTATCATCGTACACCACGATCAGATTATTCAGACCGAGGTGACCTGCGAGCGACGACGCCTCCGAGGAAACCCCCTCCTGCAAACATCCGTCTCCGGTGAAGACGTACACTTTGTAATCCGTAATTGGAAATCCATCCCGATTGAAATACGATGCAAGGTATTTCTCCGCAATCGCCATCCCAACCGCATTGGAGATGCCCTGTCCCAGCGGACCGGTGGTCACTTCAACTCCCGGCGTGTGCCCATACTCCGGATGTCCCGGCGTCTTGCTTCCCCATTGACGGAAGTTTCTTATTTCATCGAGCGAAAGATCGTAGCCCGTGAGATGCAGCAGCGAATAGAGCAACATGCAGCCGTGGCCATTGGAGAGAACAAACCGGTCGCGGTTTGTCCACTTCGGGTTGCGTGGATTGTACTTCATGTGCCGGGTCCAGAGCCAATAGCCCGCAGCAGCCATGCCCATTGGCATTCCGGGATGTCCCGACTTCGCCTTCTGCACAGCATCCATCGAGAGACAGCGGATGGTGTTGATACAGAGTTCGTCAAGTTCGGTAAGTGAAGGATGGCGCGGAAGTCGCCCGTTGGTCGGTGTACCCGGTGCCTTTGATGCAGTTGTTGTTGATTCCATGAACGTCCTTTACAGGAGAGCCTTACAGAGATCAAGAATAGTGTTTTGACAGGTCTAAGATAGAGAAAAAGGGGGAAGATTCAATGGACATGGCAACGGAAGGTCGCAGGGCGTTTCTCAATCTCCCAAGCCCTGCAGACCCAGTTCTGTCTGGTGAAAGGCGCGGCACACCCAATGAGATTGCATTGCCATTTGGGTGTCGTTTCATTAAACTTCTTACGTCTTTCATCGGCCCCCTTTCCTATTTTCTCGTTTGAACTATATGAGCTTAGTCCAAGAAGGTGTCAGCAAATCCCTCGTGATGTTTGATGAGGATGAAGGCACATGACCATCAAACGTCGGCGGAATTCTTTGAGGCTCAAGGGATTCGATTATTCTGAACCGGCTGGATATTTCGTCACGATCTGCACGTACGAGCGACGATGCGTTCTGGGTGAGGTTGCAGGTGGCCGGATGATATTATCCGATGAAGGCAAGGTTGTGGAGAATTCCTGGAAACAGATTCCCGATCATTTCGAGAACACGAATGTGGATGTGTTTCAGATTATGCCGAACCATGTGCATGGAATAATTGATATCAAAGAACCAAACCATACCATCATCGGTAGGGGCGAGGTTTCCTCGCCCACGGAGACATTAAAGAAGGGCGACGGGACGTCGCCCCTACGGAAGGCGGCGTTGGGTAGGATGGTTGCGTATTTCAAATATGAAGCAACAAAGCGCATCAACGTGCTGAACAGAACGCCGGGCAAGAAGCTCTTTCAACGCAATTTCCATGACCACATCATACGCGACGACATCGACCGGTTCTTCATCGAACAATACATCGAACTCAATCCGGTTCTATGGGAACTTGACAGGGAAAACCCTGCTGAGAAGGAAATCACGATGGACGCGTTGCGAACGGAATTGCAAAAACGGGATCGGCTCGGAATGGGTGAGAAGGCCTTACCCCTGCGGGAATGGATCGTTGAATACGAAATGAACTACAGATCGTTACAGAAAGTCGAATCGGAATCAAGCGGGATCACAGCACTACTCGCAACCCCACGCCCGCTTCAATCCCACTGATCGAGCGATCTCCTTTGACGGTTCCTGTTTGATAGCGAACCCAGGGGTTGGCGGTGATGGTACGGGACAGAGAAACTTCAGGCGCTATTCTGGCGCCGAACAACGTTGCTGCGGAAAGGTCGGTCGGAGTTTCACTCTGCACTTTTCCTTCAATCCCAAAACGGATCTTCAACTGCTTGTTAATGAAGATGCTGTACTGTCCGAGAATATCCACCTGGTTCGGTTCCGATGCCTCGTCTGCGCTGACAAGCGATCCGGCGAATCCCGTTTCACCCTTCCCTCGCGTGCGATAGCGACCGAGTATCGTGAGTTCATTCTGGCCCAGCGCTTTGTTGAACTGTGCGCTCACCACAATTTTCTCGCCGGCCTTGAACACTTCCTCGGAACCGAGCTTGTCACTGCCGTACATTGTGAACAACACATCGGCTGAGAGATTCGTCGCTTCAGCCAGTTGAAAGTCGATGCCACCCGTGACTGCAATCTCATCGCCGGGGTCGAACTCCTCGTATCCTTTGATGGTCGTGAACGCACCTTTGTAGTAATACGCAACTCCGATACCACCGACAACATTTTCGCTGAATGGAATCGCCCACACCGCGCCCGGCTGCACATTGAATCCCTGTCCAAACCCCGGCGTCGACCATGACAAAGCAGGACTGCTCAAGAGCATACTGGTGGCAAATTCCTCTGCTGTCAATTCTGATTTACCGGTGGGAATGTTCAATCCGAGTGAGAGAACGAGGCGGGCAGCTTCAAGCGTATGTGTCGCACGAACCTGCATATCGTTCAGACCACTCAGTCGTGCAGGGTCGCCACCTGTTGAAGCAGCAGATGCGCGAAGGGTCACGTTTGTCGAATTGCCAATGGGCTGACTGAGAGAGAGTATTGTCGTAAACTCACTCATGGTGGTATCATCTCCCAACGACCAGGACTGAAAGATCGGT
Organism: uncultured Chitinophagales bacterium; assembly: GCA_964538485.1. Taxonomy (GTDB): domain Bacteria; phylum Bacteroidota; class Ignavibacteria; order UBA10030; family UBA6906; genus JBJXHC01. The sequence goes on along the minus strand of CAZIHJ010000005.1, from coordinate 49,182 downwards.
GTGATGGAAAGAATGCTTTGCCTTTCATTACTCCCCTGCTCCACCTGCGCAAGTGCAGCCGGTGCCACCATCCCTAGGAGGAAAAGGAAGAAAGCCTGTGCAGGTATTCGCGTGTTCAACCTCACCTCAGGAAGAGTGTTTTTTTCATATCAACAAATCCATCAGATTGCAGCCGGATAAAGTAAACGCCGCTGGAGAGCATCGCACCATTCCCATCTTTTCCATCCCATTCAACGCGATATGTACCCGATGTCTGGAAGTCATCCACGAGTGTTCGCACGTGCTGGCCAAGAACGTTGTATACTTGGAGCAACGTTTGCCCCTGTTTGCTTAACTGGTATGCAATTGTTGTGGATGGATTGAACGGATTGGGATAGTTTTGTTCAAGCGCATACACAACCGGCGCAAGAGGAAGTCCCTCGGAGTGGTTGAGCGCATACGCGGGAGTTCCAATGGCAATGCGGAGACGGCGAGTTTCTGAGAGATTCAAACGCCATGTTCCCCCACTATTCCCTAACGTACGACCTTCGCTCAGATCAAATACATAAACGCTGTACCCTTGCGGGGCGTGTCCTTCTTCGACAAGTGTCAGATCGATATTTTGCACTCCACCCGAACCCTCAAGGAGCACATCCCAGTGCTGTCCTTCACCTTCAATCGGTTTGAAGTTCCGTGTGAACGATTTACCGTCCTCTACAATGGAAGCGCTCACGAACTCACCGATATGCGGCGGCTTGAAGAAATCAAATCCGTCACGACCAACTGAGGCCTGTGAATGAAACCCGACAACATTGTGAATATCCGAGGCACCGTCCGGGGAGCGCAATTGAATCCGCAACTCGTAAGCAGCCGTTGCTATCGGCAACGGAGCCGGGCCGGGCGTCTCTTGGGGTGGAAACGTCAGCGTCGCTGCAAAGGATTCCTCATTGAAAACATAGTAGGCCTCCCACGGCTGCAATACACCCGCAGTATCAAGCTGAAACTGCACACCGTCGAAGCGATGAATTCCCTGGACTCTCCCTCCCCGTGCTACCGACGTCCACACAATGGGGAAGGCAAACGGGTTGGCTATCTGATTCCAGCCGGGTTGCACTGTAATTGCAGCCGGTGTTGCTGAACTCATGGATCGTCCGTTGTCCGCATCAAAACTCTGCCCCGAGTGGGTGATCAGCCAGAATCCGGTACCAGGCGAAACAGGCGAAGCGATTGCGGGATGTTCGACATCAATGTCATTTTCCCTCTTGAATACTCTCCAGAGGTTGGGGGAATACGGACCATAATCATCTTCAAAGACGCTCGCAATGCGTTGGTCGGAAAGCTCCGCCGGGACCGATACCATGCTATACTTCCGTCGCTGGAGTGCGGTCGGTACTGTTACTGAAGTAAAGCGAACGCGAAGGATGGCCGGAATGTTGACCGGGTCGACTGAAGGGAATGTGATCACACCTTGCGCATGGAGAATTCTTATGTAATACTCCACACCCCGGATTGTGAGGACACTGGAGGGAAGTGATCCGACGAAGTTGGCGCCCTGCGCTGTCATCGTCACGGAATCATACCCTGCTTCCCCACCCTTCCTGAAAAAAAGTGATACATCGCTGGGTATGAATCCGGGAGGAGGAACGACGGTGAGATCTGCAGTCCCGCTCACAAGAGTATCGCCTGCGACAGTTACCTGCACAAACGGCCTGATAGCAAAGCCACTGACGTCCAATGAGTCCGGACTTGTTGGCGCGTTGCTGTACACCACCAATGTGGCACCTTGACTTCCCTCAACTTGCGGTGCAAACCTGAGTGTCAATGTGGTGAGACCCGCAGGTGGTACCGGTGGCAACGGGCCCGATGACCCGACTATGCTGAAATCTGTTTGTTGTGGGGCCATGATGCGGAGACTGTCAATTCGCAGCTGCGCGGCACCCGTGTTTCTGACATCGAACGACTGGTTCTCTCCTGTCCCGACTTCAATATCATCGAAGAATACACTCTGCACTGTAAATAAAAGTCCTGGAAGCAATCCCGTGCCACTAACTGTAACAGAGTCGGGTGAACCCGGAGCAGAGTGAACAAACCTGATGCTTCCTGATTGCAGGCCGCCCGAAGTTGGCTGGAATGTAATGAAGAACTTCGTGCTTCCGGATGGGGGAACCGACGCACTTGTTGGAGTGACCGAGAATCCCGAAGCCGATGAAGTAACTGAACTCACCGTCAATGAAGAGCCGCCGCCATTCGTCACGGTGACGGAGTCTGTCTTCGACGAATCAACGGACACTCCGCCGAAATCCAGGGAAGCGGGTGACACACTGAATGACGCGGGTGCAACTGCGCCTGTTCCATTCACCGTGATGGAATCAAGTGATGACGGGGCATTGTGTGTGAAGCGAATACGTGCTGTCTTTGGTCCGGACGTCGCAGGGGTAAACGTAATAATAAACGCTCGACTCGTGCCGGGAGGAATCGTCGCGGAGGTCGGTACTACGGCGAATTCCGGATTGGTGGAACTCGCCTGCGTAACCTGCAGAGGTGTAGCACCTGCATTTGTCACCGTGGCGGAATCAACAGAGGGAGTACCGACCGGAACAGTGCCGAAATTCACCACGCCTGGAGAAACCCCAAATGAAGGAGCGAGGGCCGGATCAGTGAAGCTCATGAAAAAATTCCGTGTCGCGCCGGAGACCTCCAGAAAATCACCCCCAACATGAACAGTCTCTCCATACGGAAGAATCGCAAGCGTTTGGGGAAGGCCATCAAGTCCACCCGCCACCATCGGATCCCACGGGGTGGCAACACCTGTGGCGGCAAGAATCGTTGCAAAGGCCTGCCGCGAGAATGTTCCAACGGTTTGAAATCCTCCGCCAATGTATACCAGGGGTCCCGCCGGACTGACGGCACGCACTCCCCCGACCACCGAGGGGTTCCATGCAGTCGCAGCTCCAGTAGCGAGGTCCAATGCCGCAAGGTTGTTTCTTTGCTGACCTCCGATGGTGAGAAAGTTCCCACCAGCATACACGAGGCCGCCGTGAACTGCAACGTCGTGCACAGGGCCGCTTGCATTCGGATTCCATGTCGTGGCGGCCCCTGTTGCAATGCTGATTGCAGCAATGTTCCGGCGTGGTTGTCCGCCAATCGTTGTAAAGGACCCGGACGCATACAGGGTGGAGCCATTGATCTCAATATCCTCCACATCGTTGTCTGCATCGGGATTCCATGCTGTGGCCGCGCCTGTGGATATGCTGACGGCGCCGATCCGGTTCCTTGGTTGTCCGCCAAACTGGGTGAACACGCCCCCTGCGTACAGTGTGGTTCCCGAAAGCGCTAGAGCCAGAACGGGACCGCCTGCGCCGGGATTCCAGGCGGTTGCCTGGCCTGTGGTAGTTGAAAGCGCCGCAATGTTGGTCCGCTGCTGCCCTGCAATCAGACCAAAGAACCCCCCTGCGTATAAGGTTGTCCCATCTATCAGGAGCGCCTCAATTTGTCCATCCGCGAGCGGATTCCATGTCGTCGCTGCACCTGTCGTTGCATCCAATGCCGCGATGTTGCTGCGGACAACACCACCGACGCTGCCAAAGTTTCCCCCCGCAAATACGTTACCGCCTGAGTTGCGTAATTCACGGACGGGGCGACTCGCTGTTGGATTCCATGGAGTGGGAGCTCCTGTGTTCGCGTTAATGGCGGCCAGGAAGCGGCGCGGCTGTCCTGCAACATTCGTGAATGTGCCCCCGACAAAAACGGTTGTTCCGGAGATGCTCATCGCAAGTACGTTACCGTTTGTCCCGGGATTCCAGAATGAAAGCCCGCCGGCTGCATCGACCGCCGCAAGCCCTTGACGCTGCTGGCCGGCCACATTGAAGAATGCGCCTCCGATGTACACAACTGAACCTGACTGAACCATTGCGTAGACATCTCCATCGGCACCTGGGTCCCAGGGTGTTGCTCCTCCCGACGTGGGATCAACGGCTGCAAGTCGCAGGCGTGGTATCTGACCACCGAGAAGCGCGTCGAACTCTCCTCCCAGGTAGATCACCCCCGAGCCATTGAGGATTGCGTGAACCGGACCGGTGGCTATCGGATTGAATGCTGTCGCGAGGCCTGCTGAAGTTATTGCTGCCACATTGCTACGAGGGAGCGACCCAATAACAGAGAAACTGCCCCCAACATATACCGTTGTTCCCACCAACTCAATCGCGTAGATCGGCCCGTCCGAACCAGGGTTCCACGCGGTTGCCGCTCCGGTCGACGCGTTTACCGCGCCAAGAAAACTCCGGGATTGTCCGGAAAGAATTGAGAAAGATCCTCCGACATAAACGAGGGTACCATCGAAAGCAAGTTCTTCCACGGTACTATCAGCACCGGGATTCCACGGGGCGACGGAGTTATCGGCGAGAATGTGTGCGAGGCGGTTACGCTGCACTCCGCCAACCGCGCTGAATTCCCCGCCGATATACCATCCACCGGCCCCATCAGAGACTCCCGCAAAGACAGGTCCATTTGCAGAGGGGAAACCTGTTACCACGGCACCGGACGCCGCATTGATGGCTACACTATGGGCAAGCGGAGGCCCGACGTAGGAAAAAGCGCCGCCAAGATAGATCGTCGTGTTATCACGGGCGATTGCAGTGACAGGGCCGTCCGTTACCCACATATTCTGTTGGACGGTCTGGGCATACCCGTTCAACACAAGAGAAAAAAGAATAATGTGAAAGAAGAATTGGCGTAAGGACGATTTCATCGCGGGCATCATCTGGGCGGTGGTGGTGGTTGAGGAAGGTCGATCACTGCGGCGCCTCCGCGCGCAGCTTCTTCAGCACCTTTGCGACTCTCATCTCCGGGGAAGAACTCGGCTCCGATGGTTCCGTCCAGCTTGCGCAGACGTTGTGCTACAAGATCCCGATCGGATGCTGGGCCATCGGGGCCCGGAAGAGGATCAATAGTATTGGCTGCAACGAGTGCACGGTCTCTCGGTCCACCTGCAACACTCATTGCTCCCGATGCTTCGGCCCGCGATCGTGCTTGCGAGAAGTTCGGATCGAGAGCAATGGCCTGATTGTAGTATACCTCCGCTGCCTTAAAATCCCTCGCCGATTCACGTTCAAGCCCGAGCGAGTAGAGAATAAATGCCTGCAAGTTCTCAGTAGGCACACGCTCAATGCGCTCACGCTCGGCACGTGTCAAGGTAATACCCATGTCACCGATAATGCGGAACACAATCTGCTTCTGCAACCGGAAGAGGTTCTCCAGAGCGTCGGACTTCCCTGCGGGTTCCGGGTACTTCTTCTTTGGAACGTCCCAGGAACTGACATCCATTCTCAGAACTTTATCGTTAGTCACCGTGTACGTACCGCCGACAATGCGTCCCGCTGAAAGCAGCTTGCCAATGCGGGGCGCGGTTGCCGGATCGACCTTTTGCGTTGCACCAAATCTCAGTTCGGCCAGCAATGCCTCAAGCCGGATCCGCTCTACAAGCTTCAGTTTCTGCACCTGCCCGAGGTCACTGATCATCATTTCGCTCAAACCAAAACCAAGCGTCTCGTATTTCTTGTCTGTCCCCTGGTACTCAAGCGGAAAAACCGCAACAGCCGTTGGCGACATGGTATCACCAAGCCGTTCTTCGTCAGCGACGAGTTGCTGAAGTTGCTGTTGGATGATGCGATAACTCAACTCCCTGTACCGCCCTTCCATAAGACGGCGATATGGAGAAAGGGATGAGACATCTGTGTAGCGGATGTACGTGGCAAGTGCGGCTTTGGTGTTGTCCTCACCCTCCAGCGTCATCCCATAATAGAAGAGCGATTTGGGGTCGTTCGCGTCAACATCGAGTGAACGCTTGAGCAGATCGTTGGCGCGCTGGTATTGTCTTGCCTGGAAGTAAATAACCCCAAGGTCCCGCAGCGCACCAGCGTTCCGCGGATTGGCAACGATATTCTTCTGCAACTGCGCAATCTGCTTCCCGTAGTTTGCGATGTCTTCATCGTACTTCACGGTCACACAGGAACAGAGTAGAACTGCAAGGAGAATTGCCGTTGAGATGTATTTTGAGGCGACTCTCATGAATGATATCTTCATCCGATCAGCGGTCTGAGACTTTCTGCCTTCGCCTTTGCCTTCTCGTACGTCGGATCTTTTTCCACCGCTTCAAGGAACTTGTCGTAGGCAAGTTTGTAATTTCCCTTTTCCAGCAAGACCAGCCCCTCGGAGTACGACATCATTGCATCCAGGGATTTTGTCTCCGTGCCCTGCGAAAGGTCTTCACGGGTGACGGCAACATTGATCTTACCGGCGACTTTCACGCCAAGCTTCTCTGTCAATTCAAAAAACTCGTCGGCATCGCCTGTTGCCTCTTCTGTCGCCAGAATCTCGCTGGTTTCAACTTTCACCAATCTCGCAAGCAGCTTGATCTGATTCTTGAGCTTGATGAAGCTTCCGAGAAGGACTGTGTGTACGCCGAGCTGTTTCCCCACCCTGACTGCAGATGCAGGATCGAATTTTCCGGGCTCGTTCTCAAGGCCGATTTCCTCCAGAATCCACTGTATCCGTTCACGTTCAACCACCTTAAGATTGACAGTACCCTGGAGCTGGTTGATCATTAACTCCGAGAATCCCTTTTCCATCGGATCGAATTTCTCTTTGTCATCCACGGAGCGGTTCATGAAGTCGAGGATTGCAATCGTCTGTATGCCGGGATCAGATCGCTCGATCTGCGCGGAACCGGCCTTCTCTTTGCGCACATCATAATAGATTTTCATGAGAGGCGGACACTCATTGTCAGGGTCGAGCGATATTGTTGGCGGCTCCAACTTTAGCAACTCTGCAATCGACCACTTTGCTTTTTCGTACAGATTCTTTGCAACGTACGCCCTTCCGAGATGGAGATGCACCTGGACACGGTCCTTTTGCTCCATGCTACTGTCACCGGCAAGCTCAAGTAGTGTCGTGATCGCGTCATCATATTGTGCGTTGGAGTACGCGCGCATAGCCTGCTCAAACTTCCCGTCGGGACGCGAGAACACGGTCTCAGACGGAACACACATTAACACCATTGCAACACACATCGCAAACATCGAAAGACGATGATCCTTCCCTCGGTTCATAGCAGCGACCTCCTCATTGGTTGGCCTCAAGATACTATTTCTTTTTCAATGTAAACAGTAGGGGATAAACAACTTCCTTTACCTCTGCCGCAACGGTAACAGTTCGCTCGCCTTCAACCGTTTCATAGCCGTCGCGCGAAACCAGAATACGATGCGCTCCCACGCCAAGCGGTACCCGCGCCTGTGGAGCGAACATGTTCAGGCTCGTCCCGTCAACGATGATCGTTCCCCATCGCGAGTCCCCGGAAACACCAATGCTTACGTAGCTCTCGAAGTAGCATGTCAACGTTTTCTTCTCGCCTGCTTTGAGGCTGACGGGAACACGCTTCAAACCGTATTGAGGATGTTCGAACACCACGGTTTGATCTCCAGCGTCAACATCAACGGATGACGCTTGCGAGGCATTATTGATCTTCCTCCCGCCGATGGAAACACTTCCGCTGGGGACGGCGCGAACAATGAGCGTCGCCATAGTTGCGGAGACCTGCCGCTGTCCCGCAGGCCGGGATTCCCGCCGGTCAGAACCTCCGCCTTGAAGCGGTGGTGCCGCCTCCTGTTGCATTGCCGTTGACGGATCGGGTACTTTCGTAAGTGAGACTGACATCTCAAAGGATTTACCTGATTCCAGAACGAGGGTAGTGTCTTTTGTGAAGTAACCCTCCTTGTCTATCCGGAGCGCAACCGATCCTGGGGAAACGTCCATCTTCCCGATGGGTGTCGTGCCAATGTCGTTGCCATTAACTACAACGCGAGCCCCGGCCGGATTGGTGTTCACTGCAAGTGCGGCCGCAGGTTCGTTCAATAGAAACTGATATACTGCAACCGCCAGAATCAGAATCACTATGCCTATACCAACGAGAAGAGGTGTCCGTTTCTCTTTCGAACGCGACACCGAAGGTGCAGAACCCTGATCAATCGTTGTTGCGGCGGGCGCAGGCCTTATCTCCACTTTCACGCCTGCAAGAGCATCCCGAAACTCAGCCGCCGTCTGGTAGCGCTTGTCCGGTTCCTTTTCAATGGACTTCATGATGACCCTGGCAACATCCCGAGATATGTCAGGGTTGATCTTGTCGGGATTCGGAATCTTTCCTTCAACAATTGCCTGGCGTATGGCAAAATCACTGTCTGTATCCGTAAACGGCACTTTGCCTGCAAGCGTTTCGTAGAGCGTCATTCCGATGGAATAGATATCTCCGCGGTTATCCACGTTGGCAAGTCCACGGATCTGCTCGGGCGACATGTAGAAAAGCGTGCCGCCGGTCCCCATGGTGGCCGTCATAGCAGAGGGTTGTTGAATTTTCGCAAGGCCAAAATCCGTCACCTTCACAACATCATCCCGCGTGAGCATCACATTGCTCGGTTTGATATCGCGGTGGACGATTCCGGCTTTGTGCGCGTGGTCGATTGCGGTAAGAAGTTGTTTGAAGATGGCAAGGGTGTTTGCAAGAGACATCGGCCCATCTTTGCCGATACGGTCAGCAAGTGTATCGCCCTCAACATACTCCATCACAATACACAGGCCTAGCTCCGTCTCGCGCAACGCAAAAATGCCGACGATATTGGGGTTCTGCAGTCTCGCCAGAGCTTTTGCTTCCGACTGAAAACGCTTCAGGAAATTCTCGTCGCTTGCAAGCCGCGCGTCCATCATCTTCAGGGCAACATCACGGTCGAGCGTCATGTCCGTGGCTTTATAGACGACTCCCATGCCCCCTTTGCCGAGAACCTCAGTGATCTTATAATTGTCTATTACTTTTCCAATGATCATCTTGTGCGCATCAACGTACGATGGTGTTTTTCAGCCGGTCAAAGAAGCTTTCGCTTCCGTTTATTTGAACTACTTGAACAGTGATGTTATCGAATCCTCCACGCTGGTTCGCCAGTGCGACGAGAGCATCGCATGCATCCTGGGGGGAGCGTTTGGTCACCATCTCCATTATTTCATTATCTTCGACCATATTCGAAAGGCCGTCCGTACACAGAACAAAACAGTCGCCCTGGCGACAATCAACACTATCAGTAACATCGACATCCACCTCGGCGCGTACGCCGAGGGCACGATACAACTGCGATCGTTCCGGATGCACGAGCGCTTCCTCTTTTGTCAATATGCCGCGACGTTCCATTTCCGCAACGCGTGAATGATCATTGGTGAGCTGTATGATCTTCCTGTTGGACACACGGTAAATACGACTGTCCCCGACGTGTGCAATGCACACACCACCTTGATGAAGGGCCAGAGTCACGCATGTTGTTCCCATTCCGTTAAGCGCGGGCTGATCAAGGCTGTACTCGTAAATATGCTTGTTCGCTGCCTTTACAGATTCAAGCAAACGATCAGCAACTGTTCTAGTATTCTCGCTTGAAAAAAATCGCTCACCAATAACCTTCACTGCAAGTTGGCTCGCCATCCTGCCGCCACGGTGACCTCCCATCCCGTCCGCAACCACAAAGAGCAAACCCTGCGGCGTCGAGAAATCCACGGTATCATCGGGGAATTTGCCCACACAGTCCTGGTTCTCTTCACGGACTACTCCCACATCTGATCCGATTCCGAAACTGACGGTGGCACTCACGATCCAATAGTCTCCACTTCAACGGGCCCTGTTGGTTTTGCCATGCATGCAAGCCGGTACTCGCCTGCTTTACGACTGCAAATATCGTCCAGCGTTCCTGCTTCCTCTGCGCCGGGCGGATTTAAGTTCTCTTGTCCCGAGACAATCCTGATCGGGTCGCTTCCACAAATACCGGCGTGACATTCAGCCACAATCTTAATCCCATTCTTTTCTGCGATGTCACATAACGTCTGGCCTTTAGTAAAGGTACAACTTTTCCCTGAATTCTTGAATGTCACCACCATCCCGCCGACAGCAGGTGTTGCCTCCACCTTCTTGGGTGGAGGCGTTTCGACGGCCGGTTTTGCAGATGGTTGCGGTCCTAAAGAGACAACGGTTCGGATTCGCTCAACCGCAGGCGTCTCCGGTTGCTCGAGGTTCAGCTTAAAGGATTGGCGTCCGAGGCGGAACTGATCGCCATTCTCAAGTCTTACAGCACTGTTTACTTTCAAGAATGTGCCGTTAACGCTCTTGAGATCCTTGATAAAGACTTTGCCATCTTTGCCGGAAATCGACAAATGTCGACGGGAAAGCGTCATATCATTTGCGTCGAGTGTAAGGTCCGGGGCTTCGCGGCCAAGCACGATGGTCTTCTGTTCAACGCTGTGTGTGCCGATGTTCTTTCCGTTGAAATCATAGTGCACAAATGTCAACGAGTCTCCAGCAGATTTGAAGAGCAGGAACTGTCTGCCCAGGCGGAGAAGGTCGCCTGAGGTTACCTCCATTGGAGCCCCTTCACGGGCACGGAGAAAGACTCCTGATGCGCTGCCATCATCCCTGAGGAGAAAACCTTCCGACGTTTGTGAGATCGAGGCATGACGTTCCGAAAGCATGATGTCGTCAGGGAACACAATATCACAGAACTTCCTCCCAATCGTTGTTACCCCATCCTTCGTCAACGTGAACTCTTCCTCTTCCACATTTCCTGCTAGCATGCGAACGAGGTACGCAGTTCGCGCTTCACCCGGACGAGCCGCTTCAACGACTTCCTGCGGCGGGCCTAGAGTGAGTATGGTCAATGCTGGAGGTATGGTTTTGGGTTTCTCGACCGGGGCATCCTCAAAGTCAATAACCAGATCAAACTCCTTCTTCCCCTCATTTTTCTGGGCTGCGACTTTGGCAACGATGACGCCATCCCGCATTGCCGCTTTAATATTGCCGCGGTGCTTGATCTCACGGAATGTTGTTGGGTCTGCATCGAATGAATCGGCCTCAAGATATGCCTGACTGAGGATGTCTCCGATCAGATACACATTCGGCTGCTGGGTTTCGAGGATTGGCGTAACGACCATGCGTTTTTTATTCGATGGGCCACCTGTAGCCATGAAGATTCCCATCGAGTTCAGAAAACCCTCCGGGATATCCTCTCCGATGCAGGCGATGCAGAACTCCTTGGCAAACTCAAGATGCGCCGTCTCATTTGGCCTGCCGGGCATGATTCGCCTGTCTGTTCTCACAGAAAGATAATCCTTCTTATCGTCGGCGGTCACGACCGCAACCGGCTCGCTGTTGGGAAAATACCGGATGTTCCCGTTGCCGGTGTATGCTTCAAAGAAGACTTCGGCAAGGGCCTTCGAAACTTTGGGAAGCTTCTCGCTACGGTACGACCAGCAGATGGGTGATGGATCACCGGCTTTCGCTTTCGCTGTGCTGATCGCAATGACAGCTTCAGCCGCCGAGGTTCCTCCTCCGAGTACGAGCGCGGGCTGGCCGATATACGCTGCCGCGTCGGCAAGCCGGTACGCGATACCATCCGTGTTGCCGGGAATATCGAAGCGTCGCGGCACGCCACGTCCGATACTAATGCAAATGTGCCGAGCGAGGAACTGCTGCGCGGATTTCGTGTTATGGTTCCAGGTTTTCACCTGCCACACCCCGTCTCCGCGTTTTTCAATACCAAGCAATTCGATTCCAACCTGGGCCGGAACACTGTGCTCGACATACAAGTGTTTCCATTGTACGCAAATCTCGTCCTTGTCCAGCGCAGCAAAGTGAAGAGCCGAGATGAGTGGCCCTCCTTTGGGGAACCGCATCTGATCGCCCCCGCCGAAGTCCGGCAGAATCAGCTTGTCCTTCGGATAGTCGCGTATGCGCTTCATGAGATCGTCGTAGTCGATCACCAGAGTGCTCAGTCCCAGTTCCTTTGCATGAAAAGCCGCCGCCGTCCCCGCAGGTCCGCCGCCCACAACAAGCAGGTCAAGAATTTCCGGAAGTTTGGAGGGTACACGCAGGTTCAGCGTACCATCCGGTTGGTATTCGATTGAGGTACTCATGTGACCTATTGTTTTTTTAGAACTGCCTTGACAATGCCAAACATCAGCGTTGAACCCGATCGTACTTCCATTTCATAATTCACTCGCTCACTATTGAGCATCGTGGCATTCTTGCTTCCCAGATCCTTGACCGTCACACGCCCGCCGGTCAAAGTAAGCATTGCATGTTTGCGCGAAATGGATCCATCATCGATCTGGATTGTATTCACCGGCTCGCGGCCAATCGAGTTCTCCCCTTCCCGTAACACAAAGGAATTCATTGCCTGCTTCGCGTTCTGCAACTCCAGAATGAATTGCCCCGCCTGGGGAGAAGCGTCCGGAGTCTCTTTCATGCCATCGAAACGGGGAGCGGGTTCGAACGACGTACCGACAACAGTCTTTGCTTTGTCCGCGGTTGCTGGTGGGGAATCCTCCAGCGACTCTTTAGGAAGTTCGGGAACAGCTATCGGTTGATCATCATACACTGTCTTCGCCCGATCCGGCTTTGCATCTTGAAAGACGGGAATCGGACCGGCATCATCACCAATCACGGTTTTTCGGTCCTGTTGCTTCGGCGGCTTGACGACCGGTGCAGGTGCAACAGTTTTTTGTTTCTTCTCTACTGGAGACGGAGACACTCCACCGAGAACCTGAAAAACAAAGTCAAGCTTATCGGCAAACGTAATGACATTCAAAGCATCGAGCCGTTCCATGCCGTTCACGCGTACGCCATCGACACGGGTACCGTTTCTGCTCTTCAGGTCCTCGATGAACCACGCGCCGGTCTTCGTATCAAGAAATACGCGCGCGTGCTTTCCCGATACAATTGTCGGGTAAAGCTGGATGGTGTTTTCCGCGCCTTTGCCGAGTGTGGCCTCCCGGTCAATTTCATAGCTCGCACCGGCGAGTTGCCCTGTTTTGCAGAAGAGACGCGCCGGCATTATTTCATTCCCTTATCGATCAACAAAGAGTTGAAGGTTTGCACGATTGTCCTTGTTGGGATGAAAGAAGTGACACGCAACGCACGCATTGGAACTCGCGCTCGCACTATGGCACTCAACGCAGTTGTCTTTCCGTGGAATGTTCTGCGTTGCCGCACGATCCAGGGTATGCGTGAGTTTTGTACCCGCATCGAATACTTCAGGAATCGGGATGTCCGTGTGACAATCAAGACATCGTCGATCCAGAATGTGTGTACGGTGATCGAACTCCGCTCTCCTCAACGCACTTTGGTCGGCTCTGACTGTCATGATGGCTGCGCGTGATACCATGTGGCATTCCTGACATGGCTTCGAAAGGCGCAGGGCAACATCTTCCAGTTCACCTCGCTGGGCCGCTGTGAGAGCGGGGTTCTCCACCAATGCAGTCCCGGCGAACAGTGTGTTTGACAAAGGGGTCGTTGCGTCTGCAACTGCAAGCTCGGCGATACGCAGCAATGAGTCAATGCGAGTAAGATCTGATTGAATTTCCGGCTCCGGGCGACCGCGCAGACCTGCAACATACGCGCGTAATGTTCCGATGGCCTTCGCGTATTTCTCACGTTGCTGTAATCCCGTCACGCCATCAGCCGTATTCAAAAGATCAGACAGCCCAAGGTCGGTAAACAGCGCCTGTCGGATCTGTTTGAGGTTTTCCATCACCCATGGGTCCTGATGATAGAGCGGCGACTTGACAACTCGTCCTCCGGCCCGGATGGAGAACTCATTCGGATTGGTGTAGAATGCCCATTCCGTTGCGGGACCTCGACGACGTTGGATCATCTCGAGTGTCTCAACTCCGGCAGAAAGCGGATCGCCCGAGTCTTTTATGGGTAGTGGTGGCGTCTCCGACGAGGTCGTGAGATGGCAGTCCGCACAATGTGCATCGTAGTTGATCGGACTGAAAGACTTCCCATCCGGACGAGCATTGTGGCAATGCAAACACGCCTGTTCGCGGAAAGCACTCCCCCGTTCTTTTTGCAATTTCTCAATGACAAGCTTTGTGTGTTTGATGTGTGTGAAGATCAGTGTTGAATCATCGGTCAAGTTCTCGCGTGCGAATGCAAACTCAGGATGTTCGCTATTAAAGGAACCGATCGGATGGCAACTGATACAACGCGCATCAGACACTTGTGTAATCGTCGCGCTGCGTCCCTTGTGGTCCGGATGACATGATGCGCACGGCTGCTCATCGTGGCCTGATCGATTCCTTCCCTCATCAATACGCTTGTTGTTACCCGAGCGGTACACGTAGTGCGATGCAAAGGAATAGACGCCCGGGCGGTCGCCTGTCTTCTCGTGACATGTCCGACATTTTGCTTCGGTAACATTCCCAAAAGGCACGTGGCATTTTGCGCAATCAGCTTCAAACGTCGCATGCTTCGATGAGAGTTCACCGCTTGAGACAAAACTGTTATCGAGGAAGAAGGTGTTGAGAAGCAAATACACCAGCAGGGTAATGCCCGCAAGCCATCCCAACCGCATCATCTGACTGCGTGATGAGGGAAAGATATACTTCCGCGCCACACCAAGTTTGGCGGCACCGAATGTACCCTTGGGTCGCTTATCGTCCTGTTTTGCCATCGTCTGGACCAGTGATATTCAGTCGTGAATCTTCAAATCCGAATATCGAAACTCGAAACAAATCTTAAGCCGCCAAACTGATTTACCTTAGTGCAACAATTATTCTATTCGGATTTTGATGTTGTTTGGAGTTTCGGATTTAGTCTTTCGGATTTCACATCCGGTCTTACCCTAATAGTACAAAACTGCATACAAATGAATTGCGATCAACACCAACAACACGAGCGAAAGCGGTACATGGGTGTACAGCCACCAGCGGAGTGCACGCTGCAGTGTGTAGTGCGCGTCCATTTCCAGTTTTGTCCGGAACAGTATTTCCAGACGATCCAGTTTTTCCTTCTCTTCGGATGACAACACCTTGCGCAAGTAGTCAAACTGCCGCACACGTGACTGGATGCCTCCGGTGATATCAACGTAGTAGATCGCCCGGGGCTGTAGCGTACCGAGGGCTGCCACAAGGTTCCGCCGATAAAAGTCACGCACAGGATCGGTACATGTCTCAACGAGTTTCTCCGCTCCTTCACGAATCTGACTCACCAGATCCGGTATCCTTTCATACACAACTTCGGTCGTTAGGCCTGAAGCAAGCATTCGCGGCACGACACGCTGGATCGCAACACCAATCAACCCGCTGATCGTTACCCAGATGGTGAGTAACCAGAGCCACCAGTTCAGCGCTCCCGAAGGAAGCGTAAAACCCCCGTGCATCAAGACAAGAATTGCTGCGAGAGTTCCGGCATACAGGTGGAACTGAAGCCATTCACGCGACTTGCCCAACGATTGCTTTGATGCACGATTCATGGAACGGCGGCGGACCCCGATCAACGCTGCACCAACCATCAACAGGGTGGCAGCAGATCCATACGAAATCCCCCACCAATTGCCCGGATGCACTTCACTCAG
>CAZIHJ010000005.1:32416-33669 GCA_964538485.1 uncultured Chitinophagales bacterium | reverse complement strand
GCATCATACGGACAGTTGTTCGCACAACTCTGGCATCCGATACAAAGCGGATCGGAAATCTCGACAACATCTCCGACGTCCGCCCGCCGGATCGCTCCGGTTGGACAACCGACAAGACAGACCGGGTCCTCGCAGTGATAGCATGACCGGGTAATGAGGAAGTTCCCGTATTTCTCTCCTTCTCGAACAAACCGCGGTATTCCCCCATGTGTCTCTGCACATCCACGTACACAATCGTCGCACCTTGTGCATGTCGTCAGGTCTATGACAAGGATGCTGTTTCCCTCCACCAACCCCTTTGTCAGCGCTGTGTCAATGAATTCCGCTTGTTGGATATTTCTGCGGCTTGAGCCGGCCTCTTTCAGCCGAGCAATTACCGAGTGCCAGAGAAGTTTCTCCATCGTTGGGAATTGTTTGAGGATGGTAAGAAACTCCTCCTTCTTGATCTTGACCAATTCCGAATATTCCTTCGACGATGCTGTGTAGAGCCAGCTACCAGAGTCGGCCGTTAAAAGCTCCGCTTCGCCAAGGGTCATCCCCTTTGAAAGATATGATACAACGATCTCCCCTTCACCCAAACGCTGCTGGAGTTTCACAAACCCCGAACGTACCAGATAAATGGCATCAGCGCCTTCACCCTGACGCGTGATCGTTTCATCCGGCTCACACGACACAAGTTCCACAGACTTGCCGAGTGAACGGATGAACTCATCGTCACACGAATTGAACAGCGGCGTGGCTTTCAACTGGGCAACCAGTGAGCGCTCGCGGTACAGAGTATCAAGCTTTGCTTTGAGTCCGGAGGATTTTCGCCGCATCATGCGCAGCGCGGGAACCCTGATCTGTACAAGCTCGCATTCCGATGTCGTCTTGGCGGTCACCGACTGGGGCCAACCACTGAGCGCACCGATTTCACCGAACAGATCTCCGGATTTCAACGATGCAATCTCTCCCGTCGGGAGGTTGAAGTCCATTGATGAGAGGAACGTGATCGCCGTGCGGGAACCAGGTTGCTGCTTTACGCGTGCATCAAACACCGTCTCTCCGGCAGACGGTCTTCTCGCACTTTCACTTTCACCGACGACCACCGTGCGTGCGCGGTCAAAGATGGGTCGCCCTCCTGCTGCCTGCTGCCTTTGGAGATACACATCCACACTGCCTTTGGCTACATAAAAAGCAATGTCGATGTAGCTCCCTTCTTCAAAGAGGACAGTATCGTTCTTCCATGTAGCGATGGAGATATCCGGACTGAT
>CAZIHJ010000005.1:30335-32316 GCA_964538485.1 uncultured Chitinophagales bacterium | reverse complement strand
CAGGGACAAATCAGCACGGGGTTGTCGGGGCGGTGGTGGCTGGCGACGGACTGGGGCTTCCCCGGTTCCAGATGGAGTATTGCCCGTTTGCGCAGCAGGTGCTGCTGCCGCTACGGTCTTTGGCACCGGACCGCGTGCCGCTTTGGCTTTCTCAAATGTGCTTTTGTCACCATCAGCATCGGTTGCGGGGCGACGCCAATGTTTGGCAACTTTGGTACGTATCCCCGTGATGTAGTTGAATTTCGCCCCTGAAGGATGCCCGGCGGCGAGGAGTTTCTCATCCGTAACATAGTGACACCTCACACATGCCTGGGCACGGCGGTCGGTATTCTTGAGATCCACCATGCCGAGTTGCAGTCCTTTCACATAACCAGCTCTCCCCGCGCCTGTTCCCTTTGCGCCTTCCTGATGCGGATCTTTGTACCCGCTCCCCGGACCATGACAACTTTCGCAACTCACCCCTTCTTCAACATCCTTCGATTCCTTGCCGGTGACAACAGTGCCATGACACTTCATGCAATTGGATGTTCCCTTGTACATGTTTGCAGCCCCGACGCCCGAGAGATCCGCAATCTTCTGATACGATTCCGGATCCGCATAGAAGGCATCGACGGTCACCTTGTGCGGATCGTTTTTCCACCAGTTGTTTTCCGTTGCATGACAGTTATTCTGTCCGACGCCACAACCACCGGGTCCGATGGTTTGATACGTTTGGGCTTGGATTGCCGAATGACCCATGCAAGAAAAGGCAATTACGATAGCCCCGGCCTTTAGGCCGGGGAATTCAACGCATCCCAAAAAGCGTATAAGGGCTTCAGCCCTTTCGACAAAATCCACTCCCTTACCGCCCCCTGCCATACTCAACCTTCCCATCATCCGATACGGTCCAAACCTTGCCATCCTTCATATACAACCGCTGCTGCTCTTCAAGTGTAAACGGTCTGGAGCCGAGACGCCCGAAGACACTCACCTGATTCCCGCTCTCGTCAACCGCACGATCCCTGTCCATTCCTTTGGAAATGGCAAGCGCCCGGCCACCGAGCTGGCGTGTGGCGATCAGCTTCGGGTTCGGGACGGGACTGAATCCGAGGTACCCCGGCGTATCGGAGGGAGATGTCAATTGAATTACACGGAGGCCATTAATCCCATCGGCGACATAGGCAAAGATGCTGGCGCTGGTCGCTGCAACTTTGACTCCCTGCGCGTCATTAATCGCGCCGTTTGCAGTGAATATTTTCTCCAGCTTCATCGCTTCGGGATTTTCCACGTCAACAATCACCAATCCCTGATTTCCACCGGCCACGTATGCATACGTTCTTGCAACATAGACATCGTTCGCTCCGTCCAATTTTACCTTCCCTGGCACCGGCTTTGGATCTTCCCGGTAGGTGATGTCAATGGCTTTCAGTCCCTCTTCATCAACAACAAACGCGTAGCGGAATTGCACCGCAATGGCTTTGGGCTTCTTCACTGCAGGAGAACGGACTTCCGCCGCAACTCTCGGCTTCAGAGGATCATCGATATTGATAATGACAATGCCGTTATCGGTGCACACGTACACATAGTTACCTGCGATGGCAATATTCAGTGCCCCCTTGAGAATACCATTAGGATTGAATGTGACGGCTCTCTTGAGGAAATTATTTGTCGGATCACCATCGACAAGGTTCATGACATCGACGAGGATTAATCCCTCTTCCCTATCAGTGATGTACGCATAACTGTAGAGAGGATGAATGGGCCATTGTTCCTGATTCTCCGGTCTGTGCACTCGGCGTGTATCAATCGGCATGTTGGTTGGAAGCGCTACCGCCGTTGCAAACTTCGTCGGCACATGCGTATCCTGCCCGAACGGGGAAACAGGTGACGTGACTATGCGTTCTGAAAATCCCTTGTTGTCGATGCTCGCAACATCGAATACCCGGAAGCCGCCCGTACCATTCGCGGTATAGAGGTACTCACCGCGAAGCTGAATGCTGAG
>CAZIHJ010000005.1:25407-30235 GCA_964538485.1 uncultured Chitinophagales bacterium | reverse complement strand
GCGCGTGTCTCCGTTGTGCGCACGGTATGCGCAAAGTGCGGATTGAAGGCCTGGCTGCTGTAGCCCGGAGCCGAAATCGGTGCTTGTTGGATATAGATCTGCTCGCGGTTTGCATTCGATGAACTCAACACAAGCGCGCTGGATGACCGCACCGTGGTGATCTTGCTTCCTTTTGTTGTGCCGGTCAATCCGAGCATATATCCATCATCCCTGAGAACCTGCGGATTATAGCTCGTCCAGTTGCGAGAAGTCTCTCCTTCGAAGTGGTTCATTCCCTTCTTCCAGTTCGCTTCTTGCGGCAGATGACAGCCGAAGCAATTGGTAATCCATGAGGTGTGACAGGACTGGCATTCCATTTTCTCGTAGCTGTGCGCCAACTGCGACGGATCCATGCCGGGCTTCCACTGCCCGCCACCACGCGCCATGAAGTGCGCACGACGCGCTTTTTCGGATTTGCTGTCTATGGTCTGCACGACTTCCCACTCAAGCGTGTCGACCATGACGGAACGCTGCGTAACCTTATTTCCTCTCTTACGGAAGCGGCGTTCATTGAACGGCGTGAACATCTCCTCCATTGTTGTTCCCCCGGAAGGAGCGGCAACACCTGATGTGCGCAGCTGCGCCGAGGCCACTACGCTCCCGTGACAATCCACGCACTGAATCTCAATCGCATTGTGGAATTCCCCAACCAATCTTCCCGTGCCGTGACTGTCCTGCTTGAAATGGCAATCGACGCAATGCATTCCCTTTTCCGCATGAATGTCCTTCAGGTGAACGGCTTTTTGCGCTTTGCGGCTGTCTTCGGACATTATCTTTGGGGTTGAATTTGCGATCGGTACAACGCCCTCAAACTTGAACGGAGATTCCCAGGGAATAATCTTATCGTTTTTATCGAGAAGATTTCCTTTGCGGTCTTTTTTGAAGACGGCCCGGAATATCCAACCATGTCCATGATAATCCGCGAATTGTGTGTGCGAGAGCTGCGGGTTCAGGTCGGCGACGGTTGCGAGAAACTCCGGATCGCTCCACTTGCCACGCACCACGGCGCCTTCGGGATTCTTCGAGAGCATGTTGAATGCCTCAGCCGATGATGCGTACCGCTGCTCCTTGGGGTACATCACCTCTCCATCGGTTTCATAATCCCACATTTGGAAACCAAAGTAGGTGTTGACAAAGGAATTCGGTTGGTGCATGTGGCAGACCATGCACTGACTTGACGGAATCGATCGCGTGAATTGATGTTTAATAGGATGTCCCGATCGCGATCGAGCAATCGTGGTATCCCTGGTAGATGAGTAACCGCGGTTTCCAAAAGAAGCGTACGGTCCGGAGTTCACAGGCGACCGGTCATTGGCATACACGACATGACATCCCGTGCATCCACTGGAACGATAATCACCGGGATGATCATTCGTACCCAGGAATGAGAGGTGCGGATCGTTGAGACGCGTTTTGTGGATATTGAGGACAGGCGAACTGATGCGGAGTTGTGTACCAAGTCCGCGGTCGCTTGTCTTCATATCAGGGCGGCCCGGTTCTTCAAACGGATTTGGAACCCCGATCTCCGATGGATTTGCGCGGGAAACCTTGCCACCGCGTTCAAATGCACGAAAGTTGTCCGTTACCTGCGTAATCTCCCACCGCGGCAGCGGAACGACAAACGGGATAATCCCCTTTTTCAATTCCTCCATTGTAGGAGCAGGAACGGTGTTGATGCGTTGGGGTTTACCGTCTTTGCTGTAGCTCTCGCCGAAGAAATAATTCTTTGACGATACTATCCCGTTGTTGTACGCCGCTCCTCCCCACAAGAGTGTGGAGGTTGTCATCAAACTCTTGCGGACGTTGTACACATCCTGTTTGTGACAGGAGCCGCACGCTTCGTCCGCAACGCGCAGGTCACCTGGGTTCATGAACTTGATGAACGCCGGATCTTCACGGTTCAGGATCGTGTATGAACGCTCTGGATTTGCCGAGGTCTTCCATGCTTCGGGGAAGCGCGGCTTCACATGAGCTGCTTCGCTCGTGGTAGCGCCGGCATTCCCACCATGACAATCCGTGCATCCGAGCTTCACTGCTTCGTTTTTGTGCATCGGCTCGACGCCACCGTGACACGTGAGACATCCCTGGCTCTTGCGAAGGGCATCATCAGCAGTCTGTGTGATCAGGTTTCCTTCTTGCGCAAAGAGCGACGTTGTGATGAAGATGATCGATATGGATGCTGATGTCAAGCGCATGTCTGAATTCCTGGTTTCAAACCGTTGAAACGGTTTCTATGCTTTACTTTTTTCCACAATCCCACGACTGAAGTCGTGGGCAAAGCTGACGTCTCGCGCAACCTCCCTGAGTCCCCCATCACGTCTAACTCCGAGTCCTCTCACGACCAACCCATGACTTTAGTCATGGGACAAAGAAGCCGGCTTCCCCAAGGCGAGCCGCTTCAGCGGCTTCCAGAAGGTTCAACTATCAAACCGGAGGATCCCAGCAATCTCTTGTTCGCTGTATCCGGCTTCTTCCAACATTAACCCCAATTCCTCTGCAAACGACTTTTGCCGGTGATGTTCATCCTGATTCCGAATGTAGTGCCTCACCGCATCGATACCGCCATAGGCAACAGAGAACGCTGCATATCCTGTCTGCCATGAAAACTTCCCCGGCAGGATGTCCTCATGGTTAATCCAGTGTGAAGACTCTCCCTTTAGGAACTTCACAACATCTTCAATCCGTTGATCATGCTCAAGCTTAACAAGAGCGTGAACATGTTCCGGTTGAACGTTAAGCGTATCAATATGAATGCTCTTTTCTTTTGCGTACGCAGCAAGATGGTCTTCCACAACTCTGCTTCCGTCACCCACCAGCGCCCGCTCACGGTTCTTTGTTGTCCAGACGAAGTGTATGTATACTTTTACGAGAGAGTGTGCCATCGTTCGGATCACCTTGGCTCGAAACCGTTGAAACGGTTTCTGCGCGTCGCTTTCGTTTACCAATCCCACGACTAAAGTCGTGGGTTACTGACATCTCGCGCAACCGTACTGTGTGCTTACGATCTCTGAGTCCCCCTCACGACCAACCCATGACTTTAGTCATGAGGAGCAAAGAACCGGTTCCTCCGGCAGGCCGCTTCAGCGCCTTCAATAAGTGAACACCAGCGATGTAAAGACCGCGAACTGCATATCCGTCGTCTGATACAAATCCTCGAACCCCTCTCCCGGAAGAAGGGAGGAAACACCAAGCGAGAGAATTGAGTTGTTGTTCAAAAACGGTCTGTAGATCAACCCAAGACTGCAATCAAATCCGATGTCATTTCCGATAGCTGGCTGATTGACGAAGTTCTCAAGAGTGCTTGTGTATGCAAAGCGGAGATAATTCACATTCAACAGCGCCTTGAGCTTTGGCGCCAGTTCAGCGTCATATCCCACATTAAAAAGCCAGAGGCCGGGATTCACAAAATTCGCCTGTCCCTCGATTTTGCTGCTTCGCAATGATGGTAGGAGACTTTGCTTCTGCACAAGTCCCACCCCCTGCAACCGGATTCCCTGTCCATTCCAGTAACTGAACGGGCCACCAGCGAAGAACGGCTGATCGAGAATCGCGTCGAAGCCCTCCCCTGTGTCGTCCATCGGGTGTTTGTCACCCGACGCCCAGAACACCGACGCCTTGAATCGCATCCAATCCTTGTCGTATGACAACTCCAAAGCACCCATCATCGCACTGATGTCGACAGAACGTCCTGCAATCGAGTTGAAGTCATCTTCGCCGAAGGCATAATAAAGAGCATGAGAGATGTTCAATCTCCCGAAGTGGCCGTCCCCAGCCCAGCCCAAATAATACGCGGTGATCTCGTGGGGTCGCACATTTCCGATCACAGCGGGGCGGACGGGAAATCCGTTCTCATCGAAATGCAAAGTTGGTTTGTCGTGATTATAATGGAAACTGAACTGCGTTGTATATCCGAGCGTTGCGAAGTCCTGAATATACAAGTTGGCAATGAGCACATCCTGTTCGCGGTCATCGAACACGGTATTCAGTTCGCTGTTGGTTTCCTTCTCCAACATCGGCAGGAAGATCAGGTTGTACTGAAAACGATTATTGCCGAAGCTACCGAGCAGCCGTGCGCCGAGATTGTAGTCAGCGAAAATGAAACGTCGGAAGTCAGACCCGAAGGGCTGAATGCCAAGCTTGAGCGACATAAAATCATAGCGGTCACTCACATCAAAAAGATGTTTCTCAACAGACAACTCCTGGAAACCCACGTGGCCGACTCCCCTGTGATCACCCTTCTTCACATTGATATTGACGGCGTTGTGTTCCCGAAACTTGACATAGGTGTAATTGAAAACGGTCGTGACCTTCAACTCCCAATCACGGGGACGGAATGCGACATCTCCCTGATACAATTCAATGCCCAGTTTGATGTTTGCACTGGCAAAGAAACGCTCACCTCGACCAAAGAACTCCAGGCTTCCGGGGTCAAGAGCGCTGACGCCGCTCGGTGTTGGCGCGCGCGCTGCTTCAAGCAGGTTATCCGAGGTTGCAGTCAATACCAGAAATGTATTCTGACCAAGGATCGGATAATCGCCTTTGAGTATATTCTGATTGTAGGGATCGAGAATGCTTCCGTCGACATTCAACTCGTATGGGGGTGGTTTGATCTTGCGCCACCGGTCTTCGATCACTTCGAAGTCAGGGAGGTCCTGTACTGTATCGGCTTGCACAAGCGCGGAGTCCTGCTGCGTCACCAATGTTGTATCAGACTGGGCATAAGCAAACAACCCGGGAAGAGAGAATATGCCAATGAGGGCGTATTGCGCGAAGGTCATAATTCTGGTTG
>CAZIHJ010000005.1:3920-25307 GCA_964538485.1 uncultured Chitinophagales bacterium | reverse complement strand
CCAAGCGTGGTGCGATCGATTCCCGGGGGAAAGAAATCCTGGCTCAGGAACCCGATGGCGCGGGTGGTGATGGCGATTTCACTCGCCGGCGCAAGTCCAAGCACGGAACGGAGACGAGCGCCGAGAGGATGGTCGGCGCGCGAATACGCCACGACGGTTCTTGCTTTTTGCGCCGACACATCGTAGCTGAAGAGTGTTGCTTCCGGCGTGCGCCAGATACCCAGCACAGTTCCATCAGTATCAACAACCGAGATGAAGACTTGGGCTGGACTCCCGAGCGGACGCCGGATGGCCGCGCGAGTTCGAGCCGCCTGTGCAGCGGCCTGACGGATGATACGGTCAACGTCTGCTGCTGTTAGAATACTTCCTGCTATGATCGGGAAATCGTACGTGTTTCCATTAACAACGCCAAGAAGTACAGGGCCTTCATCGGGAAACCGTTTTGAGGGAGCTGCCTGAGGGACTACTGTGAACGTGCCGCGCGTCGAGAGATCGAATGCCGGGTCAAAGTTGCCTGCCGGAACTGAAGCATTGGTGAGGAGGAAGCGTATACCGTCGATGAGAATGTTATCTCCACGTCTTTCGTCGGGCACATTGAATCCAATCGCACCCCCGAGCGCTATCACCTCATCCTGCGTTATCCCCGAGCAAGTTACAGCGTCAAACCCTTCACCCGCGCCTGAAATTCCAACACCGCCAACGAGACACCCACTCTTATACACGGGTATGCCACCCGGTCTATCATTGAGCGCGCTGCCGTTCGGTTGGATGTCGCCACCGGGCAGGTTGGAGAACCCGACACCGAATAATGGTCCGGCTGGTGTATTCGATACACCCGGTGGAAAGTGCGATCTGGTTATGAAGCAGGCGGTGAGCGTGGAAAATGCATGTTGGTTACTGCTCAGATACGCTGCAGTGCGCGCTTTGGTAATCGAAACGCCGGCATTACCGGTTGTCCCCGTCATTTCAAAAACCACAAGTGTGTTTCCTTCACGGTCTGTGACTCCAACCGTCACGAACTGCCCAACCCGTTCAGCACTCTCTACTGCTTGACGAACGATTTGCTGCACTTCGGCAAGGGTCAACGATTCATTGCAGACGGGTGGTGTGGTGTCCGGTGCCTGACTGGTTTCGCACCCGGCATACAAAAGAGAGTACACAAGAAGGAACAACAAGAAGTGAAGGCGAGGCGGATAGAACGACGAGACCGTTGTAGCGGTCATATTTGAAAATCTGACACTACCCTGTCGCAGGTTCAATGGGGGAAACCTTGATTGATCAGAGAAGAACTTGTCCCTGGATCATACCCGTCCGCACTACCAACATGTCAGAGAACTTTGCAACAAGGTAGGAGTCTGCACATGAAAAGTCAAGGAAGGGAATGAAGCATGTTTACCCTATCTCGGGGCAAGCTTGATGGCAGTATCCAGTTCTTGATAGAATATCTCTCCTTCAGATGTGAACCCAAAAAGGAACGAATCGCGTGACTCCCCCCGTTCTCCATTCTTAACGAACCCCAACCGAAGATGTCGGGACTGTCGCCAGTATTCACTTAGAGTGATAACACCCATTCCTTGTTTTGCGACAGGCTTAACTGGATTCCCTTCAGCGTCGAAGCGAACGCGATAGGCGGTGCCATCGTTGCCTGATGCAAACAGGATAGCACCGGATGCTGTACCAACCAACTCTAGGAAAGGAAAGTGCTTTGGGTCGCCAATTCGATCTGAATATTCCACCAGGGATATTGACCGAGGCATTTCCAAGAAGGAGAGCGCCGTGTCCAGAATAGCGTAGAATATCGAGTCCGCGCGTTCACGTTTTGGCTGCCGCAGATCAGACTTCACTCTATGATAAATCTGCCAACCCATTATGAATGTATTTGATGGAAATCTGGCAAACTCTGTACGCGTCATCAAGAATTGGGTTCGGAACTTTTTTTCACTGACCTTGTGCAGATATCCTTCTTCGTCCAGTCTGAATACCCAACCCCAATCGGAAAGTACAATGAGATAAGTTGCACCATTATCTGAATCGACAAACGAGAAATCGGAACCACGCGCAAAGTTCAATTGATGGTTCTTGATGATTCCATCATGACCAACATGAAAATAGTGATTATTCTCCCATCCAAGACAAACCAAAGCGACTGTACCATCCTGAAGAATGTGCATTTTGGTAGACTGTGGTTTATCCATGTCTGGGATTCTACTCTCGCAGAGAAGATCACCCTTCTTGTCGAATTTCCGATAGTACAGAACTTGGACTCCCAGCGAGTGTGGATACCGAACCGAAACCAGAGCGTGCACATTCGAGTCTTTATCAACGAGTAATTCCCTGACCCATTGATCATTGGTAGATTGAATGTTCGCAATCACATTTTCCACCCATGCCAGTGCTTGAGAGTCACCTTCAGCAGGACCGAGAAGAACAACCATCGCGAGGAGCCTCACTTTTCCTATTTTGATTCTCGCGTTGGCAAAAGTACTTGAGAAGAGGTTCACTTCTTACATCCCTTGTAATAATTGATCAGCCCATTCGTTGATGCGTCATGAGAAGTGACCGGATACGCAGATTTCAACTCCGGTAGTATCGCCTTTGCCAGTTGCTTCCCCAGCTCAACTCCCCACTGGTCGTATGGATTGATATTCCAGATCATTCCTTGTACAAGAATTTTATGCTCATAAAGAGCAATGAGAGAACCAAGTGTGCGTGGGGTCAGCTTCTGCACAAGGATGGAATTTGTGGGGCGATTCCCTTCGAATACTTTGTGAGGTAGAAGGCGTTCCAGTTCCTTTCCCTCCAATCCCGAATCCAGAATCTCCTTGCGCGCTTCATCCGGTGTTTTCCCCTTCATCAGTGCTTCTGTCTGTGCAAAGAAATTAGAGAGAAGAATGGTATGGTGATCGCCCAGCGGGTTATGCGATTCGATCGGTGCAATAAAATCGCACGGTATCAGCTTTGCCCCCTGGTGGATAAGCTGATAAAAGGCATGTTGACCATTGGTGCCCGGCTCGCCCCAGATGACCGGGCCCGTTGAATAGCCAACTCTGTTGCCGTTACGGTCAACGAACTTCCCGTTGCTTTCCATGTCCCCTTGCTGGAAGTACGCAGCAAATCTGTGCAGGTATTGGTCGTATGGCAGGATCGCATGTGTCTGCGCACCGAAGAAGTTATTATACCAAATGCCGAGGAGCGCAAGGATCACCGGCATATTTTTCTCAAGCGGCTCGGATCGAAAATGCTCATCCATTTCATGTGCACCCGTGAGCAGCTCCTCGAAGTTCTCAAATCCAATGCACACGGCAATCGAAAGTCCGATAGCCGACCAGAGCGAATAGCGTCCTCCCACCCAATCCCAGAACTCAAACATATTTTTCGGGTCGATGCCGAACTTCACCACTTCCTTCGTGTTCGTGGAAAGCGCGACAAAGTGCTTCGCAACCGCAGATGGGTTCTTCGCCGACGCGAGAAACCAACTCCGCGCCGTTTCTGCATTCGTCATCGTTTCCTGTGTGGTAAACGTCTTGGAGGCGATAAGAAACAGCGCCGTCTCCGGATTCAGCTTCTTCAATGTCTCGGCGATATGCGTCCCATCGATATTGGAGACGAAATGCATGTTGAGTCCTTGCTGCGCATACGGCTTCAATGCTTCCGTTACCATCACCGGACCAAGATCCGAACCGCCGATACCGATATTCACCACATCGGTGATCGGTTTGCCGGTGTAGCCCTTCCACGTTCCGCCCCGCACGGCATCGCTGAACGCCTTCATTTGTCCGAGTACGCGATTGACATCCGGCATCACGTCCTTTCCGTCAACCATTATCGGACGGTTGGCGCGGTTGCGTAATGCCGTGTGAAGTACCGCCCTCTTCTCCGTAAAATTGATCTTCTCGCCCATGAACATCTTCTCCCGCCATCCTTCTACATCCGACTGACGGGCGAGATCGAAGAGGAGTTTCATCGTTTCCGCTGTGACTCGGTTCTTTGAGTAATCGAGAAGGAAGTCCCGCCAGTGGATGGAGAACGCATCGAACCGCTGGGGATCGGTAGCGAACATCTCGCGCATGTGCAGCGGAGCGATGTTCGCGTGGTGTGATTCAAGTTTCTTCCAGGCTGCTGATTGAGTCAGTGATGACATGAAATCTCCAGTAGGGCGTACGTATTTTATGGATGGAAATATAGCACAGAAGGGAGACAAATTCCCATCCTCAATTGAACTTCTCCGGCCTTCTCCCTACCTTGGCGTCACAACTGAAGCAATTTATCACCGAAGGGAACCATGACCAATTCTCTTATTCCACCCAATAAACTCAAAGGTGCTCTCAAGAACGGCAAAACCGTCTTCGGGACAATGCTGGTGGAAATCCGCCAACCATCAGTGATGCAACTGCTCGCCAACTCCGGTTTTGATTTCGTCTTGATCGACAATGAGCACGGGCCGTTTACCGTTGAAACCATTGCAGACCTGAGTCGGGCTGCGCAGCAACTTGGCGTCACACCGATTGTCCGTGTCCCCGAAATCGCTTACGCTCACATCACGCAAGCCCTGGATGGCGGAGCGCAAGGCATCATGATTCCACGCGTTACAAATGCTCAACAGGTTGCGGATGCCGTTAGTATAATGAAGTACCCGCCGATGGGAAGACGAGGCAGTGTTGTGGCAAGAGGGCATACGGAGTTCAAATCCGGCAACGTAGCCGAAGCGCTTTCAACCGCAAACGATGAGAGTATGCTTGTGGTGCAAATTGAAACGGCAGAGGCGCTTGCTCACCTTGACGATATTCTCTCCGTCAAAGGAGTTGATGCCGCGCTTGTCGGACCGACCGATCTTTCCGTTGCGCTCGGTGTGTCGGGACAGATGGATAGTCCGACCCTCATTTCAGCAATTGAGAAGACGCTTGAAGCATGCCGGAAGCTCCGTGTCATCCCTGCTATTCACATGAATGATATCGATGCGGCTGCTCAATGGACGAAGCGCGGGATGAAGATCGTCAGCTTCAACTCGGAAGCAGGACTCATGATGCAATCAGGACATCAGGCGGTTGCCATGATGAAACAAGCGGCAACGGCTAAGTAGTTTTCAGAACGTTCACGCGCGTGCGCGCGATTGGATTCAGAGTTTTCATCATCCCTCAGTCGTCACTCTCCACTCTGCTGCAAGAGTTTCGCTACGAGACCCGTCCAGCCAGTTTGATGCGTTGCACCAAGTCCCTTGCCGTCGTCTCCGTGGAAATATTCATGAAAATTGAGACAAGATGACCAATGCGGATCGGTTCGGAATTCATCTCCACCGTTGGCAGCCCTGTGTCCGTTCCCATCGGCAAGGAACAGCCGGCTAAGACGTCGGGATATTTCTCCCGCCACCTCCCACAATGTGGCCTTTCTGCCGGAGCCCGTCGGAAACTCCACTGTAAATTCATCTCCTGCAAAGTGATGGAATTTTTGCAACGATTCTATCAGAAGATAATTCACCGGAAACCAGACAGGTCCGCGCCAGTTGGAGTTGCCCCCGAACAACGGCGTGGAGGATTCCGCGGGGTCATAATCCACACGGTGTTCCTGACCGTCGAAGACCAAACGGTACGGATGATCCTTGTGATACCGTGAAAGACTCCTGATGCCGTACGATGAAAGGAACTCGTTTTCATCCAGCATATAGTGAAGGACGCGGGGAAGCCGGGTCATATTCACAACAGACAGCAACAAACGGCGGCGTTTGCCGGGAAGCATCTGCATATCGATGTGTTTGTGGATATCCTCGGTGTTGTTCAGGAACCATTCCATGCGTCGCACGAATCCCGGAAGATGTTCCATCATTTCCGGTTCGAGTGTCTCCACAGCAAACAGTGGAATGATGCCGACCATCGACCGGACCTTCAATGCCCGACGCGTACCATTCGGAAGATGTAGTACATCGTAGTAAAAACCATCTTCGCGATCCCACAAGCCGAGATTCTCGGTCCCGAGGTGGTTCATGGCGTGAGTGATATGAACGAAGTGCTCGAAAAATTTACTGGCAACATCCTCATAGGCGGGGTTTTCCTGGGCGAGTTCCATCGCGATAGCGAGCATATTCAGTGTGTACATCGCCATCCAGCTCGTGCCATCCGATTGTTCGATATGTCCGCCGGTGGGAAGCGGTGCGGATCGGTCGAATACACCGATGTTGTCGAGGCCAAGGAATCCTCCCTGAAAGAGATTGTGCCCTTCTTCGTCCTTCCTGTTCACCCACCAGGTAAAATTGAGAAGGAGTTTCTGGAATACACGCTCAAGGAATAGACGGTCGGGCTTACCGGTCCGCTTCCTGTCAATCTTGTACACACGCCAGCAAGCCCATGCATGCACGGGCGGGTTCACGTCGCCGAAGTTCCATTCATAGGCCGGTATCTGACCATTCGGGTGCATGTACCACTCGCGCAGCATGAGCACGAGTTGCTCCTTCGCAAAATCCGGATCCACAAGTGCCAACGGAATGCAATGGAACGCCAGGTCCCACGCCGCGTACCACGGATACTCCCACTTGTCAGGCATGGAGATAATATCGGAATTATAGAGATGCTGCCAGTCTGCGTTGCGGCCACGCTGTCGTTCCGGTGGTGGGGGCGGCATTGCCGTATCGCCACGGAGCCAGGTCTTCACATCATAATAATAGAACTGCTTACTCCAGAGCATGCCGGCAAACGCCTGTCGTTGCACTCTGCGCGCATCCTCTGACGCGTCGGCAGGAGAGAGCGACTGATAAAATTCATCTGCCTCTTGAATCCGCTGCTTGAATACTTGATCGAAATCCGCGAACGTCCGTTCGCCTTCGGCAAGCCGGAGTTTGAATACACGCGAAGCACCGGGTTCAATTTCAAGATGATATCGTGCGGCGGCCTTTGTACCTGTGCCGCCAGGGTTCACCGCTTCCTTAACTCCACGAATGACGTAGTCATGGAAGGCGTCCTTCACATACGGAATGCGATTCGGAACACCGTACAGGCGGTAGGCATTTGATTCGTTTTCTGTGAAGATCAATTCATCCGGCTTCTCACAAACAAGGGTGCGTGTTCCCAATTTCGGGTGATCAAGAACGACGGTGTTCTTCTTTGCGCGTTTCAACGACGGTTTCTTCCCGCCATTCCCCCATGACCATGTATTGCGAAACCAAATCGTCGGGAGAACATCCAACACCGCCCGATCGGAACCACGGTTCGTTACGGTAATCCTGATGCAGATGTCCTCGAACGACTCCTTCGCGTACTCCACCGTCACATCGAAGTATCTGTGCTCACGGAAGACGCCTGTGTCTGCCAGCTCGAATTCGGGTTGTGTCCGGTTCCTCCGGTTGTTTTCCTCTCTCAGCAACGCATAGGGAAATTCGGCGTGAGGGTATTTATACAGATACTTCATGTACGAATGTGTCGGGGTGGAATCGAGATAAAAGAACTCCTCCTTCACATCTTCCCCATGATTGCCTTCGGGACTCGAAAGCCCGAATGCCCGTTCCTTGAGTATGGGATCCTTCCCATTCCACAGCGCGACGGCAAAGCACACAAGTTGATGACGGTCGCAGATGCCCGCCAGACCATCCTCGCCCCAACGGAATGCTTTGGAGATCGCCTGTTCGTGCGAGAGATAATGCCATGCCTCACCATTGGAACTGTAATCTTCGCGCACAGTACCCCATGCCCGCTCACTCATGTACGGACCCCAGCGCTTCCAATGGATCTGCCGATCCCTTGATTCCTGCAGTCGGTGGTCTTCCTTTGTCAATGAGTAACCCGTTTGAACATGGAACGTGTATAAACCGCAAGATCCCGCCGGAAGAGGTATGCAATCCGGCAGAGCACAAACTGATTGAGTTTGAGAAATCTCCTGAGGAAGACTATAAACCTGGAGAATGACTATTGTATGATGACAGCGGTAGTTGCTGACTGTGCCCGGTCAATTGCATCCAGAACAATGCCCGTTGTTATCACCTCTGGTAGAATGATC
Organism: uncultured Chitinophagales bacterium; assembly: GCA_964538485.1. Taxonomy (GTDB): domain Bacteria; phylum Bacteroidota; class Ignavibacteria; order UBA10030; family UBA6906; genus JBJXHC01. The sequence continues at coordinate 17,327 of CAZIHJ010000005.1, read as the reverse complement.
GGTTCGCCCGGCTTGCCTGCCGGAAAAACCACATACAACGGAACACCCGACCTGCCGAACTTGGAGAGCAATTGAGTAATCTCAGGATTCCGATTCGTCCAGTCCGCCTTAAGAGAAACAATCCCCGATGATCTGAATTTCTCGATCACATCCGCGTCAGCCAGGACTGTCTTCTCATTTACCTTGCATGTGAGACACCACTCGGCGGTAAAATCTATGAAAACGGGTTTCCCCTCCTTGAGATATGCATCGAGTTTGGCGACTGTGAAGGATTCCCACTGAATTCCTCCCTTCGTATTTCCCTGCATTGACGTTGAGGCGGAAGATCCAAGGAGGTCGCGCGCGGCAACTACATCACTCAGAAACAACATGTATCCGGCTATAACGGCAAGGACCGCAAAACCCCATGTTACCATCACGCGCCCGCGCGAGGCGGAAAGAGTAGCGAACCGGCCAACCAGCCAGCAGGCAAGTCCGACCATGAGAAGAAATGCGCTCGTCCAGATGACGGCTTCCATTCCCATCTGATTGCCCAGTATGAAAAGAAGCCAGACCAGAGTACCCATCATCAGAAAGCCCATGAATTGCTTTGCCGTCTCCATCCATGCACCGGGCTTGGGAAGGAATTTCATCCACGTGGGTTTGGTGGTGAGGATAAGATACGGCAACGCCATGCCGAACGAGACGCTGGTGAAAATCAAGAGGATAACCCACCACGGTTGCGCAAACGCAAAACCGAGAGCGGAGCCAAGAAACGGTGCCGTGCATGGTGTCGCGAGAATTGTTGCGAAAACACCTTCGGCAAAGGATGCGCCATATCCCTTCCCTTTCGTTTCCCGGCCCGCGAGCACTTCCCCGATCTTTGATGCAGCCGAACCAGGGAGCCGAATCTCAAAAACTCCGAAGAGACTCAATCCAAACACAAAGACAATTGTACACATGATCATGACAAACACCGGTTCCTGAAACTGGAATCCCCAGCCGACCTGTTCCCCGGCACTTTGCAACGCGATCACCAACACTGCGAGGGCGAGGAATGAGACCAGAATGCCAAGCGAGAACATCCATCCAAGGCGTTTCATTTTTGCCGGTGAATCACCTGCAATCTTCACAAGGCCAAATATCTTCAGCGCAATCACCGGCAACACACACGGCATGATATTCAACAACAAACCGCCGACCATAGCAAACAGAATGTAGAGATACAACGGCGTGGTGTCTGTACTTGCAATTGCAAACTGTCGATCAAGTACGCTGCTGCCGGAAGATGATGTTGAGTTAAGCGAGGAACAAAATTCTGCCGTGAGGGGAACTTCCATCACCAGCGCCTGACGGCGTCCGGATTCGAGCTGGTACACCAGTACTCCTTCAAACAAGCGCGGACCGGCAACCTGTTCGAACGCCGTGAGTGGGATCTCCAATGTCGTTTCGCCGGGGGATGGCCTCACAAGGGTTCTGCCAACGGTGATGTCTTCAAATCCATACGGATAGAAGTCCGGTGCAAACCCGGCCGAGAACTTCCCTTCCTTCGGCCGGACCACCAAAACCACCTTGCCGTCCCGCGCTTCAGATTCTACGGCAACATTGGACGATGGAGATAATCGCAAAGGAACTTGCTGAGAATAGTACTGAAAGAGAGAATCATGCATCCGTTGTGGAGATGTAGTGGCAACAGGCAGGGTTAGCGAGACTGCTGCATCGCCTGGAACACAAATATGCTCACACTCCAGCCAACTGATCTTAGCGCTGATAGTGAGGGTTTGGCCGGGCACAATCGTTGAAGCGGACTTCATTGGAACGAGAAGCATGTTTTCTTTCTCGTACCCGTAGGTGAGAACGTCGCCTGTTTCAATATACTTGTGTGGGAGCGGCCATTGAATCTCTTCGGCCGTAATGCCGGGCGGAAGTGTCCATTCGATCTTCGTTGGCAAACCTGCTTCGCCTCCGTTCTTCCAGTACGTGTGCCAGCCGGGGTCCATCGCCATCAATACACCAACAGTAAAGTCATGACCCGGCCGGATGGCTTGAACGTCGGCGACGAGAGTTACCCTCGTATGATGATCATCGGCAATTGAGGACGGAGGAAAGCTCAGCGCAAGAAGGAAAAGGAAACACATTGAAAGGAGAAATCGCATAGGCCCCGGCATTGTAATTGTCTGTACTGTGCAACGCAAGATGGTACCTAAAAGTGCCGGGACTTTCAAGGAGACACAGAAATGAACAAGGCGGCTCTTGCGCCGCCTCGTTGAGCATCAGAACACGATTGTATCTTTACGTTGGACGTTTACGTTTCGCGACATGAAGAAATCTGTCTCTCCATCTCTTCCGCACCAGAAAGAGCAGATAACCGAACGCCACAAGTACCATCACACCCACCACAACCACATTCAAACCCAAAAAACCTACATTTTGCGGATCTTGTTCACCCATTCTAGTTACCCATCTTATCGTTCAGAATATAAACACCTCGTAGTACGGAACGATGGTGAGGAAGTTGCTGGTGATGGTGGTTTGGCAGTATTGTGAATATACCCAATCGACTCCGGCAAAGCAACATGGCCATAAGAGAGGGGTACGAAAGTGTACATTAACGGTCAAGGGAGTCCAAGTTGGCCTATCGCCTGATCCAATCATCGTACAGGGTCTTCAAGGAATCGGGCGTCAATCCGGAAGCGTTGTAGCTTCCACGTGCTGTCCTCTGACGCATTGCCTCATACAAGGAGACCGCGCATGCAACGGAGACATTCAGACTCTGGATCATTCCCATCATGGGAATTTGAAACGTGCCATCCGCACACGATGCTGCCTCTTCAGATACGCCACGGTGTTCGTTGCCAAACACCAATGCAACCGGCTGGGTGAGTTCCAGGTCATAGAGTGAAACCGCCCCGGGGTCAAGTTGTGATGCATAGATCCGGAATCCCTCGTTCCGGAGGGTGGCATAACATTCCTTCACGGCCGTGTGCTTTCGACGGTCAAGCCATTTGTTGGCGCTGGAAGAACTCTTCTTCCCGATACGCGGAAATTTTTCGTGTGTGTACAGGAGCTCCACCTGCATTACTCCGACTGCATCGCATGATCGAAATACTGCGCTCACATTGTGGGGATCGTGAATATTCTCCATTACTACCGTCAGGCCCGGTTGCCTGTACCCGAGGACCCTGCGTATCTTTTCGCTTCTTCTGCTTGACCGCTCCATTAGCGATCTCCCATCGTCACAGCAACCTGGTGTTTCGTTTCTCTCCGTACCTGGAGCAGAACGATGGCTGCAAGCACAACCATTGCTCCAATGATTTGTACAGGTTCGAGAAACTCGTTGAGGAACCATGCCGCGGTGACAATGGCAACGATGGGTTCAAATGTACTCGTGATGATGGCCCGCGATGGCACGACATACCGGAGTCCGCTGAAGTACAACGAATGCGGAATGAGAATGGAAACGACAGCGAGAACAACAAGAGCACCCCACACATCGGGGGGCGGGCTTTGGGCAACAATGTTCCAGGGAGGGTTCACGACCATCCAGAAGAGCGCGGCAAAACCAATGGAGTAGACCGTCAGTGTCCACATGTTGGAGAATGACAGAACGTGACGCGTGTAGATATTCAGGAAGGCGAAGCACAACACAGAGCCGATGCCCGTGATCAATCCCATCGGGGTGATCGAGAGCACCGTCGGGTCATATCCGCCGACGGCAAGAAAACACCCCACAAGCGAGAGGAGTGCGGCGATGACTTTCACTCCTGTAATCGTCTCCTCTTTTGTCAGAGCGGCATATCCCATAACAAGCAACGGCGCGGTATATTGGATAAGAATGCCGGTTGCAACCGTGCTCTCTTTGATGGTAAAATAGTAGGTGAAGTTTGATCCCGCAACGCCGATGACCCCGATGAGCGCGAATTTCCAGGCATCGGACATGCGTGTCTTCAACACATCACGTTTGAACAGCGCGAAGAATGCCACCAGAAGCAGAAACGTGAACGAGACGCGCGCCTGAACAAGGAGAACAGTATCAAGATCCTGGTTGAGAAGTGACTTCGCGCCGGTTGCGGAGATGCCCCAGAAGAGCGCCGCTCCGAGAATCATGAGGTAACCCCGGACTTCCTTCATGAGGGCGCGGGCGCGTCCTTCCCGGGATCATTCTGAGGGCTGTGAGTCGCGTCTGACTTGCGACGGTAGTGATCGCTGAGGTCCATATCTCCCGCCAACTCATACAGATGAGCAAGACGTTTGTACAGGCTTCGGGGATTCCGGACCCGATTCGCACCATGCTTCACGAATTCAATCAGGCTACTGAGGGGCGGGATGTTCAGATCGGGCTCGTAACAGTCGCAAGCGTCGAGGTAGGGATCGGGCTCGTCCGGCCGCGCAAGCGCAGCTTTTTTATAATAGTGAAGAGCAAGTTCGTAATTGTCGCTGGACGAGTATGTCACCTCAAAGACGCTGGCAAGCCAGAGATAGACATCATAGGCGAGATCGGGAAATTCCTGTGCAAGTTTTTCGCCGAAGAGCCGGACTTCATCTGGAGTAAGGGAATGATTCCAGAACAACAGTCTGTACGGCTCGACATCCTTCAGGTTCTGGGAAATGGCGGACTGGAAAGCATCAAAGATTTCATTGAAATCCGTTGACGTGGAAAAACACCGGCGTATTTCGTCCACACTGTAGGGCCGCATCAAATTGCCTTCAGCTTGTTCTTGTCGGGAATCCGTGAACAGCCTGCGCCACTACAAGAACGATGGTGGATGCTCTCTCTGGTACCGACATCAGTACTCAGCGAACTTAACAAACGTCATCAAGAAAAGCAACCCTTGAAATCCTGCAGTCACCCTGACGATGAAACTTTCACGAGCAATTCAATAAAAAGCCCCATCCGTATATCGGATGGGGCGCAAACTGGGCACCCGGACGATGTCAGCGGAGGAGAACCATTTTCCTGGTTTCGACAAATCCCCCTGCCTGCAGACGATAGAAGTACACGCCACTCGATATTCGTCCGGCATCCAAACTCACATTGTAGATCCCCGGTGATTTTGTCTCTGAAACGAGTTCAGCAACTTCCTCTCCAAGGACATTAAATACCTTAAGTGATACATCAGAACGTTCTGCAACCTCAAACTGAATAACCGTTTCCGGATTGAAAGGGTTCGGGTAATTCTGCGACAAGCTGAAACCTCGTGGGTTCTCAGACGGAGTAACATCATTCACTCCAACATACACAAACGTAAAGCTGTCTGCACTCACCGTGGTATTCCATTCGTCCTTCGTTATAACGTGCCACGTGTATGTACCCGGGAAAAGATCCGGTACCTGAAACAGAGTGTCTGTGGTAACAAATGTCTCATCCACCCCGGGCCCTGCTATGCGGATCTCGTACCAAAGAGGATCGTTGTTCACGTCTGCCGCCTGTGTCCAACGAAATGTCACGGCACGCTCTCCCACCCCTCCGATTGTATCACCTTCCGCCGGTTCAAGGAGGTGCACCGGCTGCCGTGCCACAAGACCACTGAAGCTAAATACCCATAAACCGTTCTGCATATCTCCGGCAATAATCTTCCCTGAGGGGAAAAATGGATATACTCCCCAGACACCGTTGTACCCGCTGGTGCTCGGCGATGTGTCGTAAGCACCTGCAAGCACTGGAACTGCCGGATCTGTGAGATCAACAACAACCATCCCGGCACTATACCAGGCAACGTATGCATAGTCGCCGCGTATGGTAATATTGTGTTCGACTTGTCCAGGAGCAGAGGTAAAAGTCGCGGTGGCTGCGGTTGGAATTGCCGGCAAGTTACTGATATCCCATACTTTCAATGTCTTTGGGGTACTGCCAATTTCATCGGTCGTGATTGCATGTTGTCTGTCCTTTGTGACCCAGGCATTGTGTGTGCCCGAACCCGCATAAGCAATTTTCCCGATCAATGTAATGTTTGATTTGTTGCGTGCATCAGCGATGTACAAGCCGCCACCGGAATTGATTGCCGAACCAAAGATCGTGTCGCGAAGGACATAGCTGTCGTGGATGTATGCCGGCTGGTATTGCCCTGCATATTGAGGATTCTCCGGGTCATTGCGCAGATCAAAGATCACCATTCCGCCCGGCGACCAGTTCGCGCAACCGTTGAGATACAGGAACCCGTCATGCAATGAGACACTGTGCGATTTCAAGGTGTTTTTGGTGCCGCTGGTATAGTTGAAGGATTTGACAAGCCATGCCGTGTCAGGCAGCTGGGAAAGATTGATGATTTGCACTCCACCACCGGCCTCGGTCACGACATACGCGTAATGCTTGTACGTTTTCATCTCCCGCCAACTACTGTTTGGTCCGGGGATGAATGCCACCTGACGCACATTATCAATATCTGTAATGTCAATAATGGACGTCCCGCCCGGATATGGTACTGATGAGCTTCCGTTGACACCAAGTATTGCATACTCCCGACCGTCTGGAGCAGTGTATCCCCAGATTGCCGAGTAACTGCCGAGCGGTTGGACATCGAGATGCTTCAACGTATCAAGAGATTCCTGCGCGGTGAGTGCGAACGGCAATACAATCCATAAGAGCATCAGTGTAAACATACGCATAAGAATACTTCCTTTGATAATATCACTAAGTTGAACGGCTCACTATCTGAGATATAACATGGCGCGCTGTTGAACAACAGTGCCAACGCGAAGACGGTAATAATAGACACCGCTCGAACGTGCGGTTGCATCGAATGAAACACGATGGACGCCTGCCTCAACTTCACTATCCATCAACATTGCCACTTCCCGCCCGAGGAGATCGTAGACACGCAGATCAACCCCTCGGGAACTTTCAACCTGAAATTCTATGGTCGTGACGGGGTTGAATGGATTGGGATAGTTTTGATGCAATACAAAACCATCGGGCAACATCGTTGGTGGAGCGACGGATGACGTAGTCGTATCAAGTGCGAATATATACAGTCCCGTATATCGATCACAAGCGATGAACTTGTTGGATTGATAGTACGGAAAGACGCCCCAGCATCCATTATAGGGACTTGTTGGTGTACCGGTGAATGTATCGTATCCTCCGGCGTGGACGGGCTGCAGCGGATTGCTGATGTCAACAACGTGAACCCCGGCCGCATACCACGCAACGTATGCATATCTCCCTTTGATATGAACATTGTGAACGGTCGCGGTCGGGTCAACCGTGAAATCTGCAACTTTGCCGTAAATGGGAAGATTCTGAATATCCCATACCTTCAGCGTTTTCGGCGTACTGCCGATTTCATCCGTGGTGAGAACATATCGTCCATCCTCTGTTGCCCAAGCATTGTGCGTACCCGCGCCCGGGTAGGTGATCTCGACGATCTGTGACGGAAGAGCCTTGTTCGAAATATCAACAATGTACAATCCCCCGGGGCTATAAATATCCGAGGCAAAGAGAGTATCATGCCTGACAAATGAGTCATGGATATATTCGGGTGAAAATTCACCGACATAGGAGGGCTGTTCGGGGTTACCAAGACTGAAGATGAGGACCCCGCCAGGTGACCACGTTGCGGAGCCATTCAGGTACATAAAGCCGTCATGAATCGAAATCGAATGTACGCGAGAGGTGTTCTTGCCGCCGGCCGCATGAATGAACCCCTGCACCAACCGTGTGGTATCGGGAAGCATCGAAAGATCAATGATCTGAGTTCCCCCACCCCCTTCACTGACCACATACGCATAGTGCGAATGCGTTTTGATCTCGCGCCAACTTGAGACCGGCCCTGGTATGAACGCCACTTCCCGCGCGGAATCCGGATCTGTGATTTCAACAATTGATGTACCCGACACTGCGCCCATCAACGCGTATTCTCTGCCTGAGGAATCAGTGTATCCCCAGCAGTTTGAATAGTAGTTTATCCCCGAGGAGCCGTGATTGATGAATAGGTGTCGCAAGAGCGACACCTGACCGGTTGCTCCGGCGACTGTACTGCCCGCCACTATAAAGGCGACGAATATCCCACTTGAAAAAGAACGCACGTTACCCCTATTTCATCAGTACCATTTTCTTCTGCTCTGTAAAATTTCCCGCCCGGAGTCGGTAAAAATACACGCCGCTCGGCTGTCCGCTCCCATCCCAATCAATGGAATATGTTCCGGGTCCTTTGATCTCATTGACCAGGTTCGCCACTTCTCTTCCGAGGACATCATAAACTGCGAGTGTCACCCAATTCCTTGTCGTTTGTTGATAACTGATAATTGTCCTCGGATTAAACGGGTTGGGGTAGTTCTGTGCAAGAGAATACTGCGCCGGTGTCCCAGTCTCCTCTACATCCACGGATGTGCTGTTATAGATGAACTGAAACGTATCCTGACTGCTCACCGATGTAAACTCGTCCCTTATCCACACGTGCCATGAATACGTCTCTCCATCTTGCAAACCCGTCAGCGCACTCACTGCCAGAGTTGTGTCCGTTACATTGAGGAGTGTATCAACACCCTGTCCCCAGACATGAAGTTTGTACCAATGAGGGTCCTCGGTTTGCGAAGCGGCCTGTCGCCACGAGAACGTTGTTGCGGGATCGAAATCCACTGTGTCGCCATTCGCCGGTTGCAACAGCGGAGAACGTGTCCGCGGAGCAAGTCCGGTGAATGTAAATACATACAATCCGGTTTGTGTGTCCGAGGCAATCCATCGACCCGACGGAAAGTATGGGTAGACACCCCAGCATCCGATGTAACCCGTGCTTGTCCCGGTATAGGTATCATATCCGCCGGCTGTCGTCATCGCAAGTGGATCGTGAGCGTCGGCAACATATACTCCGGCCGCGTAATGCGCTATATAAATGTAATTACCCCGGCCGTGAATATTGTGAATAATCGCGGAAGGGTTGGGTGTAAGAGGCGTTCGCGGTACGAAAGTAAATGTCGGAGAGAATTGTGTCAACTCAAATGCTTTAAGATTTTTCTGCGTGCTGCCAATTTCATCCGTTGTGAAAAGAAAATGCCCGTTGGTGGACACCCAGGTATTGTGGGTGCCGGAATTTGCGTACGTAACAACACCGAGTGTCTGAGGGTTGGCTTTGTTTTGCAGCGATGCGATAAACACACCATCACCATAGATGCCGGCACCATACAACGTATCTCTTCGCACGTACGTGTCGTGCAAGTACGTTGGCTGATACTGACCGACATACACGGGGTTCTCCGGATCCGCGAGACTGAGAATGATTGCACCACCCGTTTGTCCACCGGAAGTGGAGCCGTTCAGGTACAGATAGCCGTCCGCAACGGTAACAGTATGATTACGCGAGATATTCTTCCCACCAAGACTGCTGACCGAGCGCACCAGCCACGCGGTATCGGGCAACTGGCTGAGGTTGATGATCTGGACGCCTTGATTTCCTTCGCTTACGCAGTAGGCGTATTGCCCCCACGTTTTTAGCTCCTTCCATTCGGAGTTTGCGCCGGGGATGTAGGCAACCTCACGCAGAGAATCGGCATCAAGGTCTATAATTGATGTACCGGAATATGTTCCGATGAGTGCGTACTCGTGGCCGTCAGGCGCAACGTACCCCCAACAGCTCGCATAATTAAAACCGTAGCTTGGGCCCGGGCCTCCATGCCGTTTGTCAATATGTCCAACGAGGGATACATTCTGGGCATTGGTGTTGGTCGCTGTCAGCGAAACGGTTAGAGCGAGAACAAGAAAGGTAAGAACAAAGTGTTTCACTGACGCCTCGGTTTATGTGCGAATGAACGACTCGAATGGGAGAAGTAACAGCTTCAATTTATTGAAATAAAACAATCCTGTCAATGGTGCACAAAGTCCACATAGGTAACATCCCTCTACTGGTTGTTTTCTTGGAAAGATCATAAGACAAGAAACCCTGTCGGGCAGATAGCCGGACAGGGTTCTTTGGGCTCCTTAAACAACACCCCATTTTGGGAATGGCAATTTACAGTTGACTTTACTTGAGCAGGAGCATCTTCCCGGTCTCAACTGTCTTCAACCCCGCTTCTTCAAGCCCCTGAACCTGGATGCGAAAGAAGTATACACCAGAGGCAAGGAAATCTGCATTAAACTGTAAGACCTGCATCCCCCCTTCAATTTCTTCATTTTCAAGCAGTGTCACCATTTCCTGACCAAGCACGTTGTAAATCTTCAATGTCACCAGCGATTCCTCCCTCAATCGGAACGCAATTGATGTGCTCGGGTTGAACGGATTCGGATAATTTTGGTAGAGCTTCGCGGCCACAGGAATACCCTCTTCGAACTCTTCATCATCGAAGTCGTAGTTTTCGGGCGATTCCACCTCGTTGTTCAAGCGGGCAATCTTCGTAGGTCTGAATGCCGACGGCGTCTTCAGGTATGGTATCGAATCAACATCCACCACGCCTTTGACTTTCAACACCTTCGGTTCTCCGGTGCCGTCGTAGTCGTTAAATTGGGCCGTATCGAGTGAACCGGTAAACGCCCGGTTGAGGAGATACACCACTTCGTACAAAGCAGCAAAGTCTGCCGAGTCGCTGAACTGCCAGTAGGTCATCATCGAGTCCGCTGTCGATGAGATCTCATGGATGCTCATTTCATCGTACGGGTTACCGTCGTTGTCATAGAGCAGGTCACCGAAACCGGGAGGTAGTGTCCCGATCTCACTGGCACCGATGTTCACTTTCAGTGCCACCAGTTCCGCGAACAGTTCATTGTCTTGCTTCTTCGGAGTCAGTTTTGTCAACTGTTTGACGATCGGCTTGTTCTTGCCATCCGTTGTGAAGTCCAGACCACGGGCATATCCGTCGTGAAAAAATTCGCTCTTGTCGATGAGGGTTTTCTGCAGAGCATCGTAGCTCTTGCCGACATTCTTTTTGAGGTCCCACTTTGTCAACCGTACCCAGCCGCGTACAGCCGCTGAATCCTTAATGACCTTCCACTTCCCGCCGATATTTGTCATGTGGCTGATGCCTATCACTGCCCCTCCGGCGGAGTCGCTCTGGCTTGAGCCATTGAGTGCCGGTGGTGCGAACGCTCCCTGAGCGACTGCCTCTGTCAACACGTTACTCCAGTTCGGAAAGTGCTCTGCGGTGATTGGCTTGCCTGCCTTGGCGCGCTTCACGGGTTTCTTGCTCTTCCCAGGCTTGAGTGGGTCCTCAGAGAAGATCGAGTCGGGCGTAAGACTGAGAAAAAGATCCGGATCAACAAGGACTGCATCTGCGAGCAGAGGAACTTCAATGGTTCCCCCGTTACTCGCCAGCACAAGAAGCGCCGAAACGTCTGTCTTCGGGATGCCACAACCGAACCTGATAATGAGTTGGGTACTCTCGCCTGCGTTGAGCGTGAGTGTTGATGGCGGGGAAGAAATGGAAAAACTTGTATCCGAATCCGGTGTAAGCTCCGGGGGAGAAAGTAACAATACGCCACCGCCGCCATTGCGGATTGTCACCGGCGTATGCTCGGGAATGCCGACCACTACGGCATCCAAGTCGAGTGTTGCCGGTTCGATGGTAATAACGGGGATTGGTACAAAAGCGGCCGCAATCGGTTGTGGGTCAAAGCCGAACACAGAGAGATCAAAAGCACTTGTATGGGAATTGACAACGAATCCCTGCAGGCTCACCTTTGATGCATCTCCGCCAACGACGATGCTTGCAAATCCCTTCTGCTCCGGCGAGGAGAACCCGCCCTTTGCGACAATGAGATCGTCTATGCGAATGCTTTGTTTGCGCAATGATTCGCTGAGCGGGAAGCTGCAAGGATTGCACACTTCTCCAAGGGCAGTTGTCATCGGCAGCCCTGTAGCCTGATCATAGAGATACAGGTTAACAGTGGCACCATCCCCACCGCCTGTACTTCCACCAAGCGCACCATCATACATAGCGTACATCTCTGTATCGAATGTGAATTGTGTGTTGGTGATGGAACCGCTCTGTTCCAAAACGTGGGGGAGGACAAATGTCCGCGTTGTCAGCGCTGGCGGTGCTTCGTCCACCAGGCGGGGAGGACCACCCCACATGGAAAGATCCATGGCACTGGTGTGTGAATTCACAACAAACCCTTGAAGCGCCACATTATCTTCGTCCCCACCCACAACAATAATACCAAAGCCGAGCTTCACCGATGCGTCAAAACCACCACCGTTGGTGGTGATCAGATCGTCGATATCAATCGTCTGTTTCCGGTTCGACGAACTGAGGGAGAACGTGCATGGGTTGCAGACAACATTGCCATTGCTCCCTCTCATCGCCTCGCCTGTACTATCGTCGTACAGATAGAAATCAATGGTTGCCCCACCACCGGGGGGAGTTCCTGCTTGCCCTGGCGTGTACGTCATAAAGAACTGCGTGTCAAAAGTGTTTTGCGTGTTCGTTATCTTTCCGCTCGTCTCCAGCACATGAGGGAAGGAAAATGTTTTGGGATTGAGAGAGCTCCGCCCGGCCGCAGAAGATGCAATGGGAACCGGATCAAATCCGAACACGGAAAGATCAAATGCGCTTGTGTGCGAATTCACCACAAACCCTTGAAGGGAGACGTTATCCGGATCAGCACCTCCGACGACGATAATCCCGTATCCCAATCTCACCGTCGAGCTGCCATACCCGCCCGCTGCGACAATGAGATCGTCGATACGAATGGACTGTTTCCGGCCGGATGACGTCAGATCATACGTACAGGGATTGCAAACGGTCGCGCCGTTTCCTTGCATAGGCGCACCCGATTCATCGTAAAGGTACAGATCGATTGTCGCACCAGCGCCACCTGGAGAACCCGCCTGGGCACCAGTGTACACGGCATACATTTCCGTGTCAAAGGTATTCGATGTACTCAGGATATTTCCACTTGTTTCCAGCACGTGCGGAATGACAAACGTTCGACTCCCGCCACTGCCTCCTCCTCCAAATGACTCCAACGGTTTCGGGTCATACCCTGCAATTCCAAGGTCCATCGCAGTTGTATGGGAGTTCACCACGAATCCTTGCACGTTGACATTGGCTGAATCGCCATGTATTACAACCACAGCATAGCCTTGCTTGTCCGGAGTATCAAACCCACCACCGTTGGTAACAATCAAGTCATCAACGACAATCTCCAGCTTTCGGGTTGAACCACCGAGCGTGTATGTGCACGGTTTGCAAACATCACCACTCACACCTCGCATGTTTTGCCCGGAGTTATCGTAGAGATAGAGATCAACCGTTGCTCCTCCGCCATCGGGACTTCCGAGAAGCCCTCCCGAGTATGTCATGAAGAACTGCGTGTCGAATGTATATTGCGTATTGGTGATGCGCCCGCTCCTTTCCAGGACATGCGGGATAACAAATGTCCTGGCCGAAGGAGATTTGACAACGAAATCGACAGGCGAAATACCCTTACCGTCACCATTAGTAACAACCAATCGTCCAGTCGAAGCTCCAAGCGGCACTGTACACGTGATGGAGGTTGGC
>CAZIHJ010000005.1:0-3910 GCA_964538485.1 uncultured Chitinophagales bacterium | reverse complement strand
GACCGGACAAACAACTCCCCCGATTGTAACTTCCGTAACACCGCCGAAATTTCCGCCGGTGACGACGAACGCTCCATCGGGAAATGCGGAAACAGGTGACACGCTGGTGACGACCGGCGGCGCAATACTCGACGATGAGCATCCGACGAAGACAATGTCATCCACAACATCCGCGTCGAGCCGGGCGAGTGCAAACACGCCAGAGTCAGTATCATCGCAATCATTCAGATTCATGCGCGTGAAGGCCACAACGGAATCGCCCGGAGCAACAGATGTCTTCAATAAGGTTGCAGAAAATTCTATCCCCTCCTCATTGATGGCAATATCATCCCGCCCGTCGCCATCAAGATCACCAACGGCTATCCGTACTGGACTTCCGCCCGCGCTAAAGAGACTCGGCGGGTGGAACGTGCCGGGTGCACTGCTTCGTTGCATGAATACGCGGACTGCCCCGCCGGAGGAAAGTGTGACGACATCCATAAACCCATCGCCGTTGACATCGCCAACAGCAACCCGCGTGATAAGATCTCCGGTACTGAGGGACAGTGCAATCGAGAAGGTTCCTCCCCCGTTATTCCGATACAACTGTACACCCGAGGGCGAGACACAAACAAGGTCAAAGTCTGGATCGCCAATGATATGTGTCGCTGCAACGTCAGTGACGCCGGGCGGCAACGGTATTGTCGTAAGGAGATCGAAGTCCGGATCACCTATGATGGTCTGTCGATAGACCCCCAGGTCATTTTGATAGTTCCAGACCAGGACATAAACACTTCCGCCGGGCGATGTTGCAGTCCGAACTCCAAGCGCCCGTGGGCCTGAAACCTGGACCCATGCGAAATGGCGGAAGCTGCCGGTGGGAGAATCATCCGCGGTGAGGATTTCTACATTCCCGGAATCGGCAGACGCCTTGCAGGCAACAACGATATCTTCCCGCCCGTCATTACTAAAGAAGGCCACGTCTATATCCACAGGATCCCCTGTGGGATCGGATAGGGTGTACACAACCGGGACATGGAAACTTCCATCACCCATACCCTCATAAAGCGTGATATGCGCCCGGTTATCGGTGGTAGCGCGCCCGAGCACAACAAAATCGTTGTGCGAGTCCCCCGTAATGTCCGCGATCCGGCCAGTGACATCGGGGATTGTAATAGGGATCATCTTCCGCACTTTGGCGTCGAGAAATGAAAACGGGACAGCGTTGGAAACTTGTCCTCCAACTTCAACAGTCACGTCGCCCGTCGTAGCGCCTTGAGGAACAGAGACTCTAATCTCGCCAGAAATGACAGACTGTACCGGTGCGACGATCCCTCCGAACCGGACAATATTATTCGATGAGACCGGATCAAAATTGTGTCCCGTGATAGTCACAATCGTGGTGACCGGCCCCATCGTTGGATCAAGTGACGTAATTGAAGGAGCGAGCGCCCCACCAAAGTTCCAGTTGACGTTGTTCCCTGCGTCGATGGAGTTCGTCGCCGTCACCAGGTTCCCACTGGAAGCATCGGAGTCCTTGACATCAACCCTGTCCACCGAGACGCTCGCGGAAGGATTCAGATTGATATTCCATTTCTGTCCATCGGCGGAGCTGCGCAATTTGAGTTCTTCTCCTGCAACGCTTGTTCCATGCAACCTGAGGCGTGAAGCGGGTCCACACACCACCGCTGACCCTTGATGGAACTGTGCTGCAAGGAACGCAGTCCCTGTCAAAGGATCCCCGAGTTCAAGCGTTCCGTCAACCGTAAGCTGATCCGAAGGATCATCACCAAATACAAAACGTGTTCGATCGAGGTCACTCAACCCCGCCGACCGACACATGAGAGTTCCACTTATGGTTATTGTTGCGCTCCCATGGAACGTGACCTCTCCTCCCAGCTTTTGAAGGTTGAGAGTTCCGGCAACTACTGTAGCACCAGTGACATCACAATCATCATCCAATTCCAGGGTCCCTGAAGTAACAGTAAGAGAGCCGCCTACTGTGAGGGCACTACCCGTGCTAAGCGTAACCCCGGGAGCGTCAATATCCAGATGGTGATAAGGAAGTGAGGAAACGACGACAGGGCCAACCGGAGGAGCGTATCGTACTGTCCCACCATTGGGGTCGAATGATCCGGTCGCATCCAATGTTATTCCCGAGCCCACAACAGTAATGGTATGACCTGCGAGTGAAAGCGCGCCACCACCGCCGCCTCCGCCGCCGCCACTTCCGGAAATGCTCAAAGTTGTGACTTGTACATCAGTCGCTAGACTCAGGCTCGAAGTGCTCGACACAACTACGTCCCCGAAATCAGTTCCAACAGAACTTGATAAGCTCCCGCTTCCGGTAAACGTCAGTACGCGACCGTTGCTGGTGTAGCCTCCCTCACACACGCAACTCCCGCCAACAGAAAGGTCACCCCCGGCAGCGCTCGACATAACGAGACTTCCGTCGACTCCGATTGTGAGGTCACCTTCAACTGTAATGGAGGTGATTGAAGAACCACTACCAACCGTACCCGAAACAAGAACCAGTCTCCTGCTGATAGTCCAACCGCCTCCGCTACCGCTTGCACGCGTGATTTGTCGCCCTGGAGAATTCATGGTAAAATTACGTACAGAAATAGCACCGAAGTTCGTTTCGTCCACAGTGCTATTAAACACATAGCTGTTCCCCGCGAACGGTTTGTCGCTCGATCCATCACCCGTGGAACTCACATCGTAATAGCGTTCGTACATTGCAGACGTCCCTATGACGCCTGAACCGTTCTCCGAGGGAACCTGACCGTACACGAAACCACCACCTGATGTTATATATCCAAACCATGCGAACGAGGTTGGCCTGCCGCCTATTGCACTCCAGGGGACTGCCATTTCGCGTGTGCCAGCCGAGGAAACGTACGAACCAAATCCTGCTGTCTGCGTGGACCACCCACCGGACCCGTTAGCAGTTCGGTACTCCCGGTAGCCATCCTTGAAATACACAACGAGGTCGGCTCTGAACTGGAGTGCCGCGAAATTCGTGCCATCGTAACTCTGCCCGACAAGAGTCCCGTCGCCGTTGGTCCCTCCATTAATGGGTATAAGTGGATTCTTATCGAGATATATCACACCGGCTTCGCTGGTGCTCGCGCTCGTTATCGCTACATACAGGTTTGTATTGTCCCATGTCATGTACCACGACTGTGCCCCACTGGACCCGGAGTTCTGGCCGGAAGCGTGGTCTCCATACTCTCCCGCCGTGACAACTCCATCAATAGCGGTGGTTGTGAATTGCGCGGTGACGGGGTAGTACATCACCAGAAAGAAAATGAGGGAAATGAAAAACTGGGAACGGTGTCTCATAGTATCTCCTGACCAGGGTATGAGTTAAGCGTGAGTGGAGGACAATGCATGGACTTGAAGTATGAACTGAGGGAAAAACTCCGCAGACGAGGACACATCCGCTGAAGATGTTGAGCAGAGTCCACAAGTTTTTGCTCGTTGGCTTCCCCTCAGTGAACGGAGCCCGTGGAACAAATCCTAGACGAAAAGATGATGGAGTGAGAGACCTCAGACCTTGAAGCTAGAAGGCGAGATGAAAATATGACAGGGCAAGCTGAAAAGCAACCATTTCCTGCCCTGTCTACAAAAACACGTAAAAATACGAGGTACTACTTGAGCAACAACATTCTCTTCTGCTGGACGAAATTTCCGGCCTCCAGTCTATAGAAATACACGCCGCTTGAAAGTCCGGCTGCATAGAACTCTACCCGGTAGTTGCCGGCATTTTGCTTTCCATTCACAAGCGTTGCGACTTCGCGGCCAAGGAGATCATAGACCTTCAACGACACCACATTACCTGTTGCTAACTGATAATTGATAACCGTGGCCGGGTTGAACGGGTTGGGATAATTCTGGGACAGCGCGAATGCCGTCGGAGTTTCTCCGC
>CAZIHJ010000004.1:0-79020 GCA_964538485.1 uncultured Chitinophagales bacterium | reverse complement strand
TTTGATGCAACTCCTTACGCGTCCGGCGTGTATTTTTATAGAATGATAGCCGGGAGTGCTGTACACACGAGAAAGATGATTGTTACGAAATAGTCCATAGAGTTTGTAGAGTTTATGGAGTTATAGAGTTAAGTTCTTAAAAAACAAACGCAAAGGTCGCAAAGTACAGTTAGGAAAGCACATTCGTGTCATCAAATATTCATACTCAATTCGGGATTTTTCATGAAGTTCTTCTTGCTTGCTATTTCTCTGCTATTGATCTCCACAAACGGTCATTCTCAACTCGTCAATGCATTTCCAAACCTCACTTTTACTGACCCCGTGCTGGTGACGCACGCCGGCGATGGAACAAACCGCATTTTTGTGCTCCAACAAAACGGTCTCATCAAGGTTTTTGCCAATGATTCATCGGCGACGTCATCAAGTACGTTCCTCAACGTGGCGAACAAACTTAGTTCTCCCGGTGGAGAAGAGGGTCTGCTTGGACTTGCGTTCCATCCCGACTATGAAAACAACGGTTACTTCTACATAAATTACACGGCACCGAGTCCATTGAGAACGGTGATCTCCCGTTTTTCCGTGATCTCAGGGAATCCGAACAAAGCCGACTCGCTCAGTGAACTCAAGATTCTCGAAGTCGGCCAACCGTTCTCCAACCACAATGCGGGGATGATACTCTTTGGCAACGACGGCTACCTCTACATTACCATGGGCGACGGTGGCAGTGGCGGTGATCCGGGAAATAGGGCGCAGCAACTCGATACACTGCTTGGCAAGATTCTTCGCATCAATATCGACTCGACCGCACCGGGATTGAATTACAGTATTCCTGCAGACAATCCGCTTGTCGGCCTTCCCGGTCGTGATGAGATATTTGCTTGGGGGATGCGCAACCCGTGGAGAATCAGTGTCGATCCGCCAACCGGCGATATCTGGATGGGAGATGTGGGACAGGGTTCGTGGGAGGAAATTGATCTTTTGGAATCGGGCAAGAATTACGGTTGGAGATGTTATGAAGGGAACGCGACGTACAATACATCCGGGTGCGGCAGTATTTCACTTTATACGTTCCCCAAGAAGGTGTACTCAAGTTCGTCACCCAATCCGGAGTGCTCTGTTACCGGAGGATACGTGTATCGCGGCTACCGCAGGCCTGACCTCTATGGCCGGTATATCTATGGTGATTATTGCAGCGGAAAGATCTGGAAGTTTCTCTATTCCGGTGGAGTAGTCTCAGAGGATGCCCTTGTTGTTGACGCACCGTTCTCTGTAAGCTCGTTCGGTACTGATGAATTTGGAGAGCTCTATATCTGTAACTACAGTAGTAACACGATTCACCGTTTTGCCGGACCGTCAACTGTGACCACAACGCTGACAAGTCCGGCCAATGGGGCAACCGGTCTTATGGAGCCGGTGGACCTTCTCTGGCGAACAGCTTTGGGTGGAACAACATACTGGCTTGAGGTGGATGATAACGTTGCGTTTACCTCGCCGCTTGTTCAGGATACAACGCTGACGGACACCACGTTTGCATTGACAGGTCTTGCATCAGGTACGCAATATCACTGGCGCGTAAAAGTGAACAATGTTGCCGGATGGGGTGCGTTCACATCAGTGAGAAATTTCACCACGCAGATTGCTCCGCCATCGGCGCCACAGCTCCTTTCACCATCCAACAATGCGATTGACCAGCCAACCCTTTCCAGTCATGATTGGGACGATGTGGTTACCGCAGAGACATACAATTTTCAGATCTCCACTGACTCTTTGTTTGCGACCACGCTGGCCGATCTTCAAAACCTTCTGCAAAGCGATGTCGTTGTCTCCAGTCTGCCTGAAGCCACCATCTGTTACTGGCGTGTTGCTGCGGTGAATGACGGTGGATCAAGTCCATGGTCGGAGGTATGGTCGTTGACGACCGAAGATATTGTGACAACGACCTATCCACAGAACGACGGGTGGAATGTGGTTTCGCTTCCGTTGCGTTTTGAGGATACCCGTGTTTCCATCTTGTATCCCTCTGCATCGTCGCAGGCGTTCGGTTTTTCTGGCACCAAGGGGTATATTAATGAAGATACGCTGGAGTACGGCAAAGGATACTGGCTAAAATTTGATTCCTCCCAAGGCATTGATCTCACCGGAGCGATAAGGAGTATTGATACGATAGAAATTGATCCGGGCTGGAACCTGATTGGATCAATCTCGAATGCTATTGATACGGGTGCGGTGATTCAGGTCCCGTCAGGGATTCTCGTTTCCTCCTTCCTTGAATTTAGTGGCTCGTACACAGCTGCAGACTCGCTTCGGGGTGGGAAATCATATTGGGTGAAGTCATCATCAGCAGGGCAGCTTATTTTTCCCCCAGGTTCCGTACCGGCTGCAAAGTCCGGTCGACAATCCCCAAACAACAGTCTTAATAAGAGAGGTACGCATTGAGAAAGGGTTTTCGGTTAACGATTATTGCGCTGTCAATTCTGGCGTGGCTGCCTGAGGGCCGTTCACAAGTGTCACTTGTGGCTCAGTTTCATCAACCCCGTGGCGGGCCGGGACCGAACTACGGATTCTACTATGCAAGCTGCTGGGGCTATGTTGCTCCCGATGGTCATGAGTACGCTTTGCTGGGTACATACTCGGGAACACAGATTATTGATTTGGATGCGAGCCCTATTCAGGAAGTGGCGTATATCCCCGGCGCAAACTCGGAATGGAAAGAACTGAAGACCTGGGGAAACTATGCGTATGCAGTGAGTGAAGGGAGCCAGGGTGTTCAGATTATCAATTTGAGCCAGCTTCCTGATACCGCGTGGCTCGTCCGATCGGTGACGAGTGTTGGCGGGAAGAACGTCACCCGGAACCACACGGTGACTGTGGCGGATGGCCATCTGTATTTGAATGGTACGTCGTCGGGAGGAGGGGGCGTCATCATACTGAGTCTTGCGGACCCGGAAAATCCGTCGTATGTGGGCGAATACCAGCCGGCATATATCCATGATAGCTATGTCCGGAACGATACGATTTATGCTGCAGCGATCAACGGGCAGGGTGTTTTTATCGCGAACGTTGCCAATAAAGCTGCCCCTCAACAGATGGGCGTTCTCACCTATCCCAATTCCGGTACGCATAATACCTGGGCTTCAGTCAACGGAAGATATGTGTTTACAACAGATGAAATTGGTAGTACACAGAAAAACATGAAGGTGTTCGATATACAAAACCTCCCGGCGTTCAGTCAGCAGACCCCTTACACGGCAAATCCCACATCGGTTATTCATAATATTCACGGCAGGGGCAACTATGTTTATATTGCTCACTATGCTGCCGGCGCCTATGTCGCCGACGTTCATAACCCTCTTTCGATTACCACTGGCGGAACATACGATACCTACACCGGGGGATTATCAGGGTACATTGGTTGCTGGGGGGTGTATCCTTACTTCCCGTCGGGCAGGTGGATTGCTTCCGATACCCAAACAGGCCTGTATGTTTTCACGTATTCAGGTCTTCAACCTCGCACGCGCTCTCCGCTTTTGGTTCCGGCAGATGGTCAGGGGACGCCGTATGGTTCACCTTTGACGTTCAAATGGAGACGCGCTGCCTCAAAGGTCGAAGACCCGCATTCGTACCGGCTGCATATCTGGGGTCCCGGGTTGGACACCCTAATCAATTCACCGGATACGTCCCTCACAGTACCGGCAATTCCGGCAATGCAGCTCGGCCAGAATTATTCATGGCATGTATGGATAAAGGATGAATTTACATCGGTCTCCAGTCAGGATACGTTTTCATTCACCCCTCTTGTTGTGCCTTCTGTCGCGGCGTTGGTTTCACCGTTGGATTCTGTGATAGACCAACCGTTGAATCTCATGTTCAGCTGGCAGAGTGTTCCGTTTGCATCCCGGTACTATTTGCAGGTGGCGAGGGATTCACTCTTTGAGCGGTTTTTCTTCCTTGATCCGGCAATTACCGATACGTTCCGGATTGTTGGCCCGATGCCGGGCTCAGCTCAGTACTACTGGCGGGTGCAGGCAAGAAATGATGTCGGTAACGGGCCATGGTCGGCAGAGCGCACGTTTTCGACAACGAATGATGTGAGTGTTCAGCACTCCATTAGTGAAGGATGGAACATCGTCTCACTCCCGGTGGGAGTAACTGACAAGCAGAAAGTCTCGGTATTTCCCACAGCAGTTTCGGTCTCATACGGATTTCTTCCCGGCTCCGGTTATGTTCAGCGCGATACGCTGGATCAAATGGCGGGGTATTGGCTCAAGTTTCCGTCAGCAGAGACTCTAAGTTTCGTTGGTGATAATGTCGAGAACGATACCATTGATGTTGTTGAGGGTTGGAATCTGCTCGGCTCGATTTCCGCTGCCATCCCGACCACTGAAATCGTTGAAATTCCACCCGGGATTATTGACTCTGACTTCTATGCGTTTTCGACAAACGGCTATGTTGTATCCTCCGTGATTAGTCCTGGTGGAGGATATTGGGTAAAAGTGAATCAAAACGGACAACTCGTGTTCATGGCGGCATCGCCGCGAAAAGAGGCGCACTCTCTCAAATAATCCTGGAGTTTTGCTGATGAATGTAGTAACCGGAAACATGATTGTTCTTCTTTCTTTTGTTTTGGTGCTTGGATCGGTTGATGGAAGTGCGACCACACTTGACACGTTACGTCACTATGACGTCCAGCCCCTTGGCAGCTACTCGGCGATTTGGGGGTATACCGCCCCGGATGGAAGAGAATATGCCATTCTGGGTGTGAATGGAAGTTCGTCCGTTCCCTACCCGGGTGGGACATCCATTATTGATATTACCGATGCTCCGACTGTTCAACAGGTGGCGTTCATCGGCGGGCCGAACAGTTCGTGGCGTGAAATGAAAACCTACAAACACTACGCATACGTGGTTACGGAAGCAGGCGGTGGCGTTCAGATTATTAATTTGTCGCAACTTCCCGATACGGCCTGGCTCGTGAAATCCTTTAACTACACCAGTGCAGGGAAAAATATCAGCAGAGTGCACAGTGTTTCTCTTCATGATGGCTTTCTCTACCTGAACGGGTGTGCAAACTGGGCACCCGGTGGTACCGTAATCTTCGACCTCCGAAATGACCCGGAGAATCCTGTGTACGCGGGAGAATATCAGCCCGCGTATTTGCACGACACCTACGTCCTCCGCGATACAATCTATGGTTCTGCGATCAACGGTCAAGGACTCTATATTGCAGACGCGCGCAACAAGAGTTCAATTCAACCGATCGGGTTGATTTCCTATTCCGGTTCAGGTACTCACAATGCGTGGGTGACAAAGGACAGGCAGCATGTGATCACTACTGATGAGATTGGCTCGACCGCCAAGACTCTGAAGTTCTGGGATATCAGCAACCTGCCAACGATTCCATCCTCTCCGGTGTCCACGTACACTCCGGCACCGGGACAGATCGAACACAACGTGACCGTCCGGGGTGACTATGCGTATGTTGCGTGGTACTCTGCAGGCGTTCAGGTTGTCAACGTATCTAATCCCGCAGTGCCAGTGAATGCAGGAGGTTACGATACTTCACCGACAACATCCGGTTACAATGGAGCTTGGGGTGTGTATCCGTATTTTCCATCCGGGAAAATTATCGCCGGTGACATACAGAATGGACTTTGGGTGTTCAGTTTTTCTGATCTGGCAGCCCGAGTGCCGGTCAGTTTACTTCAGCCCGCGGACTCAGTTACGTTATCCGGAATGGATCCGCAGGTATTCCGTTGGACAAAGGCAGCCGACCTGGACAAAGATCCTCACTATTACGCTTTCTCAGTTTCTGGTCCGGGAATCGACACTGTTATCAACGCGGCTGATTCAGTAGCCACTCTTTCCGGATTTGTTGAAGGGCAGTCGTATCAGTGGCATGTGGCAACCCTGGATGAGTTCAACAATACTGCGAGTCCTGATACTTTCTCGTTTGTCTATGCCAACAGTCCTCCGGCGCTACCGCTCCTTCAATCGCCTGCAAACGATGCGCAGGACCAGCAATTGAGCGTTCTTCTTGATTGGACGACAGTGGTCGGGGCTTCGTCATATCGTGTCCAGGTTGCAACTGACTCGAATTTTGCATTTCTCATCCTTGATGATTCGACTGTGACCGGGACCTCCCATCTCATAAGTTCCCTCGCCCATAATCAACAATACTATTGGCGTGTACAGGCGCAGAACACGGCCGGGGAAAGCGGGTTCACCGTCCCGTGGAAATTTACCACTGTCGTTGCCCCTCCATCAAGTCCAGTCCCCGAGTCTCCAGACAACGGTGCAATAGATCAACCGGTTGCGCTTACCCTGGAATGGTCGGTTTCGAACAGCGCAACAACATATCATCTTCAACTTGCGCTGGATTCTCTTTTTGCGACATTAGTGGTGAACGATTCCACGCTTACGGATACACTTCGAAGCGTTACCGGATTGCAAAACCTGGCTACGTATTACTGGAGAGTCCGTGGAGGAAATATCGGAGGGTTTGGTCCGTTTGGGACAGTATTCAATTTTACCACAATAATCTCAATGCCATCGGTTCCTGTGCTTTCTAGTCCAATCAACGCTGCTCTCAACCAGCCAACTACTCTGGACCTCGTCTGGTTGCCTTCGAATGCTGCTTCCTCATACCGGTTACAGGTATCCGGGGACTCAATGTTCTCAATGTTGGTGTTCGACGATTCCACACTTACGGATACAATCCGGCAAATTGATTCGTTACTTCCTGGAGAACCCTACTACTGGCGGGTGCGGGCTGAAAACGCCGCCGGTCAGAGTGGGTGGTCAGCGTTTCAAGTGTTCACCACGACCTTGATGGTCAGCCGGGAGTATAGTATGACTGACGGATGGAATCTAGTTGCCGTGCCTCTGGCTGTGGCAAATTCGTTGGCGACTTCACTTTTTCCCGATGCTGTTTCCGGTGCGTTCACATTTCAAGGTACAACTGGCTATGTACAGCAAGAGAGTTTGGTCAACGGTGCCGGATATTGGCTCAAGTTCAAAGCTGATATTACGGAATCGATGGCCGGGGAACTGCGCGAAGCGGATACCGTGCAGGTATTGGCGGGTTGGAATCTGATCGGTGGATTAAGCAATCCCATTCCAATATCATCAATACAGCAGATTCCCACGGGTATTGTAGCGTCTGACTTTTTTGCATATAATGGAGGGTACTCAAGTGCGGATTCACTCCTTCCATTTGTCGGATATTGGGTTAAAGTCAGTGAGGACGGTGCGCTGGTCATACTCGCGTCGCCAACTCCTCGTAGAATAGTACCGGAAATGATAAAACGTGAGAAACGTTTGCAAAGGTGAGCACCGTGTTGCCCGTCCACCACAACATCACTAATAGTCTGAGTATCAATATCATACATCGACTTGTTCTCGTCATTTTGTTGGTCCTTTTCTCTGCGCATGCTTTCTCCGCAGATCAGGATGCAGCGTACAAGAAAATCCGCATCTTTGTGCCCGACCGGCAAGCACTCAACCGGATTTGGGAAACAGGAATTGATTACGAAGGGGTGGAGGGAAGGGTCGGCGGTTGGATGGAGTTCGTTGCCGGTTCGTATGAGTTGTTGCAACTGTCCAGTTCACAGATTTCCTATGAAGTGGTGGTTGACGACCTTGCCGCGTACTATGCGGACATACTCGCCGCTACTCCGGAGGATGCTTCGGGTTTTGGCCTCGGGAGCATGGGTGGCTATTATACTTTTGTTGAGGTAGTGCAACAACTGGACTCGATGCGTCTGCTGTACCCCTCCCTCATCTCTGCGAAGCAGTCCATCGGAACCACTCTTGAGGGAAGAACGATCTGGGCGACAAGAATCTCCGACAATCCCGATACTACTGAATCCGGTGAGCCAGAAGTTCTCTACACGGCGCTCCACCATGCACGTGAACCCGGCGGGATGATGACCGTACTCTACTACATGTGGTGGCTGCTCGAAAACCATGGAACAAATGCAGAAGCAACCTACCTTGTCAACAACCGGCAGATGTGGTTTATTCCCGTTGTCAATCCGGACGGGTATGTGTATAACCAGACCACGAATCCTTCAGGTGGCGGTTTGTGGCGCAAGAACCGGAGGAACAATACAGGATCTTTTGGCGTCGATCTGAACCGTAACTACGGCCCATACTATATGTGGAATGCGTCCAATGGTGGATCGAGCACGTCGCCGAGCAGTGATACGTATCGTGGGCTTTCTGTGTTCTCGGAACAGGAAACGCAATCAATAGATTTTTTCATGCGGGATCACAACATCAAGGCGTGTTTCAACTATCATACGTATGGCAACTACTTGATTTATCCTTACGGTTACCTGTCGCAGGAGAACTCTGATTCCGTGATTTATCGCGACTGGGCGTATGATATGACTTCGACCAACAGATACACAAATGGCACAGATCAGCAGACGGTGAATTACTCCACGCGAGGTAATTCGGATGACTATATGTTCGGTGACACAACCAAGCCACGGACATTTGCCATGACTCCTGAGGCCGGCCCGTCTTCGTTCTGGCCACCCTCGTCCCAGATTGTAAGCATCGCCGCGGAGAACCTTGCGGCGAACAAATATCTTGCGTTTTTTTCCGGTCACTATCCCAAGCTGCGTGGGTTTGAGATTCAGGGTCAGCGGAGTAACCAGTCGATTGTGAGCGGAGAACCGTTCACGATAGCGGCTGAATTCAAGAACATTGGACTTCTAACCGCCAACGCCCTGAGTGTGACTGCGACGGCGAGCGTTCCATGGATTTCATTTGATGCATCAACAGTCGTCGTTGATAGTCTTCCCAGTCAGGAAACAATAATGGTGACATTTGATGGCCTTGCCGACAGCACTGCGCCTGTTGCAGCAAAGTTCAATGTCTACCTTGCGCTCAGCGATCCGGACGGTTTCTCCAGAATAGACACTTTGGTTGTTTACCTCGGTCAGGAGATACAGTTGTTTACCGATAATGCAAGTGCCGGCACATCAAAGTGGACGACAGGAACGGGATGGGGAACTACTTCCCATGCACACACACCTCCGGCGGCATTTACAGATAGTCCGTTTGGAAACTACTCGGCAAGTGCCAACAATGCGCTCACAATGGCAAACAACGTGAGTCTGGCAAACTACCAGTTCGCGGCGTTACACTTCTGGACAACATGGGCTGTCGAGCCAACATGGGATTTTGCAACAGTAGAAATCAGTACCAATTCAGGGTCAACCTGGGTGAACCTGAGGCCGACACTTGCACATCCTGGTTCAGGAAGAAGTGGTGGCAAGCAAACAACAGGAACGTGGGGTTATGATAGTTACAGCCCCGGAGTAACATGGATGCCTGCGTTTGTTGACCTTACACCCTACGCGGGGCAATCTGTGAAGATACGGTTTCGATTGTCGGCAGATGGCGGTGAAGAGCGGGACGGGTTTTATGTGGATGATATTCGAGTGCTTGGCTACACCACAACCGCCCCACCGCCAGTTCCCGTACCCATCGCTCCTGCTGATGGAGCCATCCACCAGCCTCTCACACCGACCATCTCATGGAACTCTTCGGCTGGGGCAACATCATATCACCTGCAGGTGGCAACAGATTCCTTGTTTACCACCCTCGTTGTCAACGATTCGGTGTTGACAACCACTTCCCGTCAGGTTGCCGCACTCCAGGAACAGACAAAGCACTACTGGCGTGTGCGGGCAAGGAGCTTTGCAGGCGTCAGTGCATACTCCACCCTTTGGAATTTTCTCACCATGGAGGAACTGACAGGGCAATACACGGTGCAGGAATCATGGAATCTTGTGAGTCTTCCGCTGAATGTGAGCGATGCCAGGAAGAGCAGCATTTTCCCGTCCTCTTCGTCCCTCGCATATGCATTTGTGAATGGAGTGGGATACGAGCCCCAGGACACCCTCACTATCGGTGCCGGATACTGGCTGAAGTTTGATTCATTGCAACAGGTAAGCATTGTCGGCCATGCTGTGCAAAGTGATACTCTTGCTGTTTTTACCGGGTGGAATCTCATTGGCACTCTTACGGAGCCCGTTGACACAAGTTCTATTGTCCAGGTTCCTGCAGGCATTGTGGTGTCATCTTATCTTGAATATGATGCCGGGTATGTGGCGGCGGACACGCTCGTCCCTGCACGAGGGTATTGGGTGAAAGTCAGTCAGAACGGGGTCCTGATTCTTCCGTCTCCCGTTTCCTCCAGGCGCAATCGATTGCAGGGAGATCATGATTCTCTCATACGGCCACCGGACCGCCACAACAGGATTTCGAAATAGGTACAGGATGATGGTGATGAGGATGAATGGGATGAAACCAAGGACGTCATGGGCCAACTCCGGGTGCCGGTCGATGGGGTATGTGCTTGTGACTCTTTGTCTGATGGCCAACACTGCAGTAAGTGTGTTGCATGCAGGTGGGAGCCGGACTGAAGCAGAGCGATCCAGCAGAGCTCCGCGCGTTACCCCCCTTGGCCCTGAAAAGCAACAACAGGGAAGGCGATTCGAAGAAAAGTGGAAACGCGGTCAACTGCCTGCTGCGATGCAAGCTCTGGTGCGACGCGACAAGCTCAACGAGAGACATGGTCCAGAGAGAGGCAAGCCATGGTCCCACCTCATCAACAAGCGTCCTGCGATAGACCGCGATGCTGCGCGTGCTGCGGGAATTTCGGAATCCATCGTTGACTCGGTTCTTGCGGCGTGGGTGGTACACTATTCATCCGGTTTGGCGCCATCGCTTGATGCCGCTTCAGCTATTACGCTTGATGCCAGCGGCAATGTCTACGTCGCGGGCTACACAACTGGGATTTTCAGCGGCTATGACGCAGTAACAATCAAGTACAATAGTGCCGGGGTCCAGCAATGGATTGCCTCATATAACGGCCCTGGAAATGATTATGATGGAGCGAACGCGATTGTTGTTGATGCTTCCGGGAATGTCTACGTGACCGGTTCCAGTTTTGGAATTGATACCGATGAGGATGTTCTTACCATAAAGTACAGTGCAAGTGGCGTTGGGCAATGGGTAGCACGGTATGACGGTCCGGCAAATGACTACGATGCCGGTCTTGGCCTCAAAGTGGACAATGCCGGTAATGTGCATGTTACGGGAACCAGCTACGGAGTTCTTACGGATGCCGATATTGTCACCATCAAGTACAATGCGGCGGGGACTGAACTCTGGTATGGACGGTATGACGGGGGAGTGAATGACCTTGATATTCCCGCAGGACTGGGGATTGATATTTCGGGAAGCGTGTATGTGAGTGGTACGAGCTATGGTGAAGAGACTCTCGAGGATTTTGTTACCATCAAGTACAGCTTTCTTGGAAGCCAGGTGTGGGTCAGGCGATATGACGGCCCGGGAAACGACTATGATGCTGTTGCTGCGATGACAGTCGATGTTGGGGGAAACACCTATGTGACGGGAGCGAGCTATAACACCAACTTCGACGCAGACTATGCAACGATAAAGTACGATGCATTCGGAGGAACCGATTGGTCTGTGCGATATAATTCCCCGGAAGAATCCGATGAACTTCCCGCCGCAATCACCATCGACGGGTCTCGCAACGTGTACATCACAGGAACGAGTTACGCACTGCTTTCGGGGGATGATTACCTGACCGTCAAGTACAGTAGTAGCGGCGGGATCCGGTGGGTGGCCACATATGATGGTCCGGGAAGCTCGTTTGATGCCGCTGCGTCGGTATTTGTCGATGCGGGAGGCAATGTCTATGTCACGGGATCAAGCACGGGTTCAGGAACATTTGAAGATTATGCGACCGTGAAATACAATTCTCTCGGTCTGCAATCATGGGTTGCACGCTACACTGGGGATATCACCGACTATGATGCAGGAGCGGCGGTGACAGTAGACGGATTCGGAAATGTATACGTGGCTGGGACAAGCTATGGTTTGGTGACCGACGAAGACATTGCTACGGTAAAATACAGTTCGGTTGGAGTGCAGCAGTGGGCAACACGTTATAATGGCCCGGGGAACTCAGCCGATGAAGCAGCGGCGGTGGCACTCGATCCGTCGGGGAATATTTATGTCACGGGAACAAGTTTCGACCAAAAAAGTCAGAGTGACTATGCGACAGTCAAGTATAATTCTGCCGGCGTTCCACAGTGGGTCGCCCGTTATAATGGTACTGGTGACGCTGAGGATTTCGTTTCGGCAATTGTTATCGATAACTTTGGCAATGCGTATGTGACTGGAACGAGTTTCGGAGTGTCAACGGGCTATGATATCGCAACTGTCAAATACAATGTGAATGGAGCCCAGATCTGGGCAGTGAGATATGCAAGTGGGGGGAGCGCGATCGATCAAGGAACTGACATCGCTGTCGACGGATCAGGCAATGTCTACGTTACCGGGGCCAGGTTCGACCCGGCCAGTGGCAATGATTTCCTGACGATCAAGTATCAAACCACGGGAACGCAATTATGGGCTGGTTCTTATAACGGACCCGGTGATTCCACTGACAACGCTTTGGATTTGGCGCTTGATGCAGGGGGAAATGTGTATGTTACTGGTACGAGTGTTGGGGCGGGGGGAACATCTGACTTTGCAACGGTGAAGTATAATACGTCGGGGACTCAACAATGGGTTTCGCGTTATAGCGGGCCGGCGAATGGTGTGGATCAAGCATACGCCATCGCGGTGGATGCGACCAACAACGTGTTTGTAACCGGGGCGAGTGAGGGAATCGGAACCGGATTTGACTACGCTACAATTCGATACAACAGCAGCGGCGTCCAGCAATGGGCTGTGCGTTATTCAGGATCCGGAAATGCCAGTGATGTTCCAACCATGCTGAAGCTTGACGCATCAAGCAACGTGTTCGTGACCGGGGGAAGCCAGGCCACCGGCATGGGATACGATTTCCTTACAATAAAGTACAATTCCTCCGGCGTCCAGCAATGGAACGTCCGTTACAATAGTGGTGAAAATGACGATGATATAGGTGCCGATGTTGCCCTCGATTCCAAAGGAAACGTCTATGTCACCGGGTACAGTTTCTTGTTCAAGTCTGGCTATGACTATGCGACGGTCCGATACAGTCCTGCCGGAGTGCAACAATGGGTTACCCGCTATGATGATCCGGCGCAATTGAATGACGAACCGCAGGGGATCGTCGTTGATGCCCTCGGCAATGTTTATGTTGCAGGGTATTCGGAAACAGAAGACGGATCGGTATACAGTGTCATAAAATATGAAGCCCCGCGTTTCGGCACAAACAGTAACATGCTCACCTTCGGATCGATCGCAGTTGGATGTCGGCTTGTTGACACGGTTATTGTGCGAAATCTTGCACAGGTGAATGCCCTGAATGTTACGGCAGTGACCAACAATGCAAACTACACCGTTGTCCCTCCCACGTTTAGCGTCAATGCCAATGACAGTTTCAAATTGGCTGTGATATATGCACCTCTGAATCCGGGTCTCGCCTCCGGGAAAGTTTACTTTACGCATAACGGTATTACTTCGGTCGATTCGAT
Source organism: uncultured Chitinophagales bacterium (assembly GCA_964538485.1). Taxonomy (GTDB): domain Bacteria; phylum Bacteroidota; class Ignavibacteria; order UBA10030; family UBA6906; genus JBJXHC01. The sequence goes on along the minus strand of CAZIHJ010000004.1, from coordinate 65,506 downwards.
GAATCTCTCGGGTACGGGAACCGGAACGGGGGGAGCTATCCGTATTCAGGCAAATCTTGGCTCAAGCTGGCGGCTGTATTCACTTCCCGTAAATGTCCTTTGTCCCTATATCATTCCTTTCAGCTATAGTTTTCAGAATCAGTATTTCAGAAGCGATACATTGAGTAATGGCAGAGGATACTGGACAAAACTCACGAACCCTGTGCTTAATTTCACCGGCTATCCCTATTCTGCGGACACTATTGCTGTCACTGCCGGGTGGAATCTGATAGGTTCCCTCTCGGTTCCCGTGAGCGTGGCCAGTGTTTCTTCATCACCGGACAGTATTATTCGGACGTCATTCTTTGGGTATGGCGGAAGCTACTATGCGACGGATAGTTTGAAGCCGGCCTTGGGATATTGGGTGAAGATATCACAGAGTGGTGTTCTTTTCGCAAACCAATCATCGGGACCCGCATCGCGACCGGGACCGGCTTCTCCACCAGCGGCGAATTCTCTTATTCTGGAAGATGCAGAAGGTCGAACCCAATCACTGTTGTACGGGCGCAACCCGGAGGGGCGTTTCACCTCTGAATCGTACGAGCTTCCACCATTACCCCCTGATGGCGCATTTGATATACGTTATGAATCGAACACGATGATGGAATTTGCTGGTGCGGATCACAAAGAAACTACGTTGAAAATTTCCGCCGCTACGTTTCCAATTTCATTACGGTGGGGGGAACAAGAACACCCTATGGCGGCGTGGCTCGTTGTTGGCAATCGGGTGATCTCGCTCCTGCACGAGGGTGAGGTCCTTGTGGAGTATCCGCAGTCGATCTCGTTGCGACTTCAGGGCATTGAAGACAGCCCGATTGCTTTTTCGCTTGATCAGAACTATCCCAACCCATTCAATCCGGTTACAACCGTCCGGTATGGAATTCCCATCGATGGAAACGCAACACTCCGTGTGTATGACATTCTTGGCCGCTTAATCAGGACGCTGGTGAAGCGGGAGGTTTCCAAGGGCACATACACGGTTGAATGGGATGGCACAAATGATAACAACAATGCCGTTGCCAGTGGCCTCTACTTCTATAGGTTAGACCTTGTTCCGGATGGAGGGGTCGGGATTACCCTCTCGGAATCAAGGAAAATGCTGTTGTTGAGGTAGTTTTGTTAGGGATGATTTCCTCGTTCATAGGGCCCGATCGAGTTAGAAAGAGGACTTGATTTCCAAGAAACTTTTCAACACCTTACACCGTAGCTTTTCCCCTCTCAGGTTCTTTATTCTCGCAATATCATAGAAGAATTATTGGCATGAAATCTCCTGTTCCGGGGGGTTCGTGTGCTGTTAATCCGAGTATGGGCGAGAGTGTCCTGAATCCCAATTATTCCCCAAAACGTGTTTCTTGGTTGCCCCAAGCCGTTGTGCCGGATTGGCCGATGGGTAACGAATCAGGAGACCAGAGCTTTGGAAATGTAGTGTTTCAAACCCTTCGAGAAAGGAAAACGCGAGTCATGCGTTTACAGGTATTGCTGATTACGGTGTGCGTATGCTGGATAGGATTGGTTCCTGAAGTATCAGCACAGTTCCGCGACGATGGTCTGAACGTCGGGGTGAAAGTCGGAGGAATCCTCAGCAACTCTGAAGCATCACAGAGCGGAAGTGGATATGACGCCCGCGCGTTTCTGCGGCACCCGCTGGCACCGCGGTTGCGTGGTGAAATTGGCATCGAGTTCGGCGAATTAAAGGCAAAGAGATTCAAGACGCAGGTGATTCCCGCCGATTATCGACTCGTGTTCTCACCCCTGGTGACCTCCCGATGGAGTCCATACCTCTATGTCGGTGCCGGTGTAATGTACTATGACCAGGAACGGCGACCGGCAAATGGATCCGTGGTGAAAGAAAGCGGGCGGGCCGGATTTGTTCCCCTTGGTGTCGGGGCACAATTCATGGTGGACAATCGTGTTGCGGTGGATCTCAATGCGGGCTATAATAATATTTTTGTAAAAGGAATAACCGGACTGGATTCCGAGAGTAAATCGGGGTACTGGAATTTTCTTATCGGCGTACTTGTCGTTGGAGAGGATGAGGATACTGATCCGGACAAGGACGGATTGCTTACCAAAGAAGAGAGAAAGATCCGGACCGATCCACATAATCCCGATACTGATGGTGATCGTTTGACCGATGGTGAAGAAGTCCGCCGCTACAAGACGGATCCATTGAATCCTGATACCGATGGGGATGGTCTGACCGATGGGGATGAAGTGAAGGTGCATGGCACAGATCCATTGAATCCTGATACAGACGGGGACAGGCTGACCGACGGAGCGGAAGTGCTCACGCATCGTACCAATCCGTTGCGGCCGGATACCGATGGAGACAGTTTGAGTGACGGTGATGAAGTCCTGACGTACAAGACAGATCCGCTGAATATTGACACCGATGCCGGAACAGTCGAAGACGGTGTGGAAGTGCGCCGCGGAACGAATCCGCTAAATGCCGAGGATGACGTCGCGAAGAAACAGACGCTGGAAGTGGAAATCGGGAAGGCAATTGTCCTCGAGGGCGTAGTGTTCGAGTTCAACAGTGCCCGGATTAAGCCCGAATCCGAGCCAATCTTGATGCAGGCGATGGGGACATTGGTAGACAATCCGGGTATTGAGGTGGAAATTCACGGCCACACGGATAATATTGGCAAGGCCTCGTACAATCTCAAGCTGTCACAAGCGAGGGCAAACTCCGTGAAGGAATGGTTGGTTGCGCGCGGAGTGGACGCCAACAGGATTGGAACGAAGGGATTCGGTTTTGTCCGACCGATTGCACCAAATGATACGGATGAAGGCCGGCAGCAGAACCGGCGTATTGAATTTGTTCGTGTGAGGTAGCCAAGATATGTCTGTTGTTGTCACATCACTTACGAAATATTACGGCACCACCAAAGCGGTCGAGAACCTCTCATTCAAGGTGCAACCGGGAGAAATCGTAGGATTGCTCGGACCGAACGGGGCGGGGAAGACCACAGTTGCCCGCATGATCACCGGATTTCTCTCCCCGTCGAGTGGTTCGGTGGAAGTTCACGGCAAGGATGTCCAGAAGGATCCGTACGAGGTGCGAAAATTGATCGGGTATCTGCCGGAAGACAACCCGCTTTATCCGGATATGGATGTTATCGAGTATCTGGAATTCATTGCGCGACTCCAGGAGGTACCGGGAAAGATCATCCCGCGTCGTATCAAGGCCGTGGTGGAGGCATTTGACCTCCAAACGGTGAAGCATGTGGAGATTGGCAAGCTCTCCAAAGGGTATCGCCAGCGTGTCGGGCTTGCTCAGGCGATGCTCCATCTCCCGCAGGTGTTGATTCTCGATGAACCAACAAATGGACTTGATCCAAATCAGATTCTTGAATTCCGCCAGCACATCCGGCAGGTTGGCAAGGAAAAAACAGTCATTCTTTCCACGCACACTCTTTCGGAGGTGCAGGCCGTGTGTGATAGAGTGATCATTATTGATCATGGCAAGAAGCTCGCGGATTCAGCAATCGGAGATCTCTCGTTGCAGTTTGAGGGTATGCAGAAGTTCTTTGTCGGGATCGACCTTCCGGATGGTTATGACACCGAGAACGCGGAACGGTTGATGCGGGCGTTGGACGGTGTCGTGCTTGTTTCCCCGCTTTCACAACACGAAGAGGGGGAACGCACAAAGGGGTTCTATGTGGAGTCACGCCGGGAAGGGAACATGCGCCGGCAACTGTTTGCATTATGTGTGCAGGAAGGTTGGGTGCTTGTCCATCTCCACCGCGGCCGGGTTCAAATCGAGGATATCTTTCATCGTATCACCACGGGACAAACCAGTCAGTGAGAAACATCGGCGTCATATTGCGAAAGGAGCTTCGCTCGTATTTCGATTCGAGCCTTGCATATATTTTTATTGTCATATTCCTGTTCCTGGGGGGAGCGTATGTCTCGGCAAATCTCTTCCTTGCAAACGTGGCCTCGCTGTCGACATTTTTTGAGATTGCCCCGATGTTGCTCCTGGTATTTGCGCCGGCCATAACGATGCGACTCATCGCCGAGGAAAAGAGGGCGGGGACATTCGAAGTTATCAAAACGAAGCCCATTGCCATAGGTCAAATTGTTGTGGGAAAGTTCCTTGCTGCCTGGGTACTGATCTGCTGTGCTCTGGTACCGACGTTGCTCTATGTGGTCACGGTTGGTTCCCTCGGTGATCTCGATACCGGAGCGCTGGTTGGTGGCTATCTTGGCCTTGTGTTGCTGGGCGGAGTTTTCGTTGCCGCGGGGATCTTCGGGTCAAGCTTGAGTGACAACCAGATCGTCGCATTAATTCTTGGCTTCGTTATTGGATTCATGCTCTTTGCATTGGACAAAGTGTTGGCGTACGTGCCTCTTGGACTTGTTTCCACAGTCGAATATTTGGGAATCGGGCACCATTTTTCAGGTCTTGCGCGCGGCGTTGTAGACTCACGGGACATCATTTACTATCTCTCACTTATTGTCCTGTTCGTCCTTCTTGCTACGGTGAGTGCGACTCAGGAAACCGGACAGAGTTTGTGGCGCTGGAAGGATTTCCGTCTCGGGCAACGGTTCATGCGTGCGGGCATTATTATCGGAATACTGGTGTTTGTCAATCTGCTATCAGTGAGAAATTTTGTCCGATTGGACATGACCGAGAACAAGGCCTATACCTTATCTGATGTCACGAAGAAATTCCTCGCATCCCTTGATGATACATTTCTTGTTCGTGCGTATTTCAGCCCGGAGCTTCCCCCGCCGTACCATAATCATAGGCGTAGCGTCCAACAGTTGCTGGAAGAATTCCGCGCATACTCAAACGGCAGATTCCATTACAAGTTCATCAATCCGCTCGGCGGTCCGGGCGAAGAACAGGAAGCGTTGCGGGAAGGCATTACACCAGTACAGGTGAAGGTGATCAAGAACAATCGGTATCAGAGTACGAAGGCATACGCCGGATTGGCGTTTTCGTACGCGGATAAAGTCGAAAGACTTCCCGTTGTGCAGTCTCTCGAACGATTGGAATATGAAATAACCGGCAGTCTTAAGAAGATCACAACATTGGAGCCCCAGACCATTGGAGTTCTGGGAAATAGCGGAGGAGCAGGAGCCGACCGCATGACGACTTTTCTCGCTGCACTCGCACGTCAGCATGTTGTTGCACCTGTACAACTCGGCGACGGGGCCATTACTCCCGAACAGTATGCGGCAATATTAGTTATTGCCCCCGGTCGAAGGTTCAGCGACACCGAAAAGGTCCAACTTGATCAGTATATTATGCGTGGTGGCAGGGTGGCCTTTTTTATGAATAGTGTCGTGCCTGACGGGGAAATGAAATATGCCCGTACAATGGATGTCAACCTGGATGACATGTTCGACGTCTACGGGTGGATCATCCGCAAAGACATTGTCGCGGATGGTCGATGCGCGCCATTTCTGTTTCGCGAGGGAATTGAACAGCATACATACGCATCCGAGGTGCTGTATCCATTTTATCCGGTCGCGGCCGACTTTGCGCGTGATAGGGACTTACTGAGAAACACAGGCCCTGTGAAGTTTCCGTTTGTCAGTTCTCTGGATATGCGGCTGGCAAGTATTCGTGGAGTCACGGACCATGTTGTTGTTACTTCGTCAACACTCTCCCGCCGTTACCCGGCTGATAGCGTCAGCATTTCTCCGCGTGCAACGGTGTCTCCGGCCGATTTTTCCGAGACAAGCATTCCGCTCGGTGCGGTACTCGAAGGAAGTTTTAGAAGCGCTTTTGCCGACATTCGTGATCCATCGTTACGCGATCTTGTTGGACGCATGACGGCCGGCCAGTTTATTCCTCGGAGCAAGCCTACGCGACTGTGTGTGGTGGCTGATGGGGATTTTGTGCTTGATGAGCATGTCCAAGACTATGACAACGTTGCGTTTGCGGTGAATCTTGTCGATTGGATTGTTGGGGATACCGTTCTCACTGCTGTGCGATCGCGGGATGTTGCCCCCCATCCGCTGGAAGAAGTGTCTGAAGAGACAAAGAGTTTTGCAAAGTACTTCAGCTTCATTGGACCCCCGGGCGTGGTCATCGCCGGAGGAATGTTATGGATGTTGGTCAAGGCCGCACGGCGTCGCCGGCACAAACACAGTTTTTGAATGCAACCATGAAACGATCAAATCTTATCCTTCTTGTTGTTCTGCTCGTCCTCCTGGCCGTGGCATATTTCCTTCAAGGTCCGGAGGCAGTGGAAGACACTACCTACAGAGTACCGACCACACAATACGTGTTGGATCCGGCGAGAATTGTCCGCATTGACATCAGTCGCGTGCAGGGGTTTGTGAGACTGGAAAAAGTACGAGGCGAGTGGAAGATCACTGAACCGTTATTTGCTTCGGCAGATCCGGGAAAGGTGCGATTGTTGCAAGAGGGTATCGCTGCATTCCGGCTTACGGGCCTGGTGTCATCCAATCCCGACAAGCAGCGTGTATTTGAGGTTGATGACCAGGGTACAAACGTCGCATTCGTGAATGATGAAGGAAAGAGCATCGCCGTCATAGTCGGTAAGGCGGCTCCGACGCCCGGTAGTGCGTTTGTTCGTACGCCGCTGTCCGATACAGTGTATCTTGCCCAGGGTTTGACGCCTTCCATTCTGAATTGGGAGCTTCGTGATTGGAGACAACGGCTTGTCTATACAACCTCCGCCGATTCCATTTCAGCTTTTTCTCTCGCGAGCGGTTCAAGAAGATTCGAACTGAGGAGAGAGGGAAGCGAATGGGTCTCACGCACGACACGCATTCCCCACGATGTCGTCGCCCAGACGATTGCCTCTCTTACCAGACTTCAGGCAGAAGCTTTTATCGATACACCCATGATCATCAAAACCAGACCAAAGTACGAGCTGGAGGTGATGGGCGCACGGGGGACAAAAATGGAACTTTATTCCCTCGCACCCGCAGATACCAACTACCTTCTGAAGACCTCAACTTCATCAACCGTTGTTGTTGTCAAACCGAATCTCGTGAGAGGATTGGATCGTCTCGTCGAGCGTCTTACGCCCGCCCCTCAGGTAATTCCACAACCGATCACCACCCCGCCGGTGGCTACCGGTCGCCCTCCGGTGACGCCGCAGCAACGACCAGGACAAACAACCACAACGCCACAACGTCAAACGGTTTCACCGCCACAGACAGGGACACAACAGCCATCAACAAGTACAGGCAGGCAGCGGCGTAGTACGCGACGAGCAACGCAACAAGCGCAAAGTCCCATAGTGGACGAAGGAGAACTGACCGTCCATACCGTCAAACGCGCTGAATCGATCAATACCATTGCCAAGAAGTACGACGTTACAGTTGATCAGCTAAGGCGATGGAATGGTCTGCAGACTGATGTGGTGGTCCCGGGAATGGAAATCTACGTGTTCGTCAAGAGGAAATAGCCCTCTGGAGTACTGCATGCGAGTTCCTTTCATGAGATGTTCTCTGGTGATTCTTTTGCTGTTGCATCTCCCGGTGACTGCTTCGGCGACAATCAATCTCTCCAGTTTCTCCGCGACTCCGGTTAATCACACCCTCGTTCATCTCAACTGGACGACGCTGACTGAGATCACGAATTTCGGATTTGAGATTCAGCGTTCTGCAAATTCTCAGGCAAATTATCAAACTCTCCCCGGAACGTTCATCCCTGGAAACGGCACAACCAGCACTCCTCACAACTATGCGTTCACAGATTCGAACGCGGCTCCCGGGGTCTGGTACTATCGGCTGAGACAGATTGATTTGGGCGGACCTGTTCATTATTCCTACGGAGTTCTCGCGACTGTTCCCGCTGAACAACCATCCCTTGTTGCTCCCGCAGATAACGCAACAGGAATTCCATTGTCGGCACTGCTTCGGTGGCTGACTTCCTCCGGAGCAACATCCTACCATCTCCAGGTGTGTCTGGATACTCTGTTTTCTTCTCTTGTTGTTGATGAAGTCGGCATTGTTGATACGACATTTCAGACCAACCCGTTGGCATATTCTACAGAGTATTTCTGGCGTGTCCGTTCGATCGGGAGCCCGCTCTCGAGCGCTTTCTCGGAGACAAGGAGTTTCACCACCACTCCGATGATCGCTCAACCGCTCCTTGTTATTCCGGTTAACGCAGATGTGATCACATCGAATTCAGTCCAGTTTGTCTGGCGCCAAGTCGCCGGCATGAACGCGTACTGGCTGGAGGTCTCAACAGATTCACTATTTAACGCTCCAGCCGTCGATTCCACATTGACAGATACAATGACAGTGATGAACGGATTGCAGCATCAACAAACATACTGGTGGAGAGTGCGTGCGGGGATCGGCCCAAGCAGTTGGGGACCTTACAGCTCCACAAGGACATTCTCTGTCAACTTCACCATTTCCGTGTCGCTGCAAAATGGGTGGAATATGATCTCGCATCCTGTGCTCAATGCTGATGATTCATTGCATCAGTTATATCCCGGAGCCGCCTCAAGTACGGCTTTCTCATTCAATCCTGCCAGTGGATATGTGCCCCAAACCCGACTGCAAAACGGCGAGGGTTATTGGGCAAAATTTGGATCAGCAGGAATCAACCCTATTATTGGAGATCCCATTCTTGCTGACTCCATACCGGTAGTCGCCGGATGGAATATTATTGGATCGATCTCAGCTTCTGTTGACACAGGCGATGTTGTCACAACACCTCCCGGTATTCGTTCTTCACCATTCTATGGATATTCCAGCGGGATTGTTTCCGTGCCCACGATCGAACCGGGGAAGGCGTATTGGGTGAAATTCAATGCTCCCGGATTGATGATCTTGACGGGCGATGAGTAGTCGACGGCAATCAACCGATAGCATTTGTTGCTCTCTGCCAAGTGTTTATCATCTTCAATACAGTACCGCGCATTTCTGATCCCTGTTCATATGAGTGATTCCAAGTCGCAATTCAACAACCGCGAACTCAGCTGGCTTTCGTTCAACCACCGCGTGTTGCAGGAGGCCTCCGATCCTACTGTTCCGTTGTTCGAGCGCATCAAATTCCTCGCAATATTCTCCTCCAATCTGGACGAGTTTTTCCGTGTGCGGGTTGCTTCTGTTCGGGCCTTGTTGGCACTCAAAAAGAAGAAAGCAAGGCAACTGGATTTCGATCCCATAAAACTCCTCAAACAAATTAACAAGACTGTTACCCGCCAGCAGGAGGAATTCGGAGAGATCTTCAGAAATCGGATTATCGGGGATCTGGAGCGAGAGGGAATCCGGCTGGTCGGACAGGATATGCTCGACGAACGGGCTCTTAGTTATGCAAAAAGCTTCTTCCTGGAGACTGTGTTATTGCATCTGGAGCCATCGTTTCTCCGGCGCGACAAAGAGCCCGTATTTCTTGAGAATAAACGCCTGTACCTCTGTGTTGAGCTGTTGCGTAGGGGCACAGACGCCCCTTCGTCAAAACCTGACTATCAGTACGCCATACTCCATGTTCCCACGCATGTTCACCCCAGATTTATTGAACTTCCGGGTTCCGAAGGCGGACATGACATCATGTTCCTTGACGACCTTATCAGATTAAACCTGTCTTATGTTTTCCCAAACCATGACGTCCTTGGTGCGTATGCTATCAAGATGACACGCGACGCAGAGTTATATATTGATGATGAGTTCTCGGGAGACCTCGTACAAAAAATCAAGAAAGCATTGCAGAAGCGGAGCACCGGACTACCGAGCCGATTTCTGTATGATGCGAGTATGCCTGCACATATCAGAAAGTTGTTGCAGAAGCAGTATTCTCTGGAAGACGATGACATGATTGAGGGAGCCCGGTATCATAATTTCAGTGATCTGTTCTCGTTTCCCAATCCCAAAGCCCCGCAGCTTACTTATGAGTCTCTGGAGCCGATACATTGTGTACCGCCCGGAACACGGTTGCTCGAGGAAATTGCGGAACAGGATATTCTGCTTTACTATCCGTCACATTCATACGATTCAGTTATCCAGTTCCTTGCTGATGCCGCTGATGATCACAGGGTCTCATCCATCAAAATAACGCTCTACCGTGTTGCCAGAAAGTCCCGGGTGGTTGAACAATTGCTTCGGGCGGTACGGAACGGCAAGGAAGTAGTGGTGTTTGTGGAGCTGAAAGCGCGGTTCGATGAAGAATCGAATCTCTATTGGGCGGAGGAACTGGAAAAAGCAGGTGCAATGGTGTTTTACAGTTTTCCCGGGCTTAAAGTACACGCCAAGCTATGCCTTGTGACAATGGAATCGGCAGGTATAACAACCCGGCTTGCATACCTCAGTACCGGTAACTTCAATGAACAGGCAGCACGCATGTACACGGATTTTGGCCTGTTGACCGCCGATCCCAGGCTGACCGATGAAGTGACACTGGTCTTTGACATTCTGTCGAGGAAAGCACGGCACGGTACCTTCGAACATCTGCTTGTTGCGCCTTTCACTTTGCGCAAGAGTCTTTCGAAACTCATTGACAGGGAAATAAAGAATGCCCGTAACGGCGAGCCGGCGTCGATTATCGCAAAAATGAACAGTCTTGAAGATCGTGAGATGATCGAGAAGTTGTACGACGCAAGTACTGAAGGAGTACGCATACAACTCATCGTCCGGGGGATCTGCTGCCTGATTCCCGCAAAAAAAGGATTGAGTGAGAATATTGAAGTCGTTAGCATCGTTGATCGATACCTCGAGCATGCACGCGTGTTCATTTTCCACAACGGAGGAAATCCCCGGTATTATCTTTCTTCGGCAGATTGGATGCGGCGGAATTTGAGTCAGCGGATTGAGGTTGCTTTTCCCATTTACAATCAGCGGCTACAGAAGCAAATTCGGTCGGTTATTGATATTCAACTTTCGGACAATGTGAAGTCCCGTCTCGTTAACGCTGCGGCAGACGATCAGTTCAAACAGCGTGACACGCAGAGAAGTATCAGATCGCAATATGCAATTCACGAATACTTTACATCAGGGAATGGACGCGTACGATGAACTGCCTTGCTTTTCAGAAACTGCGTAGGTATATTCTGCCAATGCCTTTCATTGACAATCAATCGTGCCCGTGACCACTCTTCAGCATCCCCGTCGTTACACAATCGGTCTTATTCAGATGTCTGTTACTCCAGATCCTGCAGACAACTTGCGTCGCGCTGTTGAGAAGGTGCGCGCTGCCGCGAAGAAAGGGGCGAAGGTCATTTGCTTGCCGGAGTTGTTTCGATCGCAATATTTCTGCCAGCGTGAAGACTCAGCACACTTTGATCTCGCTGAACCTGTACCCGGTCCGAGTACGGAGGCACTGGCAACAGCAGCACGGTTGTTGGGAGTTGTAGTGATTGCTCCGGTCTTTGAAAAACGTGCAGTGGGGGTGTATCATAACAGTGCCGCCATTATCAATACTGATGGAGCGATTGCGGGATTCTACCGAAAGATGCATATCCCGGACGATCCGTCATACTATGAGAAATTCTACTTCACTCCAGGAGACCTTGGTTTCAAGGCCGTGGACACATCTGTTGGCCGCATTGGCACGTTGATTTGCTGGGACCAATGGTATCCGGAGGGAGCAAGACTGACTGCACTTAATGGGGCCGACGTGTTGTTCTATCCGACGGCGATAGGGTGGCATCCTCATGAAAAAACCCAATACGGTGTGGCGCAGCGTGAGGCATGGCGGACAGTGCAGCGAGGACATGCGATTGCCAACGGAGTGTACGTCGCCGCCGCAAATCGCACAGGTCATGAAATACCGAAGGAGGGCGGCCCCGGTATCGAGTTCTGGGGATCGTCATTCATAGCCGACCCGCAAGGAGTGATCCTCGCCGAGGCATCCACCGATAAGGAGGAAATCCTTCTTGCCGAAGTAGATACGGCCCACATGGAAGAGATTCGCCGCAACTGGCCATTCCTGCGCGACCGGCGCATCGATGCGTACGGAGATATCACCCGCCGCTTTCTGAACGACGAACCCTGGAGTCCGAAGCAATAGTGCCCAGTAACGCAACACCCGCATCTCTTGGTTTCCACATGCCCGCGGAGTGGGAACACCACGAAGCGACATGGTTCGGTTGGCCGCACAATAAAAACGATTGGCCGGGGAAATTCACACCAATCCCGTGGGTCTACGGCGAGATTGTACGTGCACTTATTCCGGGCGAAAAGGCCCGCATCATTGTGGAGTCAAAGGAGCACGAGCGATCGGCACAACGTATCTTGTCAAAGGTAGGCGTTGACATTTCCCGTGTGGAGTTCTTTCGTTTCCCGACGGACAGGGGATGGACACGTGACTTTGGTCCGATGTTTGTCCGGAGTGCACATGAAGTGGCAATCAATGACTTCGGATTTGTCGGCTGGGCGAAATACGCCAATCATAAGAAGGATGCGAAGATTCATGCGCGTGCTGCAAAGGCACTCGGCCTCCGGTTGTTTGAACCGCGATGGCACGGGAAGTCGTTTGTCCTTGAAGGGGGCGCTATTGATGTGAATGGACGCGGTTCTTTGCTGACAACAGAAGAATGCCTTCTTGATCAGAAGACGCAGGTACGCAATCCCGGGCTCAGCCGGATTGAAACAGAGCAAATGCTACGCGATTCGCTCGGTGTTACCAACATTCTCTGGCTTGGCAAAGGGATTGCCGGCGATGACACCCACGGCCATATTGACGATCTCGCCCGATTCATAAATCCTACAACAATTGTCATCTGTGACGAGAAGAATTCCGTGGACGTGAATTACACAGTCTTGAAGGAAAACCAGGACCGTCTTCAAGATGTGCGGTTGGAGCATGGATCGCGACCGGAAGTGGTGAAACTGCCGATGCCTGCACCGCTGGTGTTCGACGGTGTCCGACTTCCGGCGAGCTACGCGAATTTCTATATCACCAATGCTGCTGTGCTTGTGCCGACATTCAACGATCTGAACGACCGGACAGCGTTAGGCATCCTTTCAGAATTGATCACCGACCGTCCCGTGATTGGCATTCATGCCGTTGACCTCGTCTGGGGATTCGGTACACTTCACTGCCTAACGCAACAGCAGCCATCCTTGTAACTATTTCGGAAACCCGCGGCCTGAACGACATCACATTTCACTATCACATATACAAAGGAGAAATAGATATGATCAGATCCTCGGTACGATGGTTCGTGATTGCATTAGTACTTTCACTTGTTGTGCCAGATGCAAAATCACAGTTGGAGACACCCCAACCGAGCCCGAAAGCGAAGATTGAGCAGAAAGTCGGCATTATGGACGTTGCGGTTTCATACTCCAGGCCGGGAATGAAAGGGAGGAAGATTTTCGGCGGGCTCGTTCCCTACGGACAGGTATGGCGAACCGGGGCGAACGATCCGACCACGATTTCGTTCAGTGATGCGGTGAAGCTTGAAGGACACGACGTCCCTGCAGGCAAATACTCTCTCTACACCATTCCCGGAGAGAATGAATGGACGATCGTCATCAACAAGAAAACCACCGGCCAGCCGGAGCGAATCGAAAGTGAAGACCAGGCGACATTCAAGGTAAAGCCCTCGCGTCTCCCGATTACCGTGGAGACATTCACCATTAACGTCTCTGACATTACGGCGAGTACCGCCAACCTCGAGCTGGCGTGGGAGAACACCGCCGTCAAGTTCCGGATGGAGTTCGACGTTGATACCAAGGTGATGGCTTCAATCAAGGAGGCCACGGCAAACCCATACGGCGAGGTAGCGAACATGTATTTCCAATCAGCGTCGTATTATTTCTCGGCTGGGAAGGACCTGAAGACAGCACTTGAGTGGGTGAACAAGTCTCTCGAACTGAGCGACAACGCCTTCTGGGTATGGCGGTTAAAGTCACAAATCCAGGCCGGACTCAAAGACTACTCCGGAGCCATCACGTCGGCAGAAGCAAGCAAATCCCGCGCACAAAAAGCCGGCAACGCGCAGTACGTCAAGTTCAACGACGACTCCATCGCTGAATGGAAAACGATGAAGTAGCACCAGCCACGGCAACAAGACCACACAGACGGCAGGTACTTTACCTGCCGTCGCCATGTCGAGGGGTGCGATTCAGAATGTTCATATCTCGTAGTGAATGCCTCCCCTCAAGGAGAATGCAAATACTGTCACACTGGGGATCTTGTAAGTCGACAAACCATACGTTTCAAATCCCCAGTAATATCCCCGGAGGATGAAGGGGAAAGCGCCCCCCGCATAATTGAAGACCGGACCGAGGAGTACATTTGGAGCAAAATACAATCTCCGTGCAACAGGAACTTTGAATCCCCCGCCAAAGAGAAATCCAAAACAGGGGCCATTTGGGACGTTCAATGCCAGTACAGGTCCGGCACTGGCAAACGGCCGCACTTGTGATCCGTGAATACTGAAATAGTACTTGAAATACGGATACCATATCAGCGGCGCGCCATACTGCGTATTGATACTGAACTCGGATCCGATGCTGATATTTCGATTGATGAGCATTTCTGCCGTTGGAGTCAGCTGAAAACCGGGAGACCCACCAAGCACAGACAAACCCGTATTCCCTCCGAGCGACCAATGCTGTGAGTATCCGCGGATTGTGCCGGCAAAGACTGTAATAACCACGGCAGTCGCTGCTACGAACTTCTTCATTTCTGTTTTGGCCTCGTGTAGTAGTACCTGAGAGTTGAAATGTGACCACGTAATGTGAGGATAAAATACGGACTGATTCGACATTTGTTGCTAGATTTTATGGAACCATAATCGAGAATGTTGAGGTGGTGGAGAGATTCCTACGATAATAGTGGAGATCAATGAGAAGAGACAAACCAGCGACGCAGGTTCTTGTGCGGCTGGCTTTGTTTCCGCGTCTCACGAATAAAGTCGTGGGCTGCTACAACATAATAATCAAGATATCATGTGCTGAGGGGAGTCGAAGAGCATTAAAAAAACAACAGTCCACGAAGGACACTCAAGGTTAATTCGGGCGGGACATTCGCGCGAGCTCTCGGTGTGTTCTTCGTGGACCCAAGTGTGTGCTCGTCAATATTTCCTTTTTTAGAAGCTCAACCGTAGGTTGATCCCGCCCCCACAATCGCCTGCTGTTATTCTGCTGGGCCCTTCTGTCTCAGAGGTCTGTCCGCCTGAGGTGATCTTAAGCGTACTCGATGGCGTGATCATCACCCCGAGATTGTAATAAAAACCAAAATCAAGATCGGTATCATCCCATGGTTGCCAGTATGCTCCTCCCGTAACGCCAATTCCGATCGTGCTTGCGGAGTACTCTCTCTTGAATTCAGTCCCAGTAACAGGTTTGTCTGTCAGTGTCTCGTTATAGAGAGAATAGCTTGCCCATCCGCCAACGTAAGGTGCGATTGTCTTGTCTTTCCCCTGGAAGTAGTAGTTCGCCCCGATCTTCAATCCGAGATCAAGCGCATTGTTGTCCACTGTCCTCGTGGTATCATCCTGGCTGGAATTGTCCAACCCGAAATTCAGACCAAGCTGCACGCCCCAGTTTTTAGAAAGATATCGTTCTGCCCCGATTCCCACGAGTGGAAGTTTGGTGTTCGCGCTGTTGTATACGCTCCCCACATAATACTTGCTAACATCGAAGTTGGGCTGCCAACTGAATAAATAACCCCAGTCGCAGGGCTCTTCATCCTGGGCAAACACCAGTGAGGGGGCGGCCACAAAAAAGAAGCAAAGCAAAAGGATCATCATGCGTGAGCTCATGTGGAGCTCCTTTCGTTTTGGTTTTTGAATAGTGGGTTAGTGGACTGGTGAAGTCGGAAGGGATGAGCCGGCAATGAACTGTATGGAGAATACATTGAATCCAAATAGTATAAAATTCCGGACGAAATTACAGAATGAGCCAGAAAAATGCAAGCAATGATCCGGCGGAGTCTGCAACCGAGGCTGGGAGGACATCTCCTTGCGTGAGGGTCCGTCAAACGCAAACCGTCAATGATCCTTCTTGACATTCATGATCATCTTCCGTACCATTTGTACCATCATAACCGGTACAATAGGTACAAGGAAACCCGATGTCTCGCACAGTCCCAGTTTTTCTACAGATCAGCCCGATCGACCCGCGCCCGATCACTCGCCAAATCACCGACGGTATTCGTTTGCAGATTGCAAGCGGCGAGCTGCCTGTGGGCTCACAGCTGCCCACTATTCGCGGGCTTGCACTGCAACTGACGATTAACCCGAAAACCGTGGCCAATGCTTATGCCGAACTGACCAATGAAGGTTGGCTGGATGCTCGCCAGAGTCTGGGATTATTCGTGGCCGCGCCGCGCCAACGCTTTTCGCAGGCCGAAAGAGAACGGCGCTTGGCGCTCGCTGTGGAGGCCTTCGTTGCCGAAGTAGTCGGGCTGGACTTCCCGTGCGAACATGTTCTCGAACAGGTGAGCGACACCTTGGCTCCGTATCTTGCCAAACGATCCGCATAAGGAACACTATGTCTATCCCCAATCTTTACGCGCTTCCGAAAAGCGCGGTATCATCAGCTCCTGAAGTATCAGACTATGTGATCGAGACCGACCGACTCGACCTGTACTACGGACGCAAAAGGGCGTTGAACCAACTGACTCTACGCATTCCGCGCGGCCGGATTCATGCCATCGTTGGTGCCAACGGCGCCGGCAAGACCTCATTATTCCGCGTGCTTCTTGGCTTTCAGTCGCCCACCGGTGGAAGGGCAAGGATCCTCGGACACGATTGCGCTGCGCTCACCGAAAACGAGCGTGCACGTATCGGCTTCGTCAACGAGGAACACAGCGTTCCTTCCTGGTTGCGTGTCGGCGAAGTCGTGTCGATGCAACGCCACCAGTACCCGCAATGGAATGATGAGCGCTACCGGGGCGTCATCGGCCATTTCCATGTACAGTCCGGGCAGCGGATTGCCGAACTCTCTCGCGGCGAGCGTGCCGGTGTGAACCTTGCGATGGCACTCGCCCAGGAACCGGAGTTGCTGATTCTCGACGAGCCGACGCTCGGGCTGGATGTCGTGGCCAAACGTGCCTTTCTTGAGACGGTCCTCGCTTCGGTGGAAAACACCGATACCACGATCATCTATTGTTCCCATCAGATGGAGGAGATCGAGAGGCTCGCCGACAACCTGATCATCCTTGAGCAGGGCCGGCTGATGCACATGTCGCCGCCAGACGAATTCTGCGAGCGGGTGCAGTTGTGGATCGCCGATTTCCCATCCGCCGTACCCGGACTTGACACACTCCCCGGTGTGTTACAGTGCCAGCGCATTGACGGCTTATTCCACTTTGTGGTGCTCGACCAAGAGGATGCCTTCGGGGTGTTGCTCGAGCGGCAGGGTGCCCGCAGGCTCAATCGGGGTACGGCAAATCTGGACCGGGCCGTGAATGCCTTCCTGGCCCGCGGTCACGCAACACCGGTGCCAGAAGAGGGGAGGGGAATGAGATGAAAGACCTCTTCTTCTCGGAGTGGCGCCGTTTCCGCCGGGCCATGTTGATCGTTACGGCCTGCAATGGGCTTATGTTGCTTTTTCTGTCACGCATCACCAATGTGCTCCAAATGCCGGTCGACGACCAGGGTATGATGCTGGTAATCTCCATGCTGATAGGCCTCATGCTGGCTCTGGTGCAGGTGGGGAGCTATCGCAAGCCCAGCCAGTGGTTATGGCTTATTCATCGTCCATTGGCACCGCCACGGATTTTTGCCGCGTTGGCCTTATCGGCTCTTGCCATGCTGACCGTGGCCATCTTCCTGCCTTTGCTGATGTTCGTACTTGCGACCGATCTGTTCACGACGCATGTGGTCGACATTCGTCATTACGTCGCGCTGTTCCATATGCTGGCGTTCACGATGATGGCCTGGCTCGCCGGGGCCCATGCCAGCGTCAGCTGGAACAGACTCACGGTTGCCCTTTTGGTTGTGCCGTTTCTGTTGGCGATGCATCTCGCCTCGGTGTGGTCGTTACTCTTGCCGGTATTCGTCTCCCTTGCTTGGCTTACCTGGGTTGCAATGCATAGCTTCCGTGCCGATCGATCCTCACCGATCGCACAATCCAGCGTGCTGCTGCTCACCGTGTTGCCGCTGCAACTGGTGTTTTTCCTGATCGTGTTCCATCTGAGCAAAGTGGCCGTCAGTGTTGTGGAACTCATGGCGGAGAACAACTACCCGGCGGTGACCGTTTTGGCAACGGATGAGAATGCGGCTGCGTCGGCGCGTTCGTTTAGCCAGAATGGTTTTATTCGGGGGCTCGGGGCGAGTAAGGATCCGCGGGCTGCCGAATGGCGTGAGCAAATACCATTGCTGGAAGTTGCTGATCTGCAGCCCGACCTCGGGCAATTCCCGGTGCGAAACCAGATCTCCAATCTGCGCGGACGGTGGTGGGATGCAAAGCGCGGGATCGATTGGACGTTCAGCCACGACCGGATGATGTTTCACGGGCGCGACCTGAAGACCGGCGATGATCGCGGATGGTGGGGCGCAAACGGCGCAGGTGATCAGCACGCGTTCACCCAAATCCCCATCTTCAGTATGAGCTCCGGGGTGCTCTTTGCAATCGACGACGAAACCCAACGCCAGCATGAACTCCTTCATCTGCCACGCGGCGAATGGTTCGTCAGCCACCCCGTGCGCGCTCTCGATCGCACCCTGGTACTGACGAATCAGCGTCTGCTCGCCTACCGGGAAGACAGGCGGGCGGCTTCGAAGTTCGCTCCTTTGCAGCTCGACTGGCAGCTTCCATTGGCCATCGAAGAGAGGGAAGTGCCGTCGGTGAGCATTGTTGAGCTGCTGGACGGCTGGTTGGTTTCGGTCTTCTATTTCACGCCGGGGGAGCTCGATGGTTTCGAAAGCCTGGCCGAGCAATGGCAGCAAGTCGTGCATATCAATGAGAGTGGCACGTCAACTGTGGTGGGTGAAGTCAGAAATATCAGCAATGTCAGCATCAGTATCGGGGATGCACCACTGGTTCCGAGAGCGTCGTGGTGGCTCTCGCCGGTATTATACCTCCTGGCTAGGTGGCCCGAGACCGCACTCGATAAAGGGCTGACGCAGCCACCACAACTCGCACCGTTACCCGTGGTGCCGGTGTTCTATCCGGTGGCAGCGGGATTGATGCTTCTCTCGTTTGCACTGGGCCACTGGTGGTTGCGTGGAGTGCCGGTCAATCCGGCGCGCAGGCGCTTGTGGCTGGCGAGTTGTTTGGTGCTTGGCCTTCCCGCGTTTCTCAGCCTTGTGTGTCTTGAGCCCCGCGCTACGCATAAGTGAACCCCATGGGAGTCAAATACGGAGGGCAAGTCAGGAGCATTTCTATCATAGTGTGCGCATTGCTGGCCCTGTTTTTGGGTAGGCATTGCCTGGCAGGCGGACAAGTTGAATCAGCGCGTATCGCATTGCGGAAATCCGCTCAACTGGCGGTCAACAAAACGAAACCACCGGTGATTGCTCGTGCTGCGCTGCTGCAGCACCCCGTGATCGGTAGCGTGCAGTTGTCGCCGGATGGCCGTTATCTCTCCTTTCTAAAACGCAACGAACAGGGTGCGGATTTGTGGCTGCAGGAAGTAGCGGATGGAACGCGAGTTCGCCTCCTTGTCGATGTGCGCAACTCAGAACACAGATGGTCTGGCGATGGAAACAGGATATGGATGGCCGATGAGCAGGGCCTTGCCGTTATTGCACCGGCAACGGGTAAGGCGAAACGCATACTGAAATGGGACCGTTCCCGACGGCAAAGCTTTTTCGGCGTGGATGCGCATGCACCGGTCTATGCGATTGTGGCCGAGCGGATTGAAAAGAATCAGATGCTGCGTTACCGTTATCTGCTCGTTAATGATTCAGGCAAGACCCGATTAATGCACGAGGCCGCTTTGCCACTGCGCAAAGTATTGTTGAGCACGGATGGATCTCTTGCCTTTGCCGCGGCCTTCGATGGACCGGACTACGATACAGTCATCCGGCGTTACACCAAAGATGGTGTGAGCGAACTGGCTCGCTTCAGTGGTATAGAGTTCTTCGAACTCCTCGGATACGGTGGGCACGCCGATCTGCTCTGGATGCTTTCGCACCGTGGTGAAGACAAGATGGTGCTGCAGCGCTGGCAAGCCGGTACGGCACAATGGAAGATAGTGCATCGTGATCCTGCCGGAATCGCCGATGCCGGGGACCTGATATGGAATGATGCCAATGCAGATTGGCAGGCCATTGCCTATTATGGTGATAAGCGCCGTTGGTATGGCAACAGCGAAAGCATGAAGTCACACCTCACCGCATTGCAACGACATCTTCCCGATGCCAATCTGGAGTTAATGCACGCGAATGATGGCCGTACCTGGCTGGTGAAGGCAGAGCAATCCAACTGGCCGTTGACCCGTCACTTTCTGTATGAACCGGGAGGCGACAGGTTGCAACCGCTGTTTGTTCAGGACGACGCAAAGGTGGCGATGCCTTCGCCGCATCATTTAACCTCAGCCCAACCCGTGAGTTGGCGCGCGCGCGATGGCATGATCCTCCACGGCTATGTCTATCTGCCGCATGGAACCCCACTTGAAAAGGCCCCGCTGATCGCATGGTTGCATGGCGGGCCATTTTCCCGGCTCTATGATAATTACGATCCGCGCTTCCAGTTGTTGGCGAATCGCGGATACGTGGTATTCCTCCCGAATTTCCGCGCCTCGACCGGCTACGGACTTCGGTATCAGCGTGCGGCAAACGGCGACGTCGGAAATGGTCGCGTACTCTCGGATGTAATCGACGGCCTTGATTTCCTCCTGACAAATGGCATCAGCGACCGCAACCTGCAAGCCGTTGCCGGTCATTCATTCGGAGGCTATTTGAGCCTGCTGGCAGTGAGCCACTATCCGGAGCGATTCCGCTTCGCGTTTGCGGGTGCGCCCCCGACAGATTATGGATGGGCGAAGCAGTGGCAGGTCGACAACGAAAGCGAGTCGATGCGTGGCAACGGTCCCCCCGTGGCGCTCAGCTTCCCGCAGCACGGCCTGCCGTTCGCGGATTCAACGTGGCGGAAAAAGATGCGACGCGAATCCCCCCTGGCTTGGGTGTCAAAGATGCGCACGCCGGTTTATCTCTGGGCTGGTGCGAATGATGATCGCACGCCCGTCAAGAGCGTCGCTCATTATGCCGCCGAGGCGACACGCAACGGCAAGGAGGTTGTCCTTCTAATCGACTCCGACGCAGGCCACACACCTGTGGACCCTCTGGGGGATGAAGCCTGGGTGTTCCTGCTCGAAAGTGCTGCCGATCGTCATTTCGCCGGGGGGCTCACGCCGGCGTCCCCTCAACTCAAAGCGTTCATCCGAAAGCATTTGGAGGTAAATACCGCTCGTTTCCTGCAGTAACTCACGAGCCCACATCAGGGTGAAGGGAATCACCGGACGGTTTTCGCGAAGGGTGACAAAGGCAAGGCCCTCACCAGCTTTCACCGGTGAGGGTCTTATTCACCCGAACACTACGCAACATCCTCTGACTTGCCAATCATGTACCAGTCGATCTTTCTCGTTAAGTACATTACAAGTGCCAGAACGGCAAATAAGCCGATGCTGCCAACCAGCAACGCATAGTCCGCTTCCTGCAGAATGACAAACAAGAATGTGTAGAGCAGCGCAAGGAGAGAGGAAACTGTGGCTGCAAAGCTGTAGCTGCCAAAGACACTGCGAGCGTACCCTGCAACCAGGAGAATGATTGCCACACTGGAAATCACATAGGCAGTCGCGAACGCCATGTGTTCGGAGAGTGAAAGGAGCAGACAGTAGAACAGCACGAGGGCAAATCCTATGAGCGCATATTGGACAGGATGGGCTACTTTCTTGTTGAGCACCTCCGTCAGGAAGAAGGCGAGAAACGTCAGTGCGATGAACATAATGGCATATTTCGCAGATCGCATTGTCTGTTGATACTGGTCATTGGGCGAGATCAGTTTTACCCCGAAAGAGAACGGGTTGATCTCGACCCTGGCGTTCTCGTTTGATTGTCGTTCGCTGATCCATTGTTGTGGGAAGTTTCGGTTCAGATGCAACACATTCCACTCCGCACTGAATCCGTCTTCCCGCACTGTCCGTTTATCAGGCAGAAACCGGCCGATGAAACTTGGTGACTCCCATGTTGATGTCAGGGTCACGTGTGTTTTTTTTCCTGTAGGAACGAATTGCAATTCATTGCTTCCATTAAGATTGAGGCTGGCGGCAAATGTGTACTGCTTTGACCCTGCCGATACTGTCGGTTTGACGTTGATCCCTGACCGGAATGCATCGCAGGCACCGACACCCGGTTCAGCCGTAAGCTCTTTGCCGCCCCATTGGACTGTGACCGCTTCCTTCACCCCCTTCAGATCGCTGATACCAATGGCCGCAGAGGCCTCGTCCCACAGAACATCCTCCTCACCAATGTTCATTCCGGCAAGACCTTCCAGTGAGAATGTTGCCTGCATATTTACCACAGCATTGTACAGGACCACTTGATAAATGCCTCTGTACCGTACCTCCGGAGATGCAGTTGCTGCAAATGTCACATTCTCCGGTAGCAGTTGCGCATGTTCAATAACGAATCGTGTATTTCCGTCTTCAGTCCGTATCATGCGTTTGAACGGCACGGTCAATATTGGCCCTGCAAGAGTTTGATCCTCTCCCCATTTTTCGCTCACATCGGCCGTTGTCTTGTCGCGTGTTTGCTCACGATCAGAAACGAGTTCCATAACCAGAACAGATGGTACGAGCATTGCAATTGTCAGGCATCCAATGATGATCATGCGTAACATCACCGAGCGTTTCAGCCAGCCGTCATTCATAACATCCCCTCCAGAGAATAGTGTTTGAGTTATCGTGAGATACTGATAAGATGCACAAGCGCATCGATATGCTCGCCGAATGCTTGTTGCCCTGCAACAGTAATGGAATAGGTTGTCCGGGTTTTTTTTCCGACAAAGGACTTTCTAACTTTGATGTAACCTTCTTCTTCGAGGGCACCGGCATGTGAAGCCAGATTGCCGTCAGTAGTGCCGAGCAGTTCCTTCAGGGAATTGAAGTCAAGTGCATCGTTTACTGCGAGGGCAGACATGAGGCCGAGCCGGACTCTGCTCTCGAACACCTTGTTGAGATTTGCGATCGGATTGCTCATCGCTCATAGGCAAGATAGATACGAACGCCGAACAGAATATGCACGATACCAAAGCCAAGGCCCCAGAGGTTCAATCCCTGGGAGTTGACAAATGCCGCTGCGACACCAATCGCCAGTTGAGTCAACCCGAGGAAGCGCACTTCTTTGATTGTGTACTTGCTGGCGGCGAATAGGGCGAGGCCGTAAAAAATGAGCATCACGGAAGGAAGGGAGGTGTATGCTTCGTGAACAAGGAGCGAGACACAAAACACTCCCCCTGCAGCTAGGGGCAAAGCAAGCTCACCCACAAGTTGTTTCGTTGTGGCATTCCAAATTGGAAGGCCCTTCTGTTTTGCCATCCGGCTTGAGAAATACACAACAAGTACAATCGCGCCAACCAACACGATAATCGCATCGCCAAGCAAATAGCGCAGTATTTCATTTTTCGGCAAACGGGTGATGATATACTGGGCAAAAAGGAATCCTGCGAATGCATAACAGCCGATAGCAATTCCTGCCAGGCCGCTGAGGGATAAAACCCGGGTTGACTTCTCCATCATGGACCGAATCTCGGAAAGATCCTCACTGGCGTTAGTCATGCTGCGTCCTTTGGTTATGTTACAAAGCACTTTGTATCACAAAGTATAATGTATTAACACGTCGAAGTCAAGGGCTTCTTGCGGTATTTTTATATGAAACTAGAGTGGGGGAAATCAGTAAGGTGATTCCATAAAAGAGGCTACAATTATCCGCAGAGGAACCAGTAGATCAGCAGTTTTGGTGGAATATAACCAAGCAAAAAAAACAAAACCCTCACCAGCTTTCACCAGTGAGGGTTTCTTCTTTAGAACTTGTAGCGGGGACTTCTCCCGACCACTTTGCGCAACTTCATCGCGTATTCGAATTTGCCGGCTAGCCGGGTTGGAGCGAGAGTATTTGATTCCCCGTTGCGGGTTTGGTCGAATCATAATCCTGGCTCGAATCGACCTTGATGTCTGCGGAGGTTGTGGAATTCCCTGGAATTGCTCCAAAACAATCCTCAATG
Source organism: uncultured Chitinophagales bacterium (assembly GCA_964538485.1). Classification (GTDB taxonomy): domain Bacteria; phylum Bacteroidota; class Ignavibacteria; order UBA10030; family UBA6906; genus JBJXHC01. Next base: position 41,398 of record CAZIHJ010000004.1, on the reverse strand, counting down.
TATGCTCTCAAGATCTCTCCCACACTCCAAGCCTGGGCGATACACCCTCGTGGAGCATGCGGCTGAGTTGCATCGAAAATCTCTGATATTGTCCCAATACCAGCTTCTGAAAAATGAGGAGCAATTCCTTTAAGTATTCTTTCCGCCTCCTCTCTTGCTTTCTCCCCTCTAACGCTTACCATTGAGCTCACATACGGTCCAAGCAGCCAACTCCATACGGTTCCCTGATGATAGGCACTATCCCGCATAAGTTGATCTCCACCATAGTGAAGGCGGTATGCCGGATGGTCTGGGGAGAGGCTACGTAGGCCCACAGGCGTATAAAGCTTGTCAGCAACAAGGTTCAGGATGCTCTCTGCGCGTCCACCTGCCAACAATGGGAATGGGAGAGAGAGTGCAAAAATTTGATTTGGCCGTATGGCATCGTCGCGGTATTCGCCGTCGACGAAGTCATACAACCCGCCAACCTTTTCGTTCCAGAATGTTCGCTGGAATGCGATCTTCACATTGGCCGAGCGTTCCTCAAACCCCTCATCCGGAAGACGAAGGCGATCAGCAAGGTGCGCATAAATGGCAATGGCGTTATACCACAGAGCGTTGATCTCGACGGCCTTTCCTTGTCTTGGTGTTACAACCCAATTTCCTACCTTGGCGTCCATCCATGTAAGCTGAACTCCTGGCTCGCCAGCGTGGAGCAAACCATCGGTATCGACATGAATGTTGTATCGCGTTCCGTGATCGTGCCAGCGTATGATGTCCCGCAGCACCGGCATGAGCTCATTTCGCACCACTATTTCATCGTTGGTATACTGTAGGTACTTGTAGATCGCGACGAAGAACCAAAGCGTAGCATCGACCGTGTTGTACTCAGGCTGCTCGCCAGCATCGGGGAAGCGATTTGGCAGCATACCCTGACTGACGCTCTGCGCAAATGCCCGGAGAATTTTCTTTGCCTCGCCGTACCTTCCTGTCACGAGACAAATTCCGGGAAGGGCAATCATCGTGTCGCGCCCCCAATCGGAGAACCAATGATACCCTGCGATGAGAGTCTGGAGATCTTCTCCCCGCTGTACGATGAACTGATCGGCGGCCAGGGCAAGTGTTTCCGTGAAGTGATCCCGTTCCGGAAGAGCATCGAGCAACTTCATACGTCGCTGCTGCTCAAAACGGACAAGTTGAAATGCGTCCCGTCCTTCGACCGGATCAATGGAGACGATCACTCCTAATGTGTCACCCTTGCGCAGCGTTCGCTTGAAGACTCCATGCGTGAACAAGTCTTCAGTGAAATCAAGACCGCGATATTGTTCAGCCCCATACTCGAAATTGTTGTACCAGGCCGGCGCTGATTCAAACGCCGCGCCCGGGACGCTAATGAACAGCTCCGGCACGCCGTCATATGCCCTTACTCGAAAGATCCCATTGTGAAACTCTGCACTCCGGTGGATTGCGTCATTTGCATGGGACATGCTGTGATAATCACGGGGGGCCATGAAGGGCTGAAGCTCAAGTGTGAACCCGGTAGGAGCTTCCAACACCTCATACAGGATTACGGTTGTATTTTCTCCATTGATTGCTACGATTGTTTTTCGAACGTAAACCCTGCCGGCTTCGAACTCGAACTGAGGGAAGATATCCTTCTCAAATGTCTGAAGGAACTCAAACCCTCTGGGATGGACCACACCCGGATAACGATTCGTACTCAGGTCATAGCGTTTCCCATCGATCTCAATCGTCTCATCCAGTTTTGAGAGCATCACCATGCGACCGACAGGGGGCTTGGTTGCAGCCACGAGAAGACCATGATATCGTCTTGAGTGTGCCCCGGAAATCGTTGAGCTTGCCCAGCCGCCGAGTCCGTTGGTCTCCAGCCACTCACGACGAATTGCCTCTTCAAAGTTCTGTGTTACGGATTTGTCGAATGAGATTTTCATTTGCGCTCTCAATAGTCGGATAAGAGAATCAGTTGACGGCCATCTCCATTTGATATTCAGTGTGTTCGTTTGCCTGTACATCAGAGGCAACCTCAACATATACTTTGATCGCATTCTTTTCGGTCGTCAGCAGGTTCATCATTTTCTGGAAGTTGTCGAGGCCCTGCACCGGGTGGGTGAGCAACTTCCGCGCAAAACCCGGGAACTCCGCATTGCATTGCGCCAGGTCCTTCGCACCTGCTTCGAAATACTCCCTGTTGGCATTGACTGTTCCGAACATGACTTTGTTTCCAAGGACGAAGTCAAGGTTGATCTTGTCGGCGGGAATCTCAAGCTTTTTTCCGGCGCCGGTGATGCTGGCAAGGATCAACACACCGTTCTTGGCGAGAGCCTGTGCGGCCTCAAATACCACAGCGGAACTCCCCGTGCCTTCAAAGATGATGTCGAAAGGGCCATACATTTCTGAGGCATCCTTGATACTCAAGCCTACCGTTGAAACGTAGCGTCCCCCGAGTTCTTCAGCTAAAGAAGAGTTGAGATACGGGGCAGGCTTCCGGCCGAATGTGACAACCTCCAGTCCGCGCAACCGGAGAATCATGGTCGCCAGCAGGCCCAGTGTTCCGGCACCCATCACCGCCGCCTTTTTTGGTCTCCACACTTTGAGACGACGTTGAATTTCATAGGCCTGAATGATTCCCTTCTCTGCAACGCTCATCGGTTCGAGCAACACGCCGATGTCTTTCAATCCCTTTGGTACTTTCACGATGTACTCGGGATCGTCGACGTAGTACTCCGCCAGATAGCCGTGGCGGAGGTTGATTCCACGCTCGTAGTAGGTATCGTCAGTGGTCATGTCATACGTGCCGATCGTGTCATAGAATGATCCACCGGGACGACGGACCGTAGCAACGACGTAATCGCCTCGCTTGAATTCGGTCACATTTTCTCCGACCTCTTCAACAACTCCAAATGATTCGTGCCCGAGAGTAAGGTATTCGTCACCCGGAGGTGCGGCCCCGTATTCCGCGGCATTGATTTCTTTGTCCGTTCCATCGACGCCGACACGCAGAATTTTCACCAATACACCCCGGCCGTTGGGAATGTCTATAACATTGGGTTTTGGGACATCTCTTAAATGGACTGAATTTGGTCTTCCGGGAATGACGCAGATTGCTTTCATACAGTAATCTCCTTCGTGAATGTCTTGGTTTCAGCTTTGGATTCTTGGCGGACTTCTTTTGTGCGAGGCTGCAACAACTTTGCAACTACACCCGTCCAACCGGTTTGATGGGACGCACCAACGCCTCTTCCGGAATCCCCGTCGAAATACTCGTGGAAGAGCAGGTAGTCCCGGAAGTGGGGGTCAGTTTGCATCTTTTTACTATAGCCCAATGCCGGCCGCTTTCCATCACTGTCAAGCAGGAATGTTCTCGTTAGCCGCTTTGAAAGCTCGTCAGCCACGTCATTGATTGTCAAGTACTTGCCGGAGCCCGTCGGACATTCAATCTTAAAATCGTCCCCGTAGTAGTGATGGAACTTTTGCAGTGACTCGATCAGAAGGAAGTTCACAGGAAACCAGATTGGTCCCCGCCAGTTGGAGTTGCCCCCGAACAATCCCGTATTGGATTCCGCAGGCGTGTAGTTCACCGTAAACGTGTTTCCGTTGACATGGAATTCATACGGGTGATCTTTGTGATATCTCGAGAGAGCCCTCACACCATAGTCCGACAGAAACTCGGTTTCATCGAGCATCCGCGTGAGCAACTTCTTCATGCGATGACCACGCAGCAACGATAGTAATCGTCGCTCGCCCATGCCTGGTTCATTCCATCGGGAAACAAGGTTTGCAAGGTCGGGACGGTAGTTCAGAAACCACTCCATATGCCTCTTGAATTCCGGCACCTTCTCCAGTAATTCCGGTTCAAGGGTTTCAACCGCGTAAAATGGAATCAGTCCCACCATGGATCTCACTTTGAGAGGTGTCCGTTCTCCATTGGGCAGATGCAGAACATCGTAGAAGAATTCGTCTTCCTTATCCCAAAGATCGATCCCACTGCCGCCGACGTTTGCCATGGCACCAGCAATGTACATAAAGTGCTCAAAAAACTTTGTGGCCATATCCTGATAGATCGGTTTGGTTGTGGCGAGCTCAAGGGAGATACGCATGAGATTGAGTGAGTACATCGCCATCCAGCTTGTACCATCCGCTTGTTCGATGTGCCCGCCCGTGGGGAGCGGCGCGCTTCGATCAAACACTCCAATATTATCCAATCCCAGGAAGCCACCCTGGAAGATGTTGTGCCCTTCTGTGTCTTTGCGGTTGACCCACCAGGTGAAGTTGAGGAGAAGCTTGTGGAAGACTCTCTCAAGGAAATCGGCATCACCCCTGCCGTCATTCATTTTCTGATCAATTTTATACACACGCCACGTCGCCCACGCATGAACAGGCGGATTCACATCCCCGAACGCCCATTCGTATGCAGGGAGTTGCCCGTTGGGGTGCATATACCACTCCTTTGTCAGGAGGACAAGCTGATCCTTTGCAAAGTCAGGGTCGACCATCGCCAACGGGATTGTGTGAAACGCGAGGTCCCACGCGGCATACCACGGATACTCCCACTTGTCGGGCATCGAAATGATGTCGGCATTGTTGAGATGAAGCCAGTCACTGTTGCGGCCGCTCTTTCGGTTCGCGGGTGGGGGAGGTTGACCGGGATCTCCATTTAACCACTGTGGGATATCATAGTAGTAGTATTGCTTCGACCAGAGCATCCCGGCAAATGCTTGTCGCTGGACGTTCTTTGCATCGACGCTCGTCATGCCCGATTGGAGCTCGTCATAGAATTCATCAGCTTCCTTCTGCCTCGTCGCGAACAACTTGTCGAATCCAACAAATGGGTTCCCGGTCATTGCGTCGCAGATGCGAATCCGAAGGGAGACCGATCCGCCAGGGGGTATGCTGATCATGTAGTTCGCTGCTGCTTTCGTTCCCCGTTGCCCGGGATTGACCGCAGTTGTCGCTCCATTCACAACGTAATCGTTGATACCGTCCTTAAAGAAACCCGTCGTTCCGTTCACGCCGTAGAGGCGTTGCAAATTTGTTTCGTTCTCACAGAAGAGTAATTGTTCCACACCTTCAAAGTAGACCCACTGTTGTTTGCCATGATGCTCAATCTGAATGGTATTCTCGTCGATTGCAAACATGACTGGTTTGGATTTCTCCAAACCGGGTGACCACGTGTTTCGCAGCCATACTTGAGGGAGAACATTCAAGGATGCTTCATCTGGTCCGCGATTAACGATAGTGATTCTTGCAAGCAGGTCTTCGGGCGATGTCTTGGCGTATTCAACGAAGACATCGAAATAACGATCATCATCAAAAATCCCGGTGTCAACAAGCTCGAACTCGGGCTCATCCTTGCCGCGCTTCCGGTTTTCTTCCACAAGGCGTGAGTAAGGGAACGCTGCCTGAGGGTACTTGTAGAGCATTTTCATGTATGAGTGAGTGGGGGTGCTATCGAGGTAGTAGTAGATTTCCTTCACGTCCTCACCATGATTGCCTTCGTTCCCCGTCAGTCCGAAGAGACGTTCTTTGAGGATGGGGTCGCGACCGTTCCAAAGTGCAATGGAGAAACAGAGATGCTGATTGTCATCGGAGATCCCGGCAATGCCTTCTTCGCCCCAACGATATGCTTTGCTCCGCGCCGCATCATGAGAAACGTGTTCCCACGCAGTTCCGCCGGGACTGTAGTCTTCGCGAACTGTACCCCATTGACGCTCGGTGAGGTAGGGACCCCATTTCTTCCAGGGAGTTGAATGATGTCGGACCTCAAGGACGCGCTTCTTTTCAGCATTCATAGAAACTCCAAATAGTGTGGTGTAAAGGTAGCACTCAACGGTCCTCTGATGCTCAGGGGAGTATCACGTTTTGGTCACGTCGAGGCTGAACGGATCGAAAACCGGAGAACAAGATCGGACAATCTGGCTTCGGCTATCCGCTGTCGGGCAACGGTTATCAGCAGGGCCGGATCATCGATAATCCACTGCTTTTCGATCAGCCCACTTTCATGGATGGCCTGCCTGGTGATGTTCGAGGTTTTGGCGATGCATGGCATGCCGGTCTTCAGTGCCGCTTTAATTCCATGGACCGAGCCTTCAATAACGAGCGATTCCTCAGGCTTTACTCCAAGGTCATGACCGATACGGGCGTAGATCCCGGGATCAGACCCCCCTTCTACAACATCCTCACACGTTGCTATGACATCGAATGTATTCTCCAATCCAAGAGCTTCGAGTACACAGCACGCCTGACGACGATCTGATATCGTAGTGATCCCAACGCGGAAGTCCTCGCGCTTCGCATATGCCAACAACCCGATGCTGTAAGGACATGCATATCGTTCAGGAACGTTGAGAGTCTCAATTAGCTCTTCATCCAACGACTTCAGGTCCTCAGTTCTTACAAGTGCTCCTTCAAGACTAAATATTACTGACTTGATCATTCTCATTCTCCCGAGTTCACCACTTCATTCTATAGTGAATCTGCTGTTCAATCCATTGAACCCGTCCGGTTCGCGGTACAGATTCTCCGGGTCATCAACCCATACTCTATTATTGACAAGGAATTTGTACAAATACGTCCCCTTGGGAAGCATTGGGATCTCCACCTTCCAGATACCAGTGCCGTTTCGTGTGAGGAGTAACGTCGTGGTCCAATTGTTAAACGAACCAACGAGGGCAATGCTGTATGCTGAATCATCATGGTAGTAGAATGTGATCTTTTGAACGAGAGCATTGATGACAGGGGTGCTTGGGTAGTCGTAATGCATGGTGTTTCTCTCTGCGAGACTGGCCGTTACGGCAGCCCTGGCATCAATCACGCCGTGCCCTTGTCGCTCAACAGGAACATGATTCAGTTTCTTCGCCGTCGTTAGAAGAATATTCCTGATTGCCGCAGGAGTCAAATGTGGATTCGCCTCAAGCATCTGGGCGATGATTGCACAGACGATCGGCGCTGCGAAGGATGTGCCGTCGGCATGCATGTAGTCAGCTGAGATATACTTCAAATCAGCCAACCGACTCCTTACAATCGTCCGGATTGTTTCAAGCGACTCTTCCTGGAGCAAGGACGCAGGAACGTTTGCATTCTCAATGTTCTTCGCCAGAATGCTCTTCAGATGGCGGTCTTCGGCCTGAACAATGCTATAAAGTGCACTCGCTTCGCGATGCTCTCCCGTCATCGGAAGGATTGGTGCAGCAAGCCAGATGCTCGGAGCGATCAGCTCAGGTTTCAGAAACTGATCGACGGTTACCCCGAATGTAGAGTGATAGATCGAGGGAGCGGTCATGCCGAGTGTGTTGTGGTCATCAACCCCGCCTATTGCGATGACGCCCGGCGAGTTCGCGGGCGGCTTCACGGGCTGCGTTGGATCGTTCCCCACTGCGGCAACGACAACAATTCCGACCTTGACGGCATCCTCTGCGGCCTGATCCACTTCGCTCTGTTTGTAGGATGTTGGTTCATCATCGGTAACGGAAAGGTTGATGATGCGGATGTTGTAATTCTCCCTGTTCTCGATTGCCCATCGAATCGCCTTGGCTATGTTTACACCCGCGATCCCGTTCTCATCCTTGACGTTCAGCAGAACGAGCTGTGCTTCAGACGCGATCCCGCTGTAGAGTCCTTGAGAGAGAAACCCATTTCCCGCACAGACAACCGACGTCATCGTGCCGTGCCATCTGTCGTCATGGGTGCTTTGGCCCGCGGCGATATCGACCGAGCATGCGATCCTGTTGAATGGTTGAATGAGATCGGGGTGAGGATAGAAACCGCTGTCGATGAGACATATTGATATTCCCTTGCCGGTATAGTCCGGGTTCGCGTTCAACCGGAGGGGCGTCGGAAGCACAAGCGGGTTGTTGCTGATTCTGGCAAGCAAGGCTGGCGGGATATGGCCGCTTCGCACAAATGTGGATGCATCCAAATGATCGACGCACCGCGCACATGCACTGGTTCCTTCAACGCCCGGGTGATCATTTATCAAAGCTCGGACACGTTCACCGCAGAGTGGACATGCCGGTTTCTCGGAGGTATGGTGAGTATCCAGCATCGGGCTGTGACTTTTCTCCAGGCCGATCATCTCTTGAGCAACCCCGGCCAATTGGCATCTCCCTTCCTGATGAGGTCAGACTTGTCCTTCGACCACATCTCTCTGACTTTCTTGTTGTAGTTGAGATAGAGTTTGTTGTCAACAATGGACCAGGCAATCGGATCGCCATTCGCTGTATAGTTGTTGCCGACTGCATACGCACAATAGCCGCCGTACTGCGGCGTGTACTTGTTCGGCTCTTTGATGAACAATACCTTGTTTGCATCGCTTGAGAAATACCACGTGGCGCCCATCCACTCGTGTGCATAGGCTTCATCTCCGCGAACAGGCTTGCCTTCAGTAAAGTATGCAACAGCGTCGTAGCCGTGTATTGCTTCTCCATCCTCACCCTTGTTCACCGGATCAATGCCTGCGGACGCCGTAGCGTCCGGCATGACATTGGAAAACATGAATACCGCCGTAAGGAGAAATCCTGCAACAGTCTTTGAAGTCAGCATAATTCGATCCTTGAAGTAGGTTGTGTTATGGTTGAGTTAACAGCATTGCGTGACCGTCGGGATCGCGCACTAGCAACCCCTGTGAGAACCCGAGCCTCGACTCAGGAAAGCCAACCGGGCCGGGTGAGACGAGCGTCCCGTTTGATTTACGAACTGCAGACCATGCGCTGTTCATGTCTTTTACAACCAATCGTGTTTGCCAGTGGGCAATGTCGCTGGACTTGATATCTTCCGGTGTAGGGCGACCGCCGCTTGGTGTGAGATATTCAAGGAACTCGATTCCCGGGCCCCGGGCTGCGCGCAACCCGGTGATAAGAAGTCGAGCGCCGAAGACGTTGTTCAAGTGTTCCTGTTCAGTTCCATAGTTCTCGCTTTCGCCTGCGACTTTCAATCCAAGCTCATCCCGATAAAACTTCAGGCTCTCGTCTGTGCTGGCAATGACAATGGCCGTGTGGTCAATGCCGAGGAAGAGCTTGCCGTTGGCATCCTGCCACTTCGGATCGCCTTTCCCGGAAGGGAAGTGGATGACTTCGAGATAGTGCCCATCAGGATCCCTGAAATAAAATGCCTTAATGCCTGCCGCTCCTTTGTTCCAATCAGGTATTCGCTGAGGCCCGGAGGAAGCATGCTGTACTTTGAACTCCCGGAGCCGCGCGTATGCTTTGTCCATATCACTGACGACGATGGCAATATGCTGGAACCAGTGATCGTTGCTCTTGGTATCAATCGGGAAGGGGCGTCCCTTGGGTGCAAGATACTCCGTCAGCTCGATGGTTTCGTCAGCGAGACGCATTCGAACGACACGCATACGCAGACCGAAGAGTCCCTGAAGGTGCTCGTACTGATCTCCCCAAACTTCCACATCGGATACTCTCTCAAATGTCAACACCTTAGAGTAGAAGTCAATAGCCCGGTCCATATCGCTCACTGTCATGCCAATGGCGTCAACCTCAATGACGGCTTGCGCGGACACCTGCCCAAAGACCAGGACGAGTGAAATCAGGATGATGAAACGGTGAAGAATGGATCTTTGCATTTCGTTTCTCCGTCTAGTGATGGTGTTCCGAGGAAGATAACCGATAGTTCTCACAAAACAATGTCGTGGCAATGGAGGATTTGGTAGCAGAGACTATTTGTGGGAAGAATCGAGTTCTTTGATAAACAGCCGGGCATAGAACTCCGGCCAACCCGGGTTTGGTGTAATGGCGGACCGGTTCCTTTCCGCTTGGAGGAGCAGATGCAAGATCTGACTTTTGGTATATTGGGTGGAAAACAGAACGTTCAACTTCGGCTGCAGGAATTTCGCGTACCAGATAGCCCACTCGGGGTCATCGCCATTGGTTGCAGAGAACGCTTTGTGGTGTGCACTGCCGGTCTCCCGGAAAAGCTGTGTAAGCAGATCTACTGCTTCAGTTTTTGTGGCGATCACAGTCAGTTTCCTCTTCGTGAAGCACTGCCGCCGCATTTCGGGCAGGAGTGGAATTCTTCGATAACTCCTCCGAGGACAGGATCAACCGATTGTGGATCACGCGGGGCTGCAGTGTAGTCGATTTTCTCGGCGTGTTGGTTCATATCGATGCCGCAGTCAGGGCATTTCATTTTCGGTCTGTGAGTCTTCATGACATCTTGTTCTCTGTCTTTGTACCTGCCGTTCGGCAGGCAGGTCTCTGTGGTTTTCTTTCCTACTGGATTGATACAGTCTCCCGCCCGTACCGCAACACTGTTCCCATCCAGATCAACTCCTTGATGAACTTCTCCAGCCGTCGCGGATATGCCTGATCGAGGAGCTTTCCGGATGCGTCGAATGCCTTCTGCACCTGGGAAAAGTTGCCATCCCAAAAGATCGTCACCAAGCCAAGCTCTCGCATGACCGGCAGAAGGTTTTGCACAACACGCGTGCCTCCAAATGGTCCCGCCGACACCCCGACGATACCGACTGCCTTGTGGATATATTCTTTCAGATTCGTATCGAGGACGTGCTTCAGCAATCCGGGATAGCCGTGGTTGTACTCTGGTGCGATGATGATGAACGCATCGGCTCGATTGCACTGGGCAGAGAATTGAGGATCCTTGATGTCCTCACCTGCTCCGTTCACGGTCAATGGTATATTCCTCACGTCGATCAATTCGGTCTCCACGCCCGGAAATTTGGCGACCTCGGAGATGAGGAGCGTTGCCACATGCTCACTCATTCGTCCCTGGCGTGGCGTGCCAAGAATAACGGGGATGAAGAGAGATCTTGTTGTTTCCATGGGCTTGTTCTTCTTGGAATTCATGCATGGGACGATTCCTCCCCGTCCGGTCAGGCGGGCGGCGATCCGTCCTGTGATTCGTCAGGCCATCACTGTTGCGGGCTCAGGCTTCCTCGATGCCTCACGCACACCCATCCGTTCCTTCAAATGCTCCGCCACCCGCAACGCGTTCGCCATGATCGTGAGTGCCGGGTTCACGGCCCCACTCGATGGAAAGAAACTCGCATCCACGACGTAGAGGTTGTCCAATTCGTGCGCTTTGCAGTTCGGGTCGAGAGCTGATGTTTTCGGATCATTACCGAAACGGATCGTGCCGTTCTGGTGTGCGACTCCGGCCAACGGAATGCGCTGACCGGCGTAGAGATTGCGGGCAAATAATCCCTGGTGACATTCGTTTCCATGAACCGGGCAGGCTCTCTGTTGCTTCATAATTTCTTTCAGCTTGGCCGTAAGACGCTTATGGCCTTCTTCATTATTCGGTGTGTAAGTCAGAACGATGTTCCCCTCACGATCAAGAGACACACGATTATTCGGATCAGGCAAGTCCTCTGACGTCAGCCAGAAGTCGAGCGAGTGCTCAGCCATTGTTTCGAGCACGAATCCAGGAGCAATTGCCGGTGCACCTGCTTTTAGAGTGTCCTTGTCCAGTTTACCAACGAACGAAATATGCCCCATCGGGTGCTGCCACTCGTTCGACCCAAAATAGAAATCGTTAAGAGCCAGAGTTTTCTGAAAAATTGTAGGGTTTGGACACTTCGCAATAGCCATCAATACTGAGTTGACATGTCCCATGTAGTATCGTCCAACGACGCCTGAACCATTAGCCAGACCGTAAGGGTGCTTGGTGTTTGCAGAGCGCAGAAGCAATGCTGCAGAATTGATTGCACCGGCAGAGGACACAACGATGTCGCCCGAATACTTTGAGGTCATCCCGGCGATTTCCACCACAACACTGGTTACTTCGGTACCCGAGTCGTTTGTCTCGAGCTTCTTCACGAGTGCATTGGTCAGCAACGTAACATTCTGATATTGCAGGGCCGGATCGACACAGAGAACCTGTGCGTCGGATTTGGCGTAGATCAAACACGGATGGCCATCGCATGTGTTACAGCGAATGCAAGGACTCTTCTGCGTATTCTTCTCATCAAGCATGATACCGAGAGGTACGTGAAACGGGTTGAGTCCGAGCTTCTTCCAGTCATCACTAAGCTGTTGCATTCGGGGTTCGTGACTCACTGCCGCGTACGGATAGGGTGCACTCGCCCAGGGGTCTGTAGGGTCAACCCCGCGTTCACCATGTACATGATACAGCTCTTCAGCTTGCGTGTAGTACGGCTCCATTTCTTTGTAGGGAATTGGCCAGGAGGGGGAGACGCCACCATGGTGCTTCACTTCTCCAAAATCCTCTTCACGCAAACGAAACAACGCCGCGCCATAGAACTTGGTGTTTCCACCGACGTAGTAATTCGTGTGTGGATGCAGCGTCCTGCCATCCTTGTCGCGCCAGGTTTCCTTCGTATTATACCGCGCATCCTGGTTGACAGCCTTTGTACTCCAATTATCCTTTTCCCGTGGCACGTAGCCACCACGCTCGATGAGGAGGATCTTCTTTCCGCTTGAGGCCAATGCGTATGCCAGTGTTCCTCCGCCCGCACCTGTCCCGATGATGATGACGTCGTAGTGGTTGTTCATGTCAATCTCCAGATAGTATAAAAATGAAGTGTCGACAATGTGGCCAACAAAAGTCACGAAATGGTCATGGGAGAATAAAACATCTCAAAGCGGCATACCTCAGATATTGAAGAAAGCCAAAGCCGCAGATTGCTTGAATCTGCGGCTGGTTGCATCCCCGCCGTCCAAGGGCTAGACAGGTTCCCATATGGAGGTACTACTACTGTCTTTGTCCTCGTTGTGGGTTCCTGCTACATGGACGCCAGCTTCTGAGATGTCGAGGTCAGCGGGGCAGTGCCGAAGTTCTTCCCGAACCGTTTGCACCAAACGGTCACAGATTTCACCTTGCCAAGCTCCACGGCTCCGGGAATCTCATAGTTCTGGTCGCCCTTGTTTCCTTTGAGAGCTGCGAGGTGGTAGAAACCGGCCCGTGTCACAGTCTCATCGTCGTTCGCATCCTGCGCGTATCCGAGATATACTTGCACATCAGGACCATTGGAAGTCTCGAACCCGGTCAAACGGAGCACCTTTTTGCCATCTGCCAATTTGTAGATTGATGCCGTGCCCCTTGTCTCGTGGGAGACCCCGTGAAAGTTGCCTTGGGAGACAACAACAGGCTCTGCGTTCTTTACCATCAAAGGAGCCGTGGCGAAATTCACTCCGAACCGTCGGCACCAAATGGTGACAGCTTTGTACTTGTTGAGGTCAATGTCGGCTGGAACATCGTAGTTCTGATCTCCCTTGTTACCCTTGATTGACCCAAGCTGAATGAAGCCGGTCTTTGTTACCGTCTCGTTGTCCCTGGCATCCTCTGCCGCGACCAGGTACACGTTAAGGTCGGGGCCATTTGATGTCTCGAAATCCGTGAACCGAAGAACGCGCTTGCCATCCGCAAGCTTGTAGATTGTTGCCGTGCCGCGTGCATCGTGTGCGACTCCACGGAACATGCCATACGAAAGCGGTTCAGGCATGTTCGAGTTCTGTACCCCCACTGCCGGGAAGCTTTCGTTCACTTCTTCGTTGATGAAGAGTCGTTCGGGACGAAAGGCATACCAGCCGATTGAAGCGACAACCAATCCGAGAACGATCAATAATGATTTCCTGCTCATGTTGTATATCCTCCATTTCATATTTGAATGTTTTGTTTGTTATCAGGAGCCAGAGCCGCCCACCTTCAAACTCCGACTCCTGATAGTTTGTTAGCTAACAAACCGGTGTTACTTCGCCCCGAGAGACGCCTCGGGGGTAATGGTCACCCGGATCGTTCCGGCGACCGTCGGATACACGTAAGGGTCCAACACCGGACGGACGACACCGTTTTCAACCACTCCGGTGTTCGGGCCACTTTGACGCGGGCCCTGGTTTGGACCGAATCCGGGCTCTTCGTTGACTTCCGTGCCTGCGTCGTACAGGAATAGATTGTTCGTGATATCGCCGCTCAGTGGTCTGTCCTTTGCATCGAAGAGATCTATGCCCAGCTCGTTTGTGCTGTAGAACAGGTCGTTCGATTGTCCCCACATGTTGGCGAGAAACAGTTTTTGCCCTTGAGTAGCCTCGAACGTAAACTCAAATGCATTGCCGGGAGTGATCGGGCCGGGCATTGTGGCGCCCATTGGCGTGTTGTATGCACCCGCAGCCACGACACCTTTGTGGGTCCTACAGAAATCTGCCTGCTTTGACGGATCACCGTCTTCTGCAAGCGACTCCAGACCATGACCCCATTCCTTTTCGCCGGTCTTGAAAATCGGTGCGTTGATGGTGCCGACAACCCAAAGTCCGGGTGCCACGGCAAGAGGAGCTGTCTTGCCGGTTGAACTTTTCAGAATCTCGCCCGTGGTAATATTCTCGTAACGGACCTTGAAACGAACTTTGCTTGCCGCTTGTGACTCAATTGAGAGCCCCAGCGCCAAAGTAACGATCGCCACGATGGATGTAAGACGAACCATATTGAACCTCCTATTGATTTGATGGTTGGTAAATTGTGTTGCCAACATTGTGTAAAGGCAACCGTGTTGCAAAACCTGGACACAAGATAGGTTCGAATTGTCACGAATCTGTAGTCAAGAGATAGAATCATTATCCCCTTACACCTCGACAGTTGCACGGCTTGCGGACGATCTTGAAGGTCTTGTTGCCACACTGTGGTCTTCACCTTGATCGTGTGGACTGGAAACGGCCCTTGCCCTGACCGTCTCGAACTTCACGAGGTCTTTTGAGAAAAGAAGATCCAACGTCCAATCCAGCGCAACCCGGACCTTCTTTTCGAAGCGAGGAAGTTTGCTCAGATAAATTGTTCGCCACATCCACCAGGCAATGAAACCGGAGAAATTGAACCCGAAGATCTGGGCGACGCCGGTTCTTCTCCCGATCGTCGCAAGTGCACCAATTGTCTTAAATGTGAACGGCCTCTTTTGAGTCCCGCGGACCCTGGCCACGATGTTCCGTCCAACGACTTCCCCCTGTCGCAACGCATGTTGGGCTGTTGGAGGATACGGTTTTCCGGTGTATGGATCGGAGACAAGCGCGCAGTCGCCGAGAGCCCACACTCCCGGGAATCCGTCAACTTCCAGGAACTTATTGACCACAATTCGCCCATGGTCTTTTGTGCATGGGAGTGTTTCTAGGAGAGCGCAGGGTGACGTTCCTGCCGTCCATATAAGCGTGTCAGCCTTGATTGTCGATCCATCGCTCAGTTCGACAATTGAATGAGTGAATGATTTCACGCGCGCATTTGTTCTAATCTCCACGTTGCGTTGAGCAAGCTTCCGTTGCGCGTACGTCCCCAGTTTGTCTCCAAGTTCAGGCAGAATGACCATACCGGAATGGACAAGCACAAGTCGGAGCATCTTCTCGTTGAGATGAGGGTAGAATCTGAGCGCTTCACGCATGAAATCGTTGACGGAAGCAATTGTTTCAACACCGGCAAATCCTCCTCCTGCCACGACGACGGTCAACAGGGGCTCACGAATATCCGGGAAGCACTCAAAATCAGCAGCTTCAAGGTTCTCGATAATGCGGTTTCTCAAATGTATGGCGTCGCCAAGAGACTTCATCGTGACGGCATTGTCCTTGCCGGGGAGGTTGTGGAAGTTGGTTTCAGATCCGAGCGCAATCACGAGGTGATCATACTCGAGTTCATGGTCATGGTGTTCATTCCCGTGGGTGGCGACAACGCGTTTCCCGACCAGGTCGATTGATTCAACTTCGCCATGGAAAAAGCGAATACGTTTGAGAAGCTTGCGGATGGGATTGACGATATGAGTGATGTCGAGGTCGCTTGCAGCTACTTCGTGCAACATTGGAGTGAAGAGAATGTAGTTTTCCCTGTTGATAAGCGTGATCTCCACATTCGGATCTCTGGCGATGGTCTTCTCGAGTTCCAGGGCTGCATAAAGGCCGCCAAATCCTCCGCCGAGAATGAGTACCCGGGCTTTCGATGATGCATTCATGAAGTAATCCTCTAAGTCGGTACGATTCCAAGGGGTTGCGATGAAACTGATTCAAAATAGCGGAACGAAGTCACGGGAGTATCAAGCAGGGATGGCAAAACAGCGGAGCGACCGGGAAATCGAGCAAGGAGGCGATTGAGCTTCGCCTCCCTGCCGTCGTAAGCTATTTGCCCTTCTCGAACTTCAACGCAGCGGAGTTCATGCAGTATCGTAGTCCGGTGGGCTTTGGTCCATCATCGAACACGTGGCCAAGATGCGCATCGCAGCGGGCGCACGAGATTTCCGTGCGGGACATGAAGAAACTGTTGTCAGTATCTTCCTTCACGTTCTCTTTTGCAATTGGTCGATAAAAGCTCGGCCATCCAGTTCCAGATTCGTATTTCGTTTCCGATCGGAACAAATCCGTTCCACAACAGATGCATTTGTAGACGCCGGTCTCGTGATGATTCCAGTATTCACCGGTAAACGCACGTTCGGTTCCTTTCTTGCGCGTCACATCGAACTGCACGGGGGTGAGTTGCTTCTTCCACTCCTGGTCGTCCTTCACAATCTTTTCAGCCATGACAAATCCTTTCTTCTCTGCAGAATAGAGTAGAAGATTCTTGACTGCGGCGTTGAGCATTGTTACCCAGGCCAGTACCACGATTCCAAGCATTGCTGTTTTCATATGGTGTTCCTCTTACTGTTATCGGCCGCGTTGTTTCTCGTAGTACTGCTGGTGATATTCCTCCGCTCTCCAAAAGGTTGAGGCCGGTGCTATCTCGGTGACGATTGGCCGCTTGTAACGACCGCTCGAACCGAGCCTTGCCTTCAATGCCTCGGCACTTGCCTTCTGGTGAGGGGAATGGTAGAAGACAGCCGATCGATACTGCACTCCGATATCCGGACCCTGACGATTGAGCGTGGTCGGGTCGTGGAGCTCGAAAAATGCTTCCAGCAGTTTCTGATACGATACCTTTGCAGGGTCAAACTGGATCTGTACAACCTCGGCATGGCCAGTGAGATCTGTGGACACGTCCTTGTACGTCGGGTTGGGGAGAGTTCCACCCTCAAAACCTACGGCTGTGCTTACAACACCCTCAATCCGACGGAATGTATCTTCGACGTGCCAGAAACACCCCGCACCAAATGTTGCAGTCTCCAATGTCATTTCCTTCGAACTATTCAATGTCGTTACGCGGTTTCGACCATTCCGGGGAAATGCTTGTGTCAAAACAACTAACAAGATTCCTGCAACGATCGTCGCCGTCAAAATCCTGCCCTTCATGCGTTTTGTTCATCCTGTCATGTGGTTGATTAATAGACTAATGATGTCCGCTGCTGACCAAAGATAGTCGGTAACGATTGCAGAACCATCACAAAGGTGTGGAATGTTTTGAACTGCCCAAAAGCCTGCCGAAGTGTGCAACGTCGGCTGGCCTCATTTCCCGTCACCGTTTCTTGTAACATCCTCAACCTCCATTCCGACCCGTG
Organism: uncultured Chitinophagales bacterium; assembly: GCA_964538485.1. GTDB lineage: Bacteria > Bacteroidota > Ignavibacteria > UBA10030 > UBA6906 > JBJXHC01. The sequence continues at coordinate 24,015 of CAZIHJ010000004.1, read as the reverse complement.
TGTAATACTATGCGGAACACTGATGTCCCCGCCGTAACATATAAGACGGAGCCATCTTCTTCCCAACAGCAGTTAGATGTTGCCGTACCGGTCTCGAACAGGCCGAGAAGCACTCCATCCGGAGCAAAGATGTAAACGCCGCCCGGCCCGGCACCGTAGACGTTTCCTTGTCTGTCGACCTTTATTCCATCTGGAGCCCCCGGCCATCGCTTTCTGAATACAGTTGCATCGTGGAAGATGCGGCCGTTGGCAATCGTGCCATCAGTCTGTACATCATAGACAAGCCATGCAGACCGGTTTGGATCTACGTCCGTGACGTAGAGTTTTTTCTCGTCGGGCGAGAATGCCAACCCGTTTGGCGCTTTGATATCTTTTGTGAGGAGGGTGAGCGTTCCCCCGGTTGAAAGCCTGAATACGCCGCAGAACTCAAGCTCTCGCGCTGGGTCATCAAATGCCTGTGGAAGTCCGAATGGAGGATCGGTGAAGTACATGTCCCCGTTGGACATGAACACAACGTCGTTCGGACTATTGAGCCGCTTGCCATCAAATCGGTCGGCGAGGACAGTCTTGAGACCGTTGGCTTCGACACGGGTGATACGGCGATCGCCATGTTCGCAAATCACGAGGCGCCCATCAAGATCGAATGTGAGTCCGTTGGACCCGGGTTCTTTTCCTTCAAATTTCGACGAACCAGTATAGCCGCTCGGCTTCATGAAAAGGCTTACGCCCTTGCTTTCCTTCCACATAAATATCGAATTTGCCGGAATGTCCGAGAACAGAAGATAGCGTCCCTTGCGACTCCAAACCGGTCCTTCGAGCCAGGTGTAACCTTCAGCGACCTTCTCCAATTTCGCACCCTGCGGAACCAATGCGTCAATACGCTTGTCGAGTCGCACGATGCGGGGAAGGTATTCCGGATCCTTCCGACTATTTCCCGGGATCACCTGTTGCACCGAAAGACCTATTAAAAATGCAATGACAACCCCCCAAGACTTTCTGTTCATGAGGATTCTCCTCTATATTTTTAAAGAGAAGCCGATCGAATACTTTATTGCTGAAAGGACATTCCTTCCTCTAGTTGCGGTGGCGGCACTGAGAGATATACCATAGGCCTCTGTGAGCTTGTACATGCACTCCAGACCAAACCCCAGGAACCTCTGGTTGTTCGCGTAAAGACCACTCACGCCTCCTGTCACATCTGTTGAGCCATTGTTCAGCGATTCCACCCCGTGACAGTGCGCAATGAGCGTCACCAGATGCTCAAAGGTGTACCCAACCTGTGCGCCGTAGCTGAACTCGTCAGAGAAACCGCGTGTCCGATTATTGAAACCTGCATTAACAGTTGCAAACATCGGCAGGGGATGGAGTGAATGGCCAATCTCCACTGACACGAGTTGATTGAACTCGCCATCGCCGGAGAGGAGTCCGTTGGGCTGCGTCGAGTTGCCCAATGGCAACCCGAGTTGCACACTGAGAGCCAGCACTGTGGGCGACTGCCGAATAATGCCAATACGCGCACCCAAGGTTACATCGGCAAAGTGTGATGTCTGGTCGCCTTCAAAATACGTCACGCCGCTCTGTCGACCCACCACCCGGTCCAGAGTATTTCGCTTGTAGAACGGAACGTAGGCGGTTCCCGTAACCCAATCCGTTACTCCATATTCCGCATAGACACTCACCGTGTAGTCTCCAAGCGGTGTAATCGAAGTCTTGTTCCCACTCGGTTCGTAGAATTCCCTGGCGTTGATCAGTTGAAAGCCAAGCTTGTAGAATCCTCGCCCCTCTTGCAGTGTCCAGCCTCCGGCCGTGAGTGACTCGGTTGCAACTGAGATGAGCAGGACGATGAGGCCCGTCCGGAGAAGTAAGGTTGTGAACATGAGTGCCCCTATTTGAGTTTTACTGCAGGCGTGCATAGCCGAACGTGATATTAAATGGCACGCAGTGAATGATGACCCAATCATAACTGTTCAACTGGACTCCGGAAGGCACATTGTAGCTTTGGGCACCCGAGAACCTCTGGAGGTTACCTACACTGATGCTGTTTGCCCCGACGGAGTTTGTAGTTGAAAGATATACTTCGACATCCGGCCCACCTGCGCTGGCAAAGTCTGATCCAAACGCAAGAACCAGGCTGCCGTTTGTTCGACGGCTGAGAGTTGCTGTTCCCTGCACGTTGTGACCGCTACCCGGTCGCATGACAAATGTTCCCGTCCGGCTTACGACATTATCGACAACGGTAAACAGAGAGGGCCCGCTTTCGATTCCGTCAATGACTGCACTGATTGATGCTGCACCCTCAGTGAGAGCCGTCGCAAGCCCGTTCGAATTGATTGAGACAGCTGACGTGTTGGAACTGGCCCACGCCGGAATTCTTCCCGCCAGCACATCGCCGCTCAAATTGTATGCAGTTGCGGTGAACTGCTGCATTCCACCGATGTTCCGTTGTACAGCATGAGGCGACACGACAACCCGGGCAACCTGATTTGGATCTGCAACGACCGTGACGAGCGCGGGCGAACTCACCAGATCAATATGCCGGGCTGAAATCCGTACTTGCCCCGGCTGCAACCCAACAAGAAGACCGCCGGGATTGACTGTAGCCACCGTCGTGTTCGAGCTGGACCATTGCACTTCCTGAGGTAAGGAGCTGTCTCCAACAGAATTTACCAGCGCAGCATGCAACTGCAAACTGAATCCAACCTGAACCGCCGCATTCAAAGGAGAAATCACTACCCGCGACGCAACCTGTTCGGGTGAAACCGGGTCATCGATATATTCCGTCCCAACGCAGCTTGTGAGAAAGAAAGGGAGAGCGTAGAGCCACTTCATAAGATTCTCTTTCATTTATTGTAGATCTCCCCGTGGTCGGTTTGGTGAGTTCCCTGGTTGCTTCCCAATGCGGGGGCTCCAATGTTTAATCCGGCTCCGGCGACGCTCAGCCTCATCCGGTACAATGATCCACGTGCGCATAGGTACAATGTCTTTCCATCATCATCTCCCCAAGCCATATTGTGGATATGCTTGGGCGCTTTGATTGTCCCCAGATGCTTGCCCTGTGCGGAGATTATCCACAACCCACCCGGACCCGACACGTAGACATTGCCGAGTTGATCGACTTTTACACCGTCTATCGCATCTTCACCGGGCGCGCTGGTGAAATCGTAGAAGAGCGTCCCATTTTTCACCGTACCGTCCGCGTTCACTTCGTATCGCTTTACTACTTTTGCCTTCTCATCCCAATTGCCGACATAGAGATACTTTTCGTCAGGAGAAAGGGCAATACCATTCGGGCCGGTGAATTCTCTTGTCAGCAGTTGGAGCTTTCTTTTGTAGATCGAGTAAACCCCGCTGAAGCTCAACTCTTTGCGCGGGTCATCGAAGACCTTCGGCAATCCGAACGGAGGATCGGTGAAGAACAGTGTTCCATCGGAGCGATAAACGAGGTCGTTTGGACTATTGAGTCGCTTGCCCTGATACTTGTCCGCAAGGACTGTCTCGTTGCCATCATTCTCAATCCGGATGATTTGATGGTTCCCATGCTGGTCGATTGTCAGTCTTCCCTGCGGATCCACGGTCATGCCGTTGGAGCCGGGCTGACCGTATTCACCAATATCCGCTCCTGCGTAGCCACTCTTCTCCCGGAAAACGGAGAGTTTGCCATCGCTTGTGTATTTCCAGATGATGTTACTGTTCGGATCGCTGAAGAGAAGATACTTGCCGTCTCTTACCCAGATTGGTCCCTCAGTAAACCGAAACCCATCCGCCAACTTGAATATCTTTGGATTGAGTGAAACGATTGCATTGATGGCGGGATCATGCCGATCCACCTCAACATTCACTTCGGTTGGAGTCAGGGCAACAGGAGCGTACGAGCCGGGATGAAACTCAAGCGTTGCATATCGCAGGTAAATGTAATTCGCAGGGGGGTTGGAGATCGGACCATTGATGCCGAAGACCGCAAGCTGAATCACCTGTCCGGGCCTTACGTTGCGACCGATTACAAGCTTATTCTCTGCATTCCACCCCGCAACGATGGAACCACCTGACTGTCCAAGGGAACGGCTCAATTCCCCATCCACCCAAATTTCGGCATAGTCATCAAGCGAGGTAGAGAACACTACAGTTGAACCGGACGCGGACATATCATCGATCTTCTCCGGCACGGTGATCGCGATGCGATACCAGTTGAAGAAGAGCCGGCCGTTGCCTCTGCGCTTTGAGAGTGAGGTCGGAGGTACTATTTCCCATTGTGAATCATCAAAGTTCACTCCACCAGCGTGCGGAGCGTAGTCGTATGTTTTCGTCGGCGTGGTTCCCGGTTGACCATCCGGTCCGGGCTCCCAAAAGTCTGTTTCGATGATCTTCGTTTCACTGTATCTCCATTGACCTTTCACGAGTGCAACACCCGCGTCAGTTGCGAGATCAACCGTTGCAGCAGCCGCACCCGCAGGAAGTTCGGCGTTTACACGGGCTGAGGAACCCATGCAAATAACCGAAAGGATTGGCAGTAGTAATGTGTATTTCAATTTCATGACGTTCTCCTTGATGTAGTGTGGATTCTGGTCGTTTTCTTCTATTCGGTTACCTTTACGACATAGTAATTGAGCGGTCCGCGCACCTCTTTAAACCAGTGCGGAATCCCGTTCGGCACCACGACGACATCGCCTTTCGCAAGGGCCCTGGTCTCACCATTCACGATTGACACCCCACGAATTTCATTTGTTTCGATTTGCTTTCCATCCACAACTGTCCCGCCGATGACGAGGGTCGCATTTCCTTCCTGCACATAAATGATATCAGTATCCCTCGTATGCACCTCGGCCATACCGGGACCATCACGGTGACTCGCATGGACTTTATACTGACCGTTTTCAACGAGGGGCATCCCTTTCTTAAATGCCTCGGCGACAGAGTTACCCTTGAAATACTTCACGTCCATGTTGCCTCCCGTTCCCCCTTGCAGTGCCTTCACTCCGGCAAGCGCAAGCTCTTCATCCTGTTGAGCGCTTGATGCGCCGCTCACGCCGACTGCACCGACGACTTGTCCATCAACTTCGATCGGAACGCCGCCCTGCAGTGGAGTAAAATCATTCAACGCGACCATGGGCGTCCGACCCTTCTTGATGACATCCTCGAAGAAACTGGTCGGTCTTTTGAAGAGAGCGGATGTGCGGGCCTTACCGATCGAGATGAGAGCTCCCGCGGCAAATGTGCCATCGAGACGTTCGACCGCGATAAGATTGCCGCCATCATCTACGACCGCAATCGCCCCACCGGGTGCGTTGAGTCTCTTTGCTTCTTCCACGGCTGCTCCAATGACCCGTTTGGCCCCCTCGAGCGTCAGAGTCTTCTTGGATATAACCTGGGCATGGCTCAAGCTGGAAAAGATAAGCGATAGTAAGAGTGCAGAAAGCACATGTTTCATGATAGACCTCGTTGATGGTTGGTTGAAGGACTGGATTCCAAATCACGTGTTCATGTTTGCGCCGCAATGGATGCAACGCTTGTCATTCTCATGATGGAACTTGGCACAAGCAACCGCCAGTTGTCCCTTTCGCCTGATGTACATTTCCCCTGCCAAAAGCATCGCAAGAGGAGGGGCTGTGAAGTAAATCCACAGCGCATCCCATCGCATTGCTGAGATAGCCGAACCAAATGTTCGCGCGGGGTTCATGCTCATACCGGAGAGCGGATCTTCAAGTGTGATGTACAACGCCACGAGAAGGCCCGCAAATAGACCTGTGTAGGGTGAAAGAGTTGCCGAGTGGGATGCCCAGAGGACCATTGACATCATTAGAAAGGCAATGACAAACTCTCCAGCGAATGCGGCCCCACTTCCCCATGGTCCGGGCAGTGTAGCGACATAGTTCACCGACGGATGACCCAAACTGGCTCCAAGAAATGTCTTTGCAACGACGACTCCTGTAACTCCACCCGCAAACTGGGCGAAAATATAGAAGAGAGCATCCAACCGTTTGATTTTGCCGAGTCGGAGAAATGTCAGAGTCAGAGCTGGATTCATATGTGCACCCGACTGTTTTCCCCACGGTGAGTAGATAAGACAGATCGCTGTGATGCCCATGGCACATCCTCCCAGAACACGCCGTACGAATGGGTCGGGCAGTGATTGATGAATGATCGAATTCGGATGCCCCAACAAGACGCCGACCGTTGCTGCGGAGATCATGAAGATCCCGAGCTCTGCCGCTTCCATGAGATATTCGGGCCAGTGTTTTCGCAAAGCGTCATTCATCTGGTTTCGACCGCAACCAATGCAATGGACTCTGATCGTTCGTCTTCGAGGAATGCCGAGAAGCCCTTTTTCAAGTCTTCGAATGTGAGTTCGTCACCGATGTAATCGTTAATGACAGGGGCGATGGTATCATAGTCAAACGCGTCCATAGGTACCTCCAATGATGATAAGTTATGCTGCGAACGGTGCGACTGACGGTCGCAATTCCGGGACAACAACGTTTCCATCCATTGTTACAACGTGCCCATGCAATTCAGGGCGATTCTCCTGCCTCTCGTGGATCAATCCAAAGTATTCCTCATAGACTTCCTCAAGCGTGAATCCTTCATCGGGGATTCTTCTTGCAAAAAAATCATCAAACAATACCTCATGTACTCGCATTCCCGCCTCCTTGCTAACTGGTGGTAGTGATCGTTCATTGTTGATGGAATACAATATGCCTGCCGATGGTCACGAAACGGTCCATCCGGGATAAAAGATCTATGTCGATGCTCATCGAATTATCACCACAGGTTTACCTGGCGTTGACACTTTCGTGATACTTCTTCAGCACATTCATGCAGACACGAATTCATCAGCATCCAATCATGAGGGCTCCAATGGAACGACACGATCTGCTGGCTGCATTTGACAGCGTCCGGCGGGTGACAGAAGAAATTTGTCAACCGCTTGTTACGGAAGACTACGTCATCCAGTCCATGGCTGATGTCAGTCCACCGAAATGGCATCTCGCCCATACCACCTGGTTCTTTGAACGGGTGATCCTGCAGCAGTTCTCCCGAACCTATCAACCGTACAACGAACATTACTACGTTCTTTTCAACTCTTACTATCAGAGCTTCGGTGAGCGATGGAGCAGGGACATTCGGGGAACACTCTCACGGCCGACCGTTAAGGACGTCTACGATTACCGGACTGCAATCAACGAACAAACGCGTTCGCTTATTCAATCTGTCGGAGAAAATGATTACCGAAAGGTTTCTGCGCTGATTGAATTGGGTCTCCACCATGAGCAACAGCACCAAGAGCTTCTGGTTACCGATATCAAGCATTTACTCGCATCGAATCCCCTTCGTCCCGTGTACAAGCAGACCCGACCCCAAATGACCAAACCTCTTCTCTCTCCTGTGAAATTCATTGGTATTCAGGGAGGCATCTTTGAAATGGGTGCAGGAAACAAAGGCTTCGCCTGGGATAATGAGTTGCCCCGGCACAAAGCGTTTGTGAATGACTTCGGGTTGATGGATCGTCTGGTGACTTGCGGAGATTTCCTGGAGTTCATGAATGACGGCGGTTATCAGAATCCCCTTCTCTGGCTTTCGGACGGGTGGGAGATCGTGACGAAAGATGGATGGCAAGCTCCATTGTACTGGGAGAAGAAAGATGGAGAATGGCGGATCGTTACAATGTCAGGCATTCGCTCAATAGAAAAGGATGAACCGGTGAGTCATGTGAGCTATTACGAAGCATCGGCGTACGCCCGATGGGCGGACAAACGATTGCCAACGGAGGTTGAGTGGGAGAAGGCTGCAGCATCAGTAAAGACATCGGCTTCGTGCGGAAACTTTCTCGAAATGCAGAACTTTCATCCCGTTCCTCTCGGTCATGCCCCGGGAGTTGATACGTCGGGAATTTCGCAAATGTATGGTGATGTGTGGGAATGGACGGGCAGTTCCTACTTACCATACCCTGGCTACCAGCAGGAGAAGGGACCTCTCGGGGAATATAATGGAAAGTTCATGATCAACCAGATGACTCTGCGTGGAGGATCGTGCGCTACTCCGCGGACACACATCCGGCCAACGTACCGCAACTTCTTCCAGTGTGATAAGCGCTGGCAGTTCACGGGATTTCGCCTTGCATCCGACACCATGTGAAACGGAGGAACCATGCCACCAACGTATAAGATTCTTCACGAAACCGACTACGCTGACTCGTTCAACGAGACAGATGCGTTCGCCCTTGATGTCCTGGTAGGGCTTTCATCACCGAAGAAAAAACTCTCCTCCAAATATTTCTATGACAAACGGGGGAGTGAGCTCTTCACCAGGATCACTGAATTGCCGGAATACTATCCCACCGGCTGCGAACTGGAAATCATACAACGGAACAGCTCTACCATTGCGCACTACGTCGATTACGATCAGCCATTTAATCTCGTGGAACTTGGGGCTGGATTCAGCAGGAAAACAACAACACTCTTGAATTGCTTTATCGAGCAGAAGCTCGACTTTCAATATGTTCCTATTGATATCTCCGAGGGTGCTATGCAAGCGCTCATAGCGTCACTCGACAATCAGTTCCCGGCTCTTCAGGCGAATGGACTTGTCACCGACTATTTCAACGGATTAAAATGGCTGAACAATCGTTCGAAACGAAAGAACCTCGTTCTTTTTATGGGCTCTTCCATCGGGAATTTCACGCATGCCGAAAACTGCGTCCTCTTGCGGAATCTCTGGAATTGTCTCAATCATGATGATGTGATTCTTATCGGTTTTGATCTGAAGAAGGACATCGACATGTTGCTCCGGGCTTACAATGATTCTCAGGGAGTAACGCGGGACTTTAATTTGAACCTCCTTCATCGCATCAATCGGGAGCTCGGGGGAAACTTCGATGTGAGCAAATGGCGCCACTTCGGGACCTACGATGTGTTTTCCGGTGGAATGGAGAGTTATGTCGTGAGCCTCGAGAAGCAATCGGTGTTCGTTGAAAAGATCGGGAGGTGGTTTCATTTTGAGGCATGGGAGCCAATTCACACGGAATATTCCTACAAATATCTCGTTTCTGAGATCGAGCAACTTGCAGGGGAGACAGGCTTTGAAGTGTACGAGCATCTCTTCGATTCGCGCCGCTACTTCGCTGATTCGATGTGGCGGGTGTATAAACCGGGATCACTGAGAAGAATGGGTGCTCAATCCTCCGAAGTGATTGATGCGGATGCTACTGTCATGGTTTCGTGATAATCTCGTGATATTTGGCTGTTACTTTGTTTCAGTGTAAATTCTCAAGGAGATTCCGTATGTTCTCAGAGCCAACCGTTACCGTCCCAAGGGCGAAAGGAACCCTCCAAGCCATGAACCAAAAGGTTCTCATTGTTGAAGATGACCGGGACATTTCAAAACTCGTCGAGATGCATATAACTGATCTGGGATGCAAATGCGATGTCGCCAATGATGGAGAGGCCGGGCTGCAGAAGGCACTAAAGAATCACTATGATCTCATCATTCTTGACCTTATGCTTCCAGGCATCGACGGCCTTGAGATTTGCAAAGAGCTTCGATCGGAGAGGAATTACACTCCAATTCTCATGCTTACATCGCGTTCCGAGGAATTTGACAAAGTGCTCGGACTGGAATTTGGTGCGGACGATTATCTCACGAAGCCGTTTAGTGTGCGGGAGCTACTGGCGAGGGTGAAAGCAATCTTTCGCCGTGTCGATGCAGTAAAGGATGATGTCTCGGGCATTGCGAAGAAGCAAATACACTTTCGAGATCTGAAAATTGATTTAGAGAAACGCACTGTTCTTTGCAAAGGTGGCAAGGTTGAACTGACCGCAAAAGAATTTGATCTGCTTGCCTTGTTTGCCAGGAACCCTGGAAAGGCCTATTCAAGGCAGGGGCTTCTTGATACTGTGTGGGGGTACAAGTTCGATGGCTATGATCACACCGTGAACTCACATATCAACAGGTTGCGAGCTAAGATTGAACAAGATCCTGCAAACCCCCAGTACATTCTCACCGTGTGGGGTCTGGGATACAAATTTGCCGATGAGGAGTGATGTTCAGGGGGTTCTTTCGAAGCTTGTATTGGAAGCTGTCTGCTGTTTTTCTGGTTTTGCTCTTGTTCGTCGGGGGGGCATACACCTATCTGACGCTGTTTTCCAGTGAGATGTATTTTGCAGAGACGAGTCAGCGCATTAACGCATCTCTGGCCCGGCATATCGTAGATGATATCCGCCCATTCGTTGATGGAAAGCCGAACCTTGACGGAATGGCCAAGTTGTTTCATGATGTCATGGTCGTCAACCCGAGCGTAGAGGTGTACCTGCTTGACGCGGAAGGAACAATTCTCACGTTTGATGCTCCGAAGGAAAAAGTGACCGCCACATCAGTGTCGCTTCAGCCAATCAATGAATTCCTGGCTTCGGATGGGAAGAAGCTCGTCCTTGGAGATAATCCTCGCGACATCCACACACCCAAAGTTTTCTCTGCAGCGCCGGTACTATTGAACGGAATGACGGATGGATATGTCTACGTCATTCTGCGCGGCGAGGAGTTTGACTCTGTCGCCGATCGGATTCGACAAAGCCACATCCTGACTTTGGCTGTGCGAGGCGTGCTCGTTAGTTTTTTTGCAGCAGGAGTCATTGGCCTCGTCGCGATTGGGTTCGTTACGAAGAAGTTGCGGCGGTTAACGCGCACAGCTCTCGCCCTTAAAGAGGGGGACTATTCTCAGCGGATGACAATCACGTCAAACGACGAGCTGGATGATCTCGGCAGGGCATTCAACTCTATGGCCGAGACGCTTGCCACACAGGTGGGAGAACTGCAGCGCACGGATACGCTTCGCAGGGAGCTGATTGCCAACGTCTCCCATGACCTGCGCACTCCTCTTGCATCAATGCAGGGCTACCTTGAAACAGTACTCATGAAAGACACAAACCTGACCGCGGAAGAGCGCCGGAATTCCCTCGAGGTTGTCTTCAGCAGCACCAAGCGACTGAGCAGGCTTGTGCAGGACCTGTTTGAGCTTTCTAAACTCGAAGCGAGGCAAACACAACTGCATGCCGAACCATTTTCCCTTTCCGAACTTGCAAACGACCTCATTCAGAAGTTTGCCCCCATTGTTGAGAAAAAGCAAGTGAAGCTCATGTCCAGTTTTCAGGAAAATTTGCCGATGGTGGAGGCAGACATTGGCCTCATCGAACGCGTGCTGCAAAATCTGCTTGACAACGCAGTTGTCCATACGCATACCGGTGGAGAAGTGCGTATCGTGCTGGAACGCCAGGGTGACAGAGTGAGGGTCTACATTGAAGATACAGGTGTTGGAATACCGGCGAGCGACCTGCCTTTTGTATTTGAAAGATTCTATCAGTCACGAACGAACGGAAAGACGGGCGGAGCAGGATTGGGTCTGGCGATTGTGAAGAAAATTCTCGACGTCCATGGCGAATCCATCACTGTCGAAAGTCAGGTTGGAAAAGGGACTCGATTCAAGTTTGAACTGCCAATGTCCTCACGGCAAAGGAACGTTGCCGCGTAGGGCGCTCGATAACAGTCCTCCCCATCTAGCAAGAAACCATTCACTATGGCACTTTGACGAGGAAAAGAACGAGGAAGGAGAACAAATTGTATCCTCTGACTACAGAGCTCGTACACAACGGTCTTCTATCAATCCTCGGGTCCCTGAGTATATTGACAAGGAAGTAGGATTTGTGTAAGCTAATTCCTATGCGGTCCTATTCAATCCCCAACCCTTTCACCATCAGACTGTGAGTTCCTCATACGGAGGATCTATGAAGAAGAGAGATGGACCAAGAAACGCCTCTGTTGATATTCTCTCCCAGTCCCAAACGATAGACTCCATGGCAGAAGAAGAAGCATCTCAACGCGAACTACACCGTGTCGACGAAGCCCTCCAGAACCTCGTTGCAGGGACGGCCTCAGTTACCGGTGAGGAATTTTTTCCCGCTCTCGTGCGCCATCTTGCCGTAGCTTTGGGGGTGCGCATGGCTGTTGTTACAGAATGCACGGGAGCGAAGTTCGAGCAAGTACGCCAACTGGCCAGATGGAAAGACGGGCAATGGGATAGTGGGCTTGAGTATGCTACTGAGAACACTCCTTGTGAGAAAGTGCTGAAGAGTGGAGGAATGTGTTTCTATCCGGATCATGTTCAGGATCATTTCCTTGGGAACACGTTCTTGCCGGCATTTGGTGCTGCATGTTATTTGGGCGCACCGCTGTTCGACACTGATGGGGTAACCCTGGGTCATTTGTATGTAGTAGACGGCAAGCCGCTGTCGGATCCTGATCGGGCCAAGTCAATTCTCGGCATCTTTGCAGCGCGTGCTGCCATGGAGCTTTTGCGTAAACGCGCGGTGGATGCTCTCGAACGGACAACGGATGAACTTCGCTTCGTCAACGATATGGTGGAACAAACAACGCAGCCACTCGCAGTCACGGAACTCGACGGGAAGCTGATCCGCTTCAACAGCGCCTTCGAAAAGCTCACTGGCTATAGACGCGAAGAACTGCTTGCGCTGACATATCAACAATTGACGCCGGAACGCTGGCACGAGTCTGATGCGCACGAGGTAGCGAAGCTACTGTCAGGCGGACCGGCCGTACGATATGAAAAAGAATACCGGTGCAAGAACGGAAGCACCATTCCTGTCGAACTGTTTACCGATGTGTATAAAGATTCGTCCGGCCAGCCGAAATATCTGTATGCATTCGTTACGGATATCACGGAACGGAAGCGGGAAGAGCAGGCGTTGCATAGTCTTGTTGCAGGTACTGCGACTGTTACCGGAGAGGAATTTTTTCCGGCTCTCACGCGGCATCTTGGAGCTGCACTGAACGTCCGGTATGCTCTTGTGACAGAATGTATGAACCACAGCACGGACAGAGTGCATTCACTTGGTTGGTGGGTTGGTGATCATTGGGATCCGGACTTTGAATATGACGTTGTCGGGACAACATGCGAGTCAGTCCTAAAAGAAGGAAAGATGTGCTTTTACCGCGACCACGTGCAAGAGATGTTTCCCAAGGAGACCGCCCTTGTCGCATTGAGGGCCGTGTGCTACTTGGGGGTGCCCCTGTTCGATTCTTCAGGGCGCGCGTTGGGTCACATCTGCATCCTTGATGACAAGCCGCTCGCCAATGTTGAACGGGCAAAGTCCATCTTGAGTATTTTTGCCGCCCGTGCTGCAATGGAACTTCAGCGCAAGCAAGCGGAGATCCAGATCAGGGAACAGGCGACATTGCTCAATAGAGCACACGATGCTATTCTCGTCAGGGATATGGAGAACAACATTTTATTCTGGAATGAAGGTGCTGAACGTCTCTACGGATGGAAGGCCGGACATGTAATCGGTAAAAAAACCTCGGATCTGCTTTTCAACGAGGCTGAAAGGGGACAGATCAATGAGCCCATGAAGGTTCTGAAGGCGAAGGGTGATTGGAATGGCGAATTGCGACAGAGGACGAAGGACGGAAGGGACATCATTGTGCAGAGCAGGTGGACTCTTGTCCGTGACGAGAAAGGACAGCCGCGATCCATCCTCACCATCAACACTGATGTGACAGAAAAAAAACAACTCGAACTCAACTTCCTGCGAGCCCAACGGATCGAAAGTATAGGAACTTTGGCCGGCGGAGTTGCCCACGATCTTAACAACGTGCTCACTCCTATCATGTTGGCGGTTGAGACGCTCCTCTCGAAACAGGTGGATAATCGAACGCATGACTTGCTGACGATGATTGAATCGAACGCAAAACGTGGCGCAGACATGGCTCATCAGGTGCTCACATTTGCCCGCGGTGCGGAGGGTGGCCGGACGACTCTTGATCCACGACGCCTGATCAAAGAAGTGGAGAAAATTGTACGGGGAACATTTCCGCCGTCTATTCAATTGCAGACAAGAATCTCCAGGGGGCTCTGGCAGGTCGTCGCTAATGCGACACAGCTTCATCAAGTGCTCCTGAACCTCTGTGTGAACGCCCGTGATGCAATGCCAAACGGAGGTATCCTGAGTATCAAGAGCGAAAATACAACTCTGGATGAACACTACACTCGAATGCGCCCGGATGTGAAGCCCGGTCGTTACATAACGATCATTGTGTCTGACACAGGATCAGGGATACCGGCGGATGTCATCGAACGGGTGTTTGAACCATTCTTTACCACAAAGGAATTTGGTAAAGGGACGGGCCTTGGTCTTGCAACTGTGGCTGGCATCGTGAAGGGACATGGAGGACTCGTCGAGGTGTCGAGTGAGATTGGTAAGGGTGCGGCCTTTCGCGTTTACCTTCCAGCTGCCGAAGCACTGGAAGACCGACATGAGGAGGAGAGGCGGATTCTATCCAACGGGAACGGGGAACTCGTTCTCATCGTGGATGATGAAGCGTCGATTCGTGAGATGACCAGGATAACACTTGAAGAACATGGCTATCGGGCTATCACCGCCAGTGACGGGACTGAGGCTTTGTCGCTGTATGCGAAACATGGCGATGACATAAGTGTTGTGCTCACTGACATGATGATGCCCTACATGGATGGCTCGGCCACAATACGTGCCCTGGAAAAGATGAACCCCACAGTGACGATCATCGCATCGAGCGGCATGACAGGGAGTCATAATACTGCAAAGAGAATATCCGGTTGTGTGAAAGAATACATTTCAAAACCGTATACATCAGAGAAGTTACTCACGACACTCCAGAACGTTCTGAAGAACAGTTGAATATAGTTGAGGCTGCAATCCGATGACTGCTGAGATTTGATAAACACTGTACGGAGTAGCAAGGGAATCAACGATGAGCTTTGAAATGACTCTCGCGGCGGCCAACATGGCACTGGAGCCACTCGGCATTGAGACACTGCAGGTAAACCTCGGGAAGCTCTGCAACCAGGCGTGCAAGCATTGTCATGTTGATGCCGGCCCGAAGCGCACGGAAATGATGGACAGATCCACCATTGATCGCTGTCTGGAAATCCTTCGACAGCATCCTCAGATCAGGAATCTGGACATCACCGGCGGAGCCCCCGAGTTGAATGACCATTTTGAGTACTTCGTTACAGAGGCAAGGGCCCTCGACAGACACGTGATGGTTCGGCACAACCTCACCGTGACGTTGGACCCCCATCCGGTGAACGGGAGAAACATGGAGCACCTTCCTGAGTTCTTTCGTGATCATCAGTGTGAAGTCATCTCTTCCTTGCCATATTTCCAGGAACATGAGACGGATGCACAGCGTGGACAAGGTGTGTTTGGCAAGAGCCTGGAGTCCATGCGGAGACTCAACGCCCTTGGGTACGGGACTGATGGACGTGGGCTCCTGCTTGACCTGGTGTACAATCCTGTTGGCGCATACCTTCCTCCTGAGCAGGGAGCAATTGAGAAACAATTCAAAGAGGAATTGTGGAAGCGGCATGCAATTGTTTTCAATCGACTGTACGTCATTACCAACATGCCGATCAACCGTTTCAGGCATTTTCTTGAGCGGGCGGAGTTGTATGAGTCCTACATGGAGAAGCTGATAAACGCATTCAACCCGACAGCCGCAGAAGGAGTCATGTGCAGAAACCTGATCAGCGTTGGGTATGACGGCACGTTATTCGATTGTGATTTCAACCAGATGCTTGAATGGCGGGTGAATCATGGAGCGCCGGACACAATATGGAACTTCGATTTTGATAAACTCTTGAAGCGTGGAATCGTTTTCGGCTCGCATTGCTACGGCTGTACTGCCGGGGCGGGAAGCAGTTGCGGCGGAGCAGTGATCAAATGATCGTCGGCCTCGGGTTGGAAAACGATATGGACTATCGGGAAGTGTTCACACACATGATATCGTGAAGTGGTTTTCGCTGGATGTCGGGGACGGTTGCGTCCTCTTTGGGATACCCGACGGGAATGAGAAGGTAGGGCGATTCGTTGGGCGGACGCTTGAGGATCTCGCTCAGAAAATTCATCGGACTTGGCGTGTGAGTGAGCGAGGCAAGTCCGGAGTTATGGATCGCTGCTAGAAGGAAACCACATGCTATACCAATGGATTCATCCACGTAGTAGTTCTTCTTCTGGACGCCTCCTTCGAGCCTGTACTTCTCGCGGAAGACGACGATCAGATATGGAGCTACCTCCAGAAACTCTTTCTGCCAATCGGTCCCCAGTTCGGCCAGATCGTCCAGCCACGACTGTGGCATCCGGTGCTCATAGCTCTCTTTTTCTTCGGCCTCGGCCGCAACACGAATTTGTCGTTTCAATTCAGGATCATCGACAACAACAAACTTCCACGGTTGCTTGTTGGCGCCGGAAGGCGCTGTACCAGCAGTTCTGATGAGTATATCGATGAGTTCCTGCGGGACAGGTTTATCCGAGAATTCCCGCACCGTACGTCGCCTGTTGCAGAGATCGAAGAACAGCTTGGCCCGACGCTGTTGCTCTTCGGGTGCATAATTCGTGAATTGCAGGGGAATGGGTTTGTATGCTGGCATGGCTCGTCTTTCCCTGAGGAAGATATAGTGTGGTTTCAACATAATAAACCCCGGCGCCCTTTACAAGGGCCTTGAACTGTTTGCTATTTGGTTCTTGAATGTTGTTTGTTATTTGAACTTTGGTCCTTTAGCGTGTCGCACTGTTTCCGAACCAAAAAGGTCTATCAATGATTTATTCCCGACTGCTCGTCGTTCTCCTTGCGGCCCATCTTTTCTTTGGAGAAACATGCCTGGCGGGTTCTTGGCCGCGTAAGCCCGGCTCTGCGTTCATGCAATTAGGATTCAGTACGATTGGTTACAACAAAATCTACGATGATCGTGCAGAGAAAACCCCGGTATTCGCTGATGTGCGGGATAATGTTGTGCAAGCATTCGGAGAAATTGGGGTTACCGACCGTCTTACCTTGACTGCATTGATCCCCTTCAAGTTTCTCTCCGTTTCTCCCATGCAATCTGCCTTTGCTCCTGTGACTTCCAAGCGTACGAACAGTGGCCTCGGTGACATAGATATGACAGCACGATACAGTCTGTTTCTTGACAACGGCTATGCAGCTTCGTTCGGGTTGCGTTTCGGCCTCCCGTCAGGGGACAGTAAGAACGCCGACGGTCTGATACTCGGAGATGGAGAATTCAATGTCGCGCCAGTCCTCCTGTTTGGGAAATCGTTCTATCCGCTGCCCGCCTATATTGCTGCTGACGTCGCATACAACGTTCGTGGAAGCGGGTTCTCAAATGAGCTGCTCTACAATGTGGAGTTGGGGTACGGGTTCTTCAAGAGCCGCTTGTATTTCATTCTCCTCCTCTCAGGTAAGGAATCGACCTCTTCAATTCCCTCGACACCTGTGGCGGCGTCCGCGTACGGACTTTCAACAAACAACCAGGAATATACTGCTATCGTGCCGAAACTTCTCTACAAGACCTCTGAACATTTTGGCATTTCCATTTCTTTCGCGACCGCTACACACGGAAGAAACATTGCAGGTGGTTTCGTTTTTGCGGGCGGAGTGTTTTATGAGTTCTAGGCAGTGTCTGCTGATTGTTGCCTGGCTGTTCGCGTATGCCACGCTCTGTAATGCCCAGCATGACAACTCGCATTCATTGTTTACAAGTGTTCTCCGTGACCATGTTGCCAAAGGAGCAGTGGATTATTCTGCAATTCAAACCGACAGGCGCTTTGCAGAGTATCTCGCATCTCTACGCAGAGTTGATCCCTCCTCGATCAAGAGCCAAGATGAGCGCCTCGCATTCTGGATCAATGCGTACAACGCCTTCACAATACAGTTAATCATCGACCATTATCCGGTCAAGAGCATACGGGACATTCATCAGGGGGGGAAGGGGCCCTGGGATATTGTCTGGATTGACATTGCTGAAGCGAAGTACAGTCTGAACCAGATTGAGCACGAGGTAATCCGGAAGAAGTTCGATGAACCCCGCATTCACATGGCACTTGTATGCGCGGCGAAGAGTTGTCCCCCGCTCAGGTCAGAGGCGTACGTTGGGGGGAAGCTTGGCAACCAGCTTCAGGACAATGCAAAGAGATTCTTGAACGATGTCAGCAAGAACCGCTTTGAGAAAGAGACACACACTCTCTATCTCTCCGAGCTTCTCTCGTGGTATGGAGATGACTTCGTGAAGAGATACGGCTCTGCCTCGAACTTCGCGCTGACGTTGCTCGGCGTTTCCCACTTCCGGCCTCCGGCAATCAAATATCTTCCCTATGATTGGGATCTCAACAGCCGTTAGCGTATCAGGTACGACTCACAATATCTCATCAATATGAACTTGATGGTCGGACATAGGGAGATTCAGAACTCAGATAAGACACGAGGAGAGTGAATGAACATACTGTCACGTTACATGAAATGGCTCCATACAAAGTGGCCCGCAGGTATTGTCGAAAAGCTACCGCAGGTGAACTCAGACGGCTCTTCCAACATTCCCGGCCTCTATATCGTCGGCGATCTTACCGGCATTCCGTTGCTGAAGTTTTCTTCGGACAGCGGAGCAAAGGCAATACAGGCCATTCTCGGCGACCCTGATTTCCGGAATGCAGGAACAAACGTATCCGACCAGAAGCTGAAAGATGTCGTGATTGTCGGTGCCGGAGTGTCAGGTATGGCGGCTGCACTTGAGGCCAGGAAAAATGGGTTGAGCTTTGAAGTATTCGAGGCAGCCGAGCCATTTTCCACTATCGTCAACTTCCCCAAAGGGAAACCCATCTTTACCTATCCAACCGACATGACCCCGGCGGGTGATTTGCAGTTCACCGCGCAGGTGAAAGAGCCTCTGGTGGAAGAGCTGAAGGCACAGACATTGGAGAATGGGATAATTCCTCGTATGGCCCGTGTTGAGAGAGTGGCCAGGAAGGATGGATACTTCGAGGTGGTGATCCCGAAGCAGGAGAGTGTCTTTGCGCGAAGAGTGATCGTTGGCATCGGAAGATCGGGGGACTTCCGGAAGCTCGGTGTGCCGGGAGAGAACCGCGACAAGGTGTACAATCGGCTGCACGACCCCAAAGACTACGCTCATCAGAATGTGGTTGTGGTTGGTGGTGGCGACAGCGCGCTGGAAACATCCATCGCCATCGCTCAGTGTGGCGGCTACGTGACCATCTCATACCGCAAGGAGGAATTCTCCAGACCAAAGCCCGACAACGTGGAACGCTTGAACAAGCTGATGGCTGATCCGATGGCCGACGTTGCGATTGAGACTCCAACCTCCGAGCGCGTTACCACGAGCAGCGGCGGGTTCATGGGAGATGCAAATAAACCAGGCCGCATTACGTTGATGATGAAGAGCCAGGTGAAGAACATCGGGGAGAAGGATGTGACGTTGATTGATGCCGCGGGAAATGAGGTCACGCTCCCGAATGATGCGGTCTTCTCTATGATCGGGCGCGAAGCACCGTTGGAATTCTTCCGGAGGACCGGAGTGAAGATCACCGGTGAATTAGGGTTGAGGGGGTGGACGGGTTTCGGACTCTTCTTCCTTTTCTGTCTGTTCGTATATAACTGGAAAGCCGGTGGAGAAGTGACGAAACTCTTCCAGAACAATAATTGGTTTCCCTTCAACGTGCCGTCGTTCGTCACGGGGCTGGGTGAGTCTGTTGCTGTCGCTGCAGCCGATAAGACCACCATCCTCGGCACCATGATGCTCTCACTGGGCGAAGGGGGGTTCTACTATGCGCTTGTGTACAGCCTGCTGGTTTTCATCTTCGGCTACCAGCGCATCAAACGGAGGAAGACACCATACGTGAAGGCGCAAACCCTGACGCTCATGACGATCCAGTTCATTCCCCTCTTTCTCTTGCCCTATGTTCTCCTGCCGTATCTTGGCTATAACGGGGTGTTCGATTCGGGGATCGGCAAGAGCATTGCAGATGCTCTATTTCCTCTCGTTAACTATGGCCACGGGCGCGAATATTGGCGTGCGTTCGGCATCATTCTGGCTTGGCCTCTCTTTGTCTGGAATGTCTTCACCTCGCAACCTCTCTGGTGGTGGCTTGGTATTAGCCTCGTACAGACATTTGTCATCATTCCAGGCATCGTGTATTTCTGGGGCAAAGGCGCATACTGTGGTTGGATTTGCTCGTGCGGCGCAATGGCGGAAACGTTAGGCGATACACACCGTCACAAGATGCCACATGGCGCCAGCTGGAATCGTGTGAACATGGTCGGTCAGTTCATCCTTGCGGTTGCCTTCCTGTTGCTTATCCTTCGTGTCATCGGTTGGACTACGCCTGCTACGGATTTCGGTCGGACTGTGAATGCAACATTCAACGGCATCTTTCAGAGTTGGTCGCTCCTTGGCATCCAGCTCAACTACAAATACATTGTTGACTTATTTCTGGCAGGCGCAGTAGGGTACGGGGCGTACTTCTGGTTCAGCGGACGCGTGTGGTGCCGGTTTGCGTGTCCTCTTGCAGCACTCATGCACATCTACTCCCGTTTCAGCCGCTTCCGAATCCTTACGAATAAAAAGAAGTGTATTTCCTGCAACGTCTGCACGTCAGTGTGTCATCAGGGGATCGACGTTATGAACTTTGCCAACAAAGGGCTCCCCATGGAAGATCCCGAGTGCGTCCGCTGTAGTGCGTGTGTGCAGTCGTGCCCGACTGGGGTGTTGCAGTTTGGGCAGATAGATCGCTCAACGGGCGCCATCATCAAAATCGATGGTTTGGATGCATCCCCGGTTTTGATGAGCGAGAGGAAGTAACCGTGCCACCTGCGTTCATGGGCTCGATGTGACTGCCGAAGGCCAGCGTATCGGGGTAATCATACCAGCGTTCAATGAAGAACATTCCATAGCGCTGGTCGTCGGCCATATTCCATCGCTTGTGGACGAAGTCGTTGTTATAGATAATGGGTCGGAGGACCGAACGGCAGAATATGCAAAGCGTTCGGGTGCAACCGTCCTCCATGAGTCGAGACGAGGATACGGCTACGCTTGCCTGAAGGGGATAGACCACCTCGTGAAACGTCAGGCTGATATAATAGTGTTCCTGGATGGGGACTTCAGTGACTACCCGGAGGATCTGCCAGACCTTCTCCGTCCCATCGTGGAGGACGGGTATGATCTGGTGATTGGTTCTCGAATGCTTGGTGAGCGGGAACCCGGGGCATTACTCCCCCAGGCGATAGTGGGGAATTGGGTGGCGTCGACATTGATTCGGATGTTCTGGGGCCAAAGATTCACAGACCTCGGCCCATTCAGAGCAATTCGCGCTGATGCGCTAAAGCGATTGAAGATGTCCGACCCTACGTACGGATGGACTGTCGAAATGCAAATCAAAGCTGCAAAATTGAAGATGAAATGCGCCGAAGTTCCCGTCCGCTATCGAAAACGCATCGGTCAATCGAAGGTCACCGGGACTTTCTCGGGCACGGTCAAAGCTTCGGCAAAGATTCTCTTCACCATTTTCAAGTATCTGTTCGTCAAGGCGTAAATGGCTCAATGGAAGCTTGTTGCACTTGGAATTGTGACCGAGTTGCTCTACCTCGTCCTGTATCTCCCGACTTCGGCTGGAGACGGGGTCGTTCTTTTTATGGCAGTCAATGCGTTGGCATTTCTCCCTCTCGGCATTGTAATGCGACATACCTTAATCGTCGGGGGTGAAACCGTCCCCAACACAACAACTCTGTGGTTGATTATCCTCTTTGGCTTCCTCTTTAGGCTCACCCTTGTCCCACTCACACCTGTGGCATCGGATGACATCTATCGATACGTCTGGGATGGAAAGGTTGCACTATCCGGCACCAACCCATTCGCCCTCGCCCCGGATGATCCAAAACTCTCGCCGTTGCACAGTGAAGATCTTTCTTCAAAGATCAACTTCCCGGGTATGCGTACGATCTATCCGCCGCTTGCACAAGTGTTTTTCGCTTTCTCAAATGTGTTGTTCGGTGATTCGATTCCAGGAATGAAGTTGTTGTTGACACTCTGCGAGTTGTGCACGTTGTTGGTGTTGTTTCTTCTTCTCCGGCATCTTGCTCTCAATCCCGCTCTGGTGGTGTTGTACGCATGGTCTCCACTTCCGATAATGTACTTTGGACTGGATGGCCATATCGATGCACTCGGGATTCCATTGATGATGCTTTCCATCTTGCTGATCATCAAGAGCAGGGTGGTGTCCGGTGCATTCGCCCTCGGATTGGCAGGTCTTGCGAAGCTCTATCCGTTGTTTGTTGTTCCGTTGCTGCTGGACGTTAGGAAGAGTCTGAAAGCAAATGCCATTGTGGTGCTGCCACTCATCATCTTCAGTGTCGGTTGCTGGGCATACTTCGAGCCGACAGGCGGGCTTGCCGAATCGTTCATCGTGTTCAACTCTCAATTTGAGTTCAATGGATCGGTGTTCTCAATTGTGAACTTCATCCTGAACGAGAATACCACTTCACATCTTGTCTGTGGTGTTCTGTTTATGGCCTGGATTCTGGTGATCATGGTTCTCGATCGGCCCCTTATCGAGAAAACATTTCTGGCCTTTCTCGGCTTTGTCGTATGCTCACCTGTTGTGCATCCCTGGTACCTATCGTGGCTGGCAGCGCTGATTGTCATCCGTTGGTCGCCGGCAGTATTCTCACTACTCATCCTCTCCAACCTCAGTAATGTCGTGGTATATCAGTACAAGGTTTCAGGCAAATGGGTCGACAGCCCCTTGCTGATGATGTTGGAGTATCTGCCGTTCTTTGCCTTGCTTATATGGGAATTCTTTCGTGCCAGGTCGAGGGTCGGTCAACCCAATGGTGTCTCTATTTGAACACTCAAGCCCTCATAATCTTTGCGAAATTCCCGCGTGCAGGAAGTGTCAAAACCCGCTTGGGCGAGGCTATCGGAATGCCCCAAGCCGCAGAAATCTATACGCTCTTTGCTGAACATGCATATACATTGGGAAAACAGCTTCTCGAAATGGGAAGTAAAGTCTACGTGTTCTATGATCCGGCTGCAAGTGAGGACGAGATGCGGACTTGGGTGGGGCCGTTATTCCAACTGAGCCCGCAGAAAGGGGAGACCCTGGGAGATCGTATGCGCAACGCATTCGAGGTAACATTTGCGGAGGGATCGAAGCGTACTATTATTATTGGTACCGATGTTCCGGAATTGGATTTTCTCACTCTCGAACGTGCCTTTGAGACCCTCGGCCAGCATGACGTCGTCATCGGTCCGTCAACCGACGGCGGGTACTACCTGCTCGGCATGTATGCACCGACAAAGGAGCTGTTTGACGGAATGGCCTGGAGCAGTGAGACAGTCTGCCATGAGACTATCCGGCGGCTCCGTCGTTTGAATCTCTCATTTGCCCAACTAAACGAACTTGCTGATATTGACACCATAACTGACTACAATGCTTATCAGGATCGGATGCGCACACTGAAGCATCAACTCGGGTCATAGCTCATTATCGCATTAATCATAACGGAGGAATAATGTCGTCCTACTATGAATCAAAGGACCTCGCCAGGTTCGGTGACATGGGGAAGAACCAAAAACACCTTTGGGATAAATTCATTGCGTGGTATACTGAGGCAACTGCAACGGAAGGGGCACTTACCAAACGGGAGAAGTCGTTGATTGGTCTGGCGGTTGCCCACACCGTCCAATGTCCCTATTGCATTGACGCATATACCAACCAGTGCCTTGAAACAGGTGCCAACCTTAACCAGATGACTGAAGCCATTCATGTTACGGCTGCAGTGAGAGGAGGAGCGTCTCTCGCACATGGAGTGCAGTGCCGAAACATTGTTGAAAAGCTCACCATGTAATCGATGCTTAGAAACAGCAAACCCTCACCAGCTTTCACCAGTGAGGGTTTCTTCTTTAGAACCTGTAGCGGGGACCCGAACATCAAGCCCCTCACAACTATCGAATCCGTGTTTGAAATGGCATATTGAACCCGCGAAACCAGAGACGAACACTATTCTTCAATACATGTATACCAAGCGGTATTAGCCCCTTTTCTATGGCCCGCAAGTGGCTAGCTACCTTGCGGTGAGAAACCCTTGGCTTTCTCGCGATTTTTCCGTACTCTTCCTGCGCCTTTCGAT